>SUWY01000023.1:0-12934 GCA_015061245.1 Bacteroidales bacterium
ATATCTCGTTGCCAATTTATTACAATATGTAGAGAGCCATATTGTTGTGGTGGCATGGGAGAATCAAACAAGATATTAGAATATCTCGATAGATATTTATTTGAAGGGAATCTTAATACTATGCCTATAATATAAAAGAGTATTGGCCTCGTCGTTTTATTTGATAGAGGCGTATAGGTACAATTGTTTCAAGTTTGCTGACAACTTTATTCTCATACTTTTGTCTATAAGCGCTCATGAACTGCTCATGATACTGCTCATGATGGCACCAAGTCGGCACTAAGATAGAACTAAGTTGGCACCCAGTCGGAACCTAGTCGGCACCCAGTTGATAGTTGTTCAAAAAAGGCATCTATAATATTAACGAACTCGCAAGTCAATCTTGTGGGTTCGTTTGTTTTGAACTGTCATGCTTTTCTTTACAGTTATAATCATATATTTTTACTCAACCTATCATAAAATAAAGAAAAAGTATTATATTTGCATATTATATGATATGTTACGGTTATGGCAAAGAGTACAATGGGGACTAAATTACCCCGAAAGTTGGAGCAGAAAATGCAGGTTGTTGGCGAGCAGATAAAGCTTGCCCGATTGCGTCGCAATTTGAGTGTTGCGCAGGTGGCGGAGCGTGCTACTTGCTCTCCTCTTACGGTGTCCCGCATAGAAAAGGGTGCTCCCACCGTGGCTATTGGTATATATCTGCGTGTATTGTATGCCCTGCAGCTAGATGATGATATTCTCTCTTTGGCAAAGGATGACGAACTTGGCAGAGCATTACAAGATATGAATTTACCACAGCGTGAAAGGGCATCTAAAAAGGAGTAATGTGCTATGAAGAAATTGTATGTATATGCCGATTTTGATTGGCTTAAGGAGATTGAACTCGTTGGAGAGCTTGGCTACGAATCGCTTCGTGGCTCGGACAGTTATAGCTTCAAGTTTGCCGATAGTTGGATTAAAAAGTACAATGCCATCAGCCTGAGTGAAGACCTCAATAACTATCCCGGAATACAATACACTCAGCCGAATAAGGATATCTTCGGTTGCTTTGCCGATGCACTGCCTGATAGATGGGGACGCACTCTTCTTCTCCGTCGTGAGCAGATCTTGGCACAAGAGGAGAACCGACCAATCCGCAGGCTTTCATCGTTTGACTTTTTGACAGGTATTGATGACTTTTCCCGTATGGGAGGATTACGATTCAAAGAAACGCCTGATGGTGAGTTTATAAACGCTGACAACTCTTTGCGTATTCCACCATTGACAGACTTGCGTGAACTCATTGTAGCAAGCAAGGAAATTGAGAAAAGCGAGGAGACCAATGCACTACCCGAAAAACGATGGATTGCTCAACTTGTGCAGCCAGGATCTTCGCTCGGTGGTGCGCGTCCCAAAGCAAATGTTGTAGATACGGACCGCAGTATATATGTAGCAAAGTTCCCATCATTGAAGGATGATTACGATGCAGGATTGTGGGAACATTTCTGTCATATATTAGCCAAAAATGCGGGCATAAACGTTGCCGAAACAAAGGTACTTGAAATAAACGACAAGCATCATACACTCCTTTCTCGTCGTTTCGACCGAACAAATGAAGGCAAACGAATTCATTTTGCATCTGCAATGACACTGCTCGGGTTAAATGATGGCGACAACGCTACAACAGGACACGGATATATTGACATTGTTGATTTTATCATTAGCGGTTGTACCGATGTTGACGCGAACTTGCGAGAACTATTCCGCAGAATTGCATTCAATATCTGCGTAGGCAACAGCGATGATCATTTCCGTAATCACGGATTCTTACTCACGGCTAGGGGCTGGACACTATCGCCTGCATACGATATGAATCCAACGCTGAACGACCATCAAAGTTTGCTCATTAATAGCAAGACCAACAAAGCAGATTTGTCAATTCTGCTTGACTCGTGTGAGGAGTATATGCTCACCCCAGAGGTTGCAAAGAGTATCATCAGCGAGATTATAGCTGATGTCAAGGATTGGCGAGTGTTGGCAAGCAGATTAGGCATCGCTAAGCGAGAAATGGGCTTATTTGAGGGCGTTTTTGATAGCAGAATAACCCTATAAAAAATAGGTGGATTTTTTCAAAATAGGGATCCCGAACTGAGGTGGAGCAAAATTTCAAGGCATTTGCTTGCATTTCAAAATAAAGCACTACCTTTGCAACAAAGTAGGAACTCGACTCTGCGAGACACTGCAAAATGGTGCAGAAATCAGGTGGAGCAATAGCGGGAGATTACGTTTGTTACGATTCTT
The DNA here is from genome assembly GCA_015061245.1 of Bacteroidales bacterium. Lineage (GTDB taxonomy): Bacteria > Bacteroidota > Bacteroidia > Bacteroidales > Marinifilaceae > RGIG9079. The sequence goes on from SUWY01000023.1 coordinate 2,284, forward strand.
TAACGCAAAGATATAGAGCCATTTAGAAATGAAACTCGTTTCCGGGTGGCACACTTAAAATTAGGCAGTTACAGAAATGTAGCTGCTTTTTTTTGAATTTTCCTTTCAAATGAGTCAAAGCGTTTCATTTATAAGAAACTTACAGATAAGTGACTTTTGTCTTTAGCCTATATACATTTATATGTAGTTTATTTTAAATAAGTGAGGCGTGTCTCACATATTTGCATTTCTATTCAAGGTTGATTATCTTTATCCCACGGATAGTAGTGGAATAATTAAAGATAAAATCTATGAAAACACAGCAACTCTTACTCTCGATTATCATCCTGACTTTTGCAATGGCAGGGCTTGGTGGGATTAATGCACTCAATGCGCAAGTGCGTGACGGTCGTAGCCGTCCAATGACCTTTACAAATCCCGATATGCACGACCCGGTAATGGCGGTGGGCGAGGATGGCCGTTATTACATCTTTGCGACCGGAATGGGGGTTACCGTAATGTCAAGCTCTGACATGGATGAGTGGCGTTTCGAGAAACCGGTGTTGGCGCAAGCTCCGCAGTGGGCAATGGACTCGGTGCCGGGGTACAGAGGGCACACCTGGGCTCCTGATATAATCTACCACAACGGTCTGTGGCACCTCTACTATTCGTGCTCAACTTTTGGCAAGAACGGCAGTGCTATCGGCCATGCTGTAAACAAAACTCTCGACCTAACCTCGCCCAACTTTAAATGGGAGGATAAGGGAGTTGTAATTGTATCGCACAGAAACATAGATAATTGGAATGCAATTGATCCCAATATTATTATTGATAAACGAGGCCTCCCGTACATGACCTACGGCTCATTCTGGGATGGAGTTCAGCTTGTGCAGCTCTCTGAGCAGGATATGCAGACTCCGATAACCAAGCCTGTAACAATAGCACGCCGTTCAGTTGCATCGGTTGACCTGAGCAAAATAAAATTTACCAAAGAGTTTGCGGGAACAATCGAGGCCGGCGATAATGCAATTGAGGCCCCTTTTATTCTAAAGCGTGGTAAGTACTACTACCTATTTGTCAGCTTTGATTACTGTTGTCGTGGTGAGAACTCGACCTACAAAACTGTCTATGGCCGATCTAAAAAGATTACAGGTCCATTCCTTGACAAAGAGGGCAGACCTATGGAGTATGGCGGCGGAACCTATCTTTATGGTCCCGATGAGAGTAATTTTGGAATAGGTCACTGTTCGGTTTATGAGATTAATGGTGAGTACTATTTTATCTCGCATGCCTACATGAAAGAGTATGACGGCCGTTCAAAACTCTTTATCCGGAAACTACAATTTGATAAAAAGGGCTGGATAATTGCTCAATAACAACCAATAACCGCAAACAAAAATGCTCTCTCGCACAATGGCAAGGGAGCATTTTTAATCTATTGTAGTTACAATTACTTCTTCTGCTCAAGCTGAAGAGTGATTGTTGGCTGGTCACAAACCGATGATGGTCCGAAGTACTGAATGGGGCCAGGATAAACGTAGCTTGTGTAACGAGCCCAAGTCTCACGCTTAGAAACGAAGTACTTGTATGGAGCACCGTCAAGCTCAACAAGAGCCTTACGGATAACCGGCTTCATCTTACCGTTACGCTTCTCAAGGTTCATCATCATTGTGATAGGCACACCACCTGCAATCCACTGATCAGCAGGGCTGTTTGTATTCTTAATGATAGACATGTAACCGGTCTTGCCGTTAGCAATCAAACGAGTTGCATTGAATCCAAGGCTGTAGCAGTAGTCAGCATCGTAGTTCGATGGAGCAGCGCAACGTCCCTCGTAACCGAAGAAGTGGTGCTGAGCAGCAAACTTACCAACATACTTACCTGCTTTCTTCATCTTCTCAAGCTTTGTAGCAACCATGTGAGAAAGCAACTTCTCGGTCTCGATTAGAGATACCTGAACGTTTCCGTGTGGGTCTCTGTCAAGAGCCAACTGCTCTGCAACCTCGGTTGGAAGAGAGTTGAATACCTTAAGGTTCTCCTCAGAGATGTGCTCCTTAACATAGTCAAGCTGCTTGTTGCGAGCAACCTCCTTAGCCTCATCGGTTGCAAGAACATCGTTAAGCTCTGCGATAAGCTTCTTGATAGCAGGGATAAACTCAATGATTCCCTCTGGGATAAGAACAGTACCGAAGTTATTACCATCGGTAGCACGAGCAGCAACAGCCTCTGCAATGTATGCAACTACATCGTCAAGTGACATTGCCTTCTCCTCAACCTCCTCACTGATAAGACAGATATTTGGCTGGCACTGAAGAGCGCACTCAAGAGCAATATGGCTGGCAGAACGTCCCATCAACTTAATGAAGTGCCAATATTTGCGTGATGAGTTACAGTCGCGCTGAATATTTCCGATAAGCTCTGAGTAGGTCTTACAAGCTGTATCGAATCCGAACGATGTCTCAATCTGCTCGTTCTTCAAGTCACCGTCAATAGTCTTTGGACAACCAATTACCTGTACACCATACTCCTTAGCTGCATAGTACTCAGCAAGAACGCAAGCGTTGGTATTTGAGTCATCGCCACCAATAATAACAAGAGCCTTAATGTTCAACTCGCGAAGAATCTTGATACCCTTCTCGAACTGCCACTCCTCCTCAAGTTTTGTACGACCTGAACCAATGATATCGAAACCTCCGGTGTTACGATACTCGTCAATCATGTCGCTTGTAATCTCCATATATTTGTGGTCAACCAAACCGCCGGGACCAAGAATGAATCCATATAGTTTGCTATCCTTGTTCAATGTCTTAATACCATCGAAAAGACCGCTGATAACGTTGTGACCTCCGGGAGCCTGACCTCCTGAAAGAATAACTCCCACATTAAATGGGGCCATCTCGTATGGCTCACCTGACTCGAACTCGATAACAGGCATTCCATAGGTGTTAGGGAACAACTTCTTAATCTCCTCCTGATTACCTACTGATTGAGTAGGATTTCCCTCTTTAGCCTTTACCGGACCCTGAAGAGCCTTTGGCAATTTTGGCTGATACTCAGCTCTGGCTAACTGCAATGGACTTTTTTCCATATCAACTTATTTATTAAAATTAAAAATTTAGAATCAATTCTCTATAGGTTGTCTGGGCACAACACGCCAAACAACGCAAAGATACATTTATTATAGCAATTTTCAAAACAGATGTTAAAAAACTCTATTACATAACATCCGATTCACTAATCAGATTGTTAATCAGAGCATAAACAGTCAATCCGGCAACCGATTTAATACCGGTTTTTGCTACAATATTCTTTCGATGGGATATAACGGTATAAATCGATATGTTCAACATATCGGCAATCTCTTTGTTCTGCATTCCCTTTGCAACGGCAACCAAAACATCGGTTTCGCGATCCGATAACTCATAGCTGTTACGCTTCTCGCTCTCTTTGCTATCCAATTGAGCAATAGCATCTTTCAGCTTATTCTCGATCTCCTGGCGGCTATCTCCAATATCAATTGTTCCGTGATACTGCTTCAAGATGTTTTGCTCTACGTAGTTGTATATAAGTGCAACTACACAGCTGTTTTCAAATGTATTAATGGTTGAATCGCCCCTAACCGCGCCACTCATCATGGGGTTCACTACCACTACATCGGGTTTGATTATGGCAACCTTCTCTTCGAGTTTCTCAAAGCGTTCGGTATGGGCCACAACCTCGAACAGGGCAGAGCTTTCAAGAATCTTTGCAAATCCCAAAGCTATAATAGTTGACTCCTCGCCCAAAACAATCTTTCTCTTTTTCATTGCATTCCGGCTTCAAGAAGTTCAACGTAGGGGGCAAGAATCTTATTCTCGATTAGAGTGTGTTTATCCAAATCCTCCGCCAAGCGGAACAGATCGAACAGAATTGAGATACGCTCTTCCGGCAAAATTCCGGCGGGCAGATATTTGATAATGATATTCTTCAAATCCGATAACTTATCCTCGATATTGCTATGGTTCTCCTCGAAGGTCTCAATTGTAAATGAGCTGCTTCTGCTTCCTGTGGTCAACTCTTGAATGTATGGAAAAACTGTACTCTCCTCATACATAAAGTGGTTGTCAACCTCGGCCTCGTACTCCTTGTAGAATCGACGAAGCAACTTTCCATCCTTCTCCGGCATGGCCGCTGCCAGGTGGTCAAGGTGACGGGCAATATGGGGAATTCTTGACTCTTTATAGTATTTGTGCGAGGCCTCAAGATATTTCAACAAATCGTCAAATTTGGCCTCTCGAATCTGCTCGGTAGTTGGGAGATAGTCGTTAAAGGTATATACTTTGCAAATCATCAAAAACATCTGCACATCCACCCCATACATTTGGCAGACATCCTCAACGCTCTTATCGCCGAAACCCAACTCAATGCCAAATCTTGGCAAAACCAAAATTAAATTTCTGTTGGCGCTAATCAAATCGGCCAGTTTGCTCTCTTTAGTGAAAATAACTATCTCCATATAAATTCATTTTTTCTACCGCTAAGTTACTCTATTTTTTTCACCTCTCAACACCTGAAATAGACAAAAAGGGCTAAAATCCCTATAAATAGGGATGCAAATTGTGCATAATTCCAATTAATGGGGATGTGTAGCTTGGTTATGCGCCATAATTTTGCAACTGTAAAAAGTGCGCTTGCGCAATCGCAATAAGATAAGAGTTTTTAGTGATAGTAAGCATATTGTTTTGGTTTTTAGACTTGGGCGCAGGGTGCAATTTCAATAGAGAATTACACCCTGCACTCATTTTGTGTGTTCAATATCAAAACAATATTGAAACTTGGAGAATTGAAAAATATAGTGTAGTAAAGATATGGTAAAGAGATTATTAACGTTAGTGGTTGCACTTTTGTCTATGTGTAACATTTATGCGAATACCCCGGTCGATGAGGGTAATCAAATTTTCGGACATGTAATAGAGTCAGGATCAGAGTACGATATCCCTGGAGCTTCAATCTTGATAGTGGAGTTGGACCGTGGAACTGTAGCCGATGAAAATGGTCAATTCACAATTAAAAATATTGCAGCAGGAGTCTATACCGTCAAGGTCTCGGCAATGGGTTATAAGACAATGGACAAAAAGGTAACAGTAACAAACGAGCATGTTGCCGATGTTCATTTTGCTTTAGAGGAGGAGAGTTATATGACGGGCGAGGTTGTAATCTCGGCCAACCGTAACGAAGTGAGTAGAAAAGAGGCTCCGGTTGTGGTTAATGTGGTGAGTCAGAAATTATTCCAAACAGTGAATGCCCCCGACTTGGCAAAAAGCTTGAACTATCAGTCCGGATTGCGTGTCGAGAATAACTGTCAGAACTGTACATTTCCACAGGTAAGAATCAATGGCCTTGAGGGACCATATTCACAAATCCTGATAAACAGCCGTCCTGTAATGAGTGCTTTGAGCGGAGTGTATGGGCTGGAGCAGATTCCTGCAAATATGATTGACCGTATCGAGGTTGTACGTGGAGGAGGTTCTGCGCTTTTCGGAGCTAATGCCGTTGCAGGAACAATCAACATTATTACCAAAGATCCGGTAAATAACTCATTCCAGTTAGGTGGAAACTTCTCAAATATGGATGGTCAATCATGGGAGCAGCACTTTGCTGCAAATGCCTCGTTGGTATCAAAGACCAACACCTATGGAGTGGCACTCTACGAAACCTATAGAAACAGAAATCCATACGATCGCGATGGCGATAGCTTTTCGGAGGTAGGTAAATTGAACTCAAATACCTTTGGTGTTCGTGCATACTATCGCCCCTCGGCTGAGAGTCGCATCAGCTTGGAGTACCACACAACAAACGAGTTCCGTCGCGGAGGTAACAAGTTCGATTTACAACCGCACGAGAGCGACATTACCGAGCAGACAAAGCATATTATTAACAGCGGAGGTTTGACATACGACCAGTTTTTCAATAATCGTAAACACAAATTGTCGCTCTTCGGTTCTATTCAGCACGTAGATAGAAACAGCTACTATGGAACAGAGCAGGACCCGAATGCCTATGGAAAGACCGACGATTTGACCTGGATAACAGGAGCAATGTATGTTGGAGACTATGACAAATGTCTCTTTGCGCCATCGGTATTGACTGCAGGCTTGGAGTACCAGAACAACTCGCTCCACGATATTATGACCGGTTATGACCGAGATATGAAGCAAGATGTTCGTATTGCCAGTGCATTCCTTCAGAACGAGTGGAAAATCAGCTACTTCACTATGCTCGTTGGCTTGCGCTTGGACAAGCATAACCTTATTGATGATTTGATCTTCAGCCCTCGCTTAAACTTCTTATATAAGGCGAGCGATGCCTTTCAGGCAAGACTTACCTGGTCAACAGGATTCCGTGCGCCTCAGGCATACGACGAGGATCTTCACTTGACAGCGGTAGGTGGCGAGAATGTTCAGACAGTATTGGCCGATAACTTGAAGGAGGAGCGTTCAAACAGCTTCAGTGCATCGGTCGATTGGACAACCGAGTTTGGTCATTGGCAGGCAAATATCTTAGCTGAGGGATTCTATACCGATTTGAGCGATGTCTTTGTTATTGAGAGTATCAGCCCGGAGTTGCAAGAGCGTAGAAATGGCGATGGTGCCGAGGTTTACGGAGCGAATTTCGATGCCAAGATTGCTCATGGAAAAGAGGCTGCCTTGCAGGTTGGATTTACCGCTCAGAAGAGTTTATACAAATCGCCCGAGGTATGGGCAGAGACCGATAGTGGAGAGCAGTTGACAACAAAGCGTATGATGCGCTCTCCAAACTACTATGGTTACTTTACATTTACCTCTGAGCCGGTAAAGAATTTCGACTTCTCTCTATCCGGAGTATATACAGGTAAGATGATTGTTCCCCACTTCCAGGGATATATTGAGGAGAATAGAATGGAGAATGCTCCCGATTTCATTGACTTGAATGTAAAGCTTAACTACACCTTTGTCTTGGATGACCATGTAAAGTTGCAGATTAGCGGAGGAGTGCAGAACATTTTGGATAAGTTCCAAACCGACTTGGATCAGGGAACATTCCGCGATGCCGGCTACTTCTACGGTCCAACCGCCCCTCGCACCTACTTCATCGGCTTTAAATTAATGAATTAACAATAATAAAAAAGCAAGAAGATGGGAAATGAGACTGTGTCAAATTTTTTTTGATACAGTCTCATTTTTTATCCTTTTTCTTGCATTTCTGCAAATATTGTGTTACATTGCAAAGCGAACCCTTTAAATGCTTTGCTCTATGGAAACAGTCATCGATTACTATCCTTTTGGAGCCGAACATCAAAACCCTGAAATAGGTACACAGCCCAAACCTTGTTATCGCTTTAGTGGCAAAGAGGAAGCCGAGAGTTACTACCAATACTCTCCATACTCCTATTGCGCCAACAATCCCACCAATCTGATTGATTCTGATGGTGAGAGGATATTTGCCACATTTTATGATGGAAAATCTTGGGTTGATTATGAATTTATGTTTGGTGATATTTTAAACTTCTCTTATAATGGTTTTATCATAGTGGACCAGAAATACATGAGACCAATTTTGAAGTTATAAATAAGAAAAAACAAAAACCTTATGAATACAAGTAGAGCATGGCATTTTATAGGAGTGAGCTTCTTTATTATAGTGTCGTTATTGTGTATTAATATAGTTGAAGTTCATGCTCAAGAGAACGGTACACATTCATTTGTGGAGCTATTGACCGGTAAGGCTAAAAGAGATAAAGAATGGTATAGAGTAGATGCACCTCCGTTTTATAGCTGGATGTGGCGCCACTCCCCTAAACTTCATCCATTTAACAGAGTTTTGTGGGAAATCGGCACCGGTTTTAGATATAAGTATATAGATGAAACGCATAAAATTAATAGGAGCGATTCCATTTTTTATTCAATAATAGATTCGTTAAATGTTGTTGACTATGATAATGATACTATCTATTTGTTTCAACATGATGGCGAGTTTTTATTAGAAAGTAGGAATCATAAAGTAATTAGCGGGAGAAAATATCCATACAATGGATGGCGCAATGATATTAATGTTTTTATGAGTATAACCACAGAGGAAGAAGTGCAAATAGGGTGGTTACCGGAATATATGCGTCAAGCATTGATAAGTAATAATAGAAAAATGTTGCATACACTATGTTTAGATTATGAAACGAATGAATCTTATTATTTTAATATCTCAAATTGTCATGGAGTTGATACTCCTAATCCCCATCTTGTATTTCATAAGATTGTAATATCCAATGGTAAGATAACAGAACGTACGAAATTTGATTTTGAATATTTTGATGTCTATCAATATAGACAAGCTCAATTATATGCATTGGAACAAGACGCTATTCAATCAAACCGAGTTATAGATAAAGCGATTTTTAATGAAAGAGTAGAAAATAGTGCTCTATCACATGTCTTGGACTCTTTAGACGAAGACTCTTATTACTCTTCAATACTAAGAAAATATCCCAAACTTAAAGAGTGGGAGAAGCGTTATGTAATTCCAATGATAGACTCCCTATGCAGAGTGGATATGCATTCAGATACTTTATATTATTATTTAGAAGCTTCAAATAATTCTCTATTTAATACAGCTAAATTCTATTCAAATCACAGCAGGTTGTATTTACATGAAATATATAATAATAAGATTATATGGGACACAATAAAGTATGATGTCGAGGATGTAGAACTTGATGGTAGGATAAATGGAACACAATATGATCAAATGTATGAATCGTATGAGTTATTTTCTTATCCTATGAGAAGTTCGGCTTTACCATATTTATTTAATCTTGCTAACCATATAAGGTGGTATTATGATTATGAAACACGTGACTTTAAAGGTTGGTATGTACGACCAGACTCAAAAGATGAGACCTTGATGTGTAAAAAGTTGAAAGAAGGCGAAAAAATCTCGTTGTTTTATAGAATAGAAGTTAAAGACGGCAAAATTGTTGATGTATTTAACAAAATGATATACCTCCTCAAATAATAAAACCGTATGAGTTCCCATTACTGTTCACATTTTATTAAACAGCCTCATCACCCATACCACGATAAGGGCAAAGACCAAGCGGGTACCCATAATCCACCAAACACTGATGCCGAGTACTACAAAAAGCAGAGTGTCCTCGATAAGCGAGTGGCTCATAGATAGATGGCTATTTACATAATGCGCTTCGCTTTTGGAAATCTTGCTGTTGTCAACCATATCCACCATAATTGCGCCTCCGTATGAAAGGCCGACCAAATTACCCACTATCCATAGGAACGAGGCTTTGTCCGACATACCGAAAAAGTGCATAACGGGAGCAATGGGTGCAGAAATTTTGTCCAACAGTTTGAACTCTTCCAAAATACGGTGCAGAGTCATTAAACCGGTAACAATCAGAATAATAGTAAAAATCAGCGAGACACTTGTTACGGCCCACGCCTTGACTAATTCTCCAACATTGGCATAACTTTCAGGTTGGGTAATCATGCCGAAAGGCTCCGGGTATGCCGGTAGAACCCAGTTCAGGCATATTGCAGCAACGAATGACATGGCAACACGCAAGGCAACCATTCTCCAGAATGGTGAGCCTGTTTTGTGGGTAATGGCGCACTCAACGGGAAGATTGTGGCTAATCAAGCACATAATGGCAAGAATTGTGGCCTCGCGCATAGTAAGGACAATGCTTGTCATAACGGCAATAGGGGCGTACAATGGCAAAAAACAGCTTGTGATAAAGACAATTGCACTCTCGCCCGGAAGACCGATAAAATTAAAAATCGGAGCCAGAAATTCTGAGATGTAGTCAATAACTCCCCAATACTGTAACAATCTGACCAATAAAGATATTGGCAAGATAATCTTCATCAACCACAGACACAGCTTGCTTGCCTTTGGCAGAGCCTGTCTGACGCACCCTAATATTCTGAGTAGAAAACGTTTCATGGTTTATACTTAACGCGCAAGTGGGCTGTTAAAGCCTTGTGCATAATTGCGGCATTCTTTAAATCCTGTTCAATACTCTCTTTGTCGAAGCTCTCTGCCAACTCCTGATCGCAAGCGGCAATATGCTCATCGCCCTCGGCAAAATTGGGGTAGTGTTCACCTAACCAACACATATCGTGAAGCTGCATCTTTGCCATACAATCAATGGCCAATGTTCTTGCCTCCAGGCGGTTATCCTCTTTATGCGATGGGGTGAAAAGTGTCATCATTGTATCGGTCAGATAGTCGTTGAAATAGTGCAACAACAGCAGTCTGCGCTTTACAGTCTCGGCTGCAGGAGTGGCATTGCTTGTCTGCATGACTGTCAAGTAGTTACCGATTGCCAAATATGATAGTTCGGCACCCTCGATACTCTCAATCTCCTCCTCGTCAAGCTCCAAAATCAAAGCATGGAACATTGCCTGTGAGTAACTATCCAACTGTTCAAGAGTAGAGCACTTTTGGTAGAACTCAACTCTATTCTTCATAACCTCGGTAAGCATTGTGCGGATAACTTTTCGCTCTCCGCTCTCTACCGCACTCTCCAAATCTCTAAAAAACTTATCTAACTCCATACCTAAATTCCTTTCACCTTTCACCTTTCACCTTTCACCTTTCCACCTTTCACCTTTCACCTCATCCCTTTCCACCTTTCCCCTTT
>SUWY01000023.1:13034-32553 GCA_015061245.1 Bacteroidales bacterium
CCTTTCACCTTTCACCTTTCACCTTTCACCTTTCCACCTTTCACCTTTCACCTCATCCCTTTCCACCTTTCCCCTTTCACCTATCACCTCAAAAACTCTTCCACCCTTGTGCCTTCAACTCAAAACTATTTCCATCGCGAGTAATCAAATTACAGCCATCAGCAGCACTACAAGTGTGTCCAATAACCTTAATGCCATGCAAAGAGCTCAACAAGTCGTAATCCGAAAGCGGAGCGGTAAACAGCAACTCATAGTCCTCGCCTCCGGAAATTGCACAAACGGTAACATTCATATTAAGCTCCTCTGCCATCTTAGCGGTCTGATAATCAATAGGAATCTTCTCTTCGTAAATATTGCAACCGACATTCGATTGCTTGCAAATGTGCATAATTTCCGATGATAATCCATCTGAAATGTCGATCATTGCAGTAGGCTTAATTCCCTTTTCGCGAAGCATTTCAACAATGTCACGGCGGGCCTCCGGCTTCAATTGACGCTCCAGAATATACTCATAACCGCTAAAATCGGGATTTGCCTCTTTGCTCTCGTTGAAAACCAACTTCTCTCGCTCCAGAAGTTGTAAACCCATATATGCAGCTCCCAAATCACCGCTTACACAGATTAACTCGTTAGGTTTGGCTCCATTGCGATAGACAACATCATCCTTTTCGGCCTCGCCTATAACTGTAACGCTGATACACATTCCGCTTAACGATGAGGTGGTATCGCCGCCAACAAGGTCAATTCCGTACATATCGCATGCCAATCTCACTCCGGCATAGAACTCCTCCATGCTCTCAACCGAAAAGTGGTTGGAAATGGCAACAGACAGTGTAATCTGTTTCGGGGTTCCGTTCATTGCATAAATATCGCTGGCATTCACAACTACAGCCTTGTAACCCAAATGTTTAAGTGGGGTATATGTTAAATCGAAATGGATGCCTTGAATAAGCATGTCGGTGCTTACAAGTACCCTTTTGCGATTGTAATTCAGTACAGCTGCATCGTCGCCAATACCCTTAATCGATGATCTGTTTTTCAACTTTATATCCTTGGTCAGGTGCTCAATAAGACCAAACTCTCCAAGTTCCGACAACTCACGGTATTTACTATTCTCGCTCATATCAATAATTTTGCACAAAGGTAAGAAACTTAACCCAAAATGTAGTATCTTTGCAAGTTAAATTGCGTATGGTGTAGATATGGCAGAAAACATAGATAAAAAGAGTGGAGATATTTTGGACGAGGTCACTTCGTCCGACTACAAATATGGCTTTGAAACAAAGGTCGAAACCGACTTCATTGGCAAGGGCTTGAATGAAGAGGTTATCCGTACCATCTCTTCAAAGAAAGAGGAGCCGGAGTGGTTGTTGGAGTTCCGTTTGAAGGCATATCGCTATTGGCTGAATATGAAGATGCCAACATGGGCGCATCTTAATGTTCCCGAGATTGATTATCAGGATATTGTCTATTATGCAGCTCCAAAGACTGCGGTTGATAACGAGAAGAAAGAGATTGATCCTGAGTTGAAGGCAACCTTCGATAAGTTGGGAATTCCTCTCAGCGAGCAGATGGCTTTGGCAGGAATTGCTGTTGATGCCGTAATGGATAGCGTATCAGTAAAGACAACCTTCCAGGAGACACTTGCTGAACGAGGAATTATCTTCTGTTCAATATCGGAGGCGGTAAAACAGCACCCCGATTTGGTGAAGAAGTATTTGGGTTCGGTAGTCCCATATACCGATAACTACTTCGCAGCGTTGAACTCGGCAGTATTCAGCGATGGCTCATTTGTATATATCCCTAAGGGGGTACGCTGTCCAATGGAGCTATCAACCTACTTCCGAATCAATGCACGTAACACAGGTCAGTTCGAGCGTACAATGATTATAGCCGAAGATGACTCGTATGTCAGCTATTTGGAGGGATGTACAGCGCCACAGCGTGATGAGAATCAGCTTCATGCTGCGATAGTTGAGATTGTGGTAGAGAAGAATGCCGAGGTTAAGTACAGCACAGTGCAGAACTGGTATCCGGGCGATAAAAACGGTAAGGGAGGAATTTATAACTTCGTTACCAAACGTGGAATTTGTAGAGGCGAGAACTCAAAGTTGATTTGGGCACAGGTTGAGACAGGTTCGGCAATAACCTGGAAATATCCAAGTACAATTTTGAAGGGCGATAACTCGGTAAGCGAGTTCTACTCAGTTGCAGTTACCAATAACTATCAGCAGGCAGATACCGGAACCAAGATGATTCACATTGGGAATAACACCCGCAGTCGAATTGTATCAAAGGGAATCTCGGCAGGATTCAGCAGCAATGCCTACCGAGGTTTGGTAAAGGTTTCAAAGAACTGTATGAATGCCCGTAACTACTCGCAGTGCGATTCGCTTCTGCTTGGAGATAAGTGCGGAGCTCATACATTCCCATATATGGAGATACAGAATCCGACAGCTCAGGTTGAGCACGAGGCTACCACCTCAAAAATCGGAGAGGACCAGATTTTCTACTGTAATCAGCGAGGAATTTCAACCGAGGATGCAGTGAGTTTGATTATCAAGGGTTATGCGGGCGATGTCTTGAACAAGATGCCTATGGAGTTTGCTGTTGAGGCGCAGAAACTACTTCAAATAAGCCTTGAGGGAAGTGTGGGATAATAGTTTGCGAATTAGTGAGCAATAGAAAAAACGATACAATATGTTAAAGATAAAGAATCTCCATGCCAGTGTTGATGGTAAGGAGATATTAAAAGGAATCAATTTAGAGATTAAGCCCGGTGAGGTTCATGCAATTATGGGACCAAACGGAGCCGGAAAGAGTACTTTGTCATCGGTATTGACAGGCCGTGAGCATTTCGTTGTAACCGAGGGAGAGATTTGGTTCAATGGAAAAAATCTGCTTGAACTTCCTGCAGAGGATCGTGCTCGCGAGGGAATCTTCATGAGTTTCCAATACCCTGTAGAGATTCCCGGAGTTAGTACAGTGAACTTCATGAAGACTGCGGTAAACGAGATTCGTAAGTATCGCGGATTGGATCCATACTCATCGGCCGAGTTCCTAAAGATGATTCGTGCAAAGATGGCGCTTGTTGGAATTGACAGTAAGTTGTTGAATCGCTCATTGAACGAGGGCTTCTCCGGAGGAGAGAAGAAGAAGAACGAAATCTTCCAGATGGCTGTTCTTGAGCCAAAGTTGGCAATCCTCGACGAGACCGATTCAGGATTGGATATCGATGCACTTAGAATAGTTGCAAGCGGAGTTAACGCACTTAAAACCCCTGAAACCTCGTCTATCGTAATTACCCACTATCAAAGATTGTTGGATTACATTGTTCCCGACGTGGTTCACGTACTTTACGATGGTCGTATTGTTAAGACTGCCGGCAAGGAGTTGGTAGCCGAGCTTGAGGAGAAGGGTTACGATTGGATTAAGGAGGAAGTTAACGGAAAGTGATGAAAGAGAAGGTACTAAACGATTTTAAAGAGCTGTTTCAAGCGGCATTGCCACAGTTGGAGTTGGGTGCGCCTCAGGCCATGAACCAATTTCGAAAGGTGTGCTTTGATCGCTTTGTGGAACTTGGAGGAGTTCCATCGCATAGCGAGGAGTACCGCTACCTGAATCTGCTCCCCAAATATGGCGAGGACTACAACATTGTTTTGAAGTCAATTATGCCTGAAACTCCAATCAAGGAGCTGTTCCACTGTGCCGTTCATGGATTGGTTTCATATCCTATAATTGCCGTAAATGGTTGGTATCACCCCGAGAACAGTACCGCAAATCTGCCTCAGGGAGTTATCTGTTGCAGTATGCGACAGGCTGGAGAGCAATATTCGGAGCTATTTGCCAAGGCATACGGCAAGTGTTCCGTTCAAGCCGAGAAGGATTCAACCGTATGGCTCAATGGAGCGTTTGCTCAGGATGGAGTCTTTATATATATCCCTAAGAATGTTATTCTTGAAACCCCAATTCAGATAATCAATCTGTTGCAGGCAAACTCACCGCTAATGAGTTACCAGCGTAACTTGATTGTTTTGGAGAGTGGTGCTCAAGCTACAATTCTTGCGTGCGATCATACCCTTGTTCATGAGAAGTTCCTGCATAACTGTGTAACCGAGTGTGTTGTGGCCGATAATGCCAACCTCGATTATATCCAGATTCAAAGCCAAAACAGCTCTGCAACACTAATCAATACAGTTTGTACTGAGCAACAAGCAGTATCGAATGTACAGAGCATAATGTTGTCGCTCTATGGAGGAACAATTCGCAACAACCAATATTTAAAGTTGGCGGGCGAGGGCTCACATTGCGACCTTTACGGTTGTTATCTGTTGGGAGGTGAGCAGTGTACCGATAACTTTACCCGCATAGACCACGCAGTACCACATTGTACCAGTAACGAGGTGTTCAAGGGTGTAATGGATGGTAACTCGCTTGGAAACTTTACAGGTTCAATTGTAGTTCGCCCCGATGCACAAAAGACCGAGGCATATCAGGCAAACAATAATATTCTTCTTGCCGATACAGCAAGAATCAATACAAAGCCCCAACTAATCATCGATAACGACGATGTGAAGTGTTCACACGGAGCAACAGTAGGTCAAATCGACGAGGAGGCAATGTTCTATCTCCGTTCTCGCGGAATAGGTGCCGATGAGGCTCGTATGATGATGATGGCGGCATTTGCTCACGACATTGTGCGCCGAGTAAGATTGGAGCCTCTTCGCAATAAGGTTGCAACTATGGTTGAGAAGCGACTTCGTGGTGAAAAGGTGGGTTGTGAAAGCTGTAAAATTGCCTGCAATAAATAAGAGACAATGTTTGATATAAACGAAATACGAGAGCAATTCCCGATACTTCAGGAGAGTGTCTATGGCAAACCGTTAATCTACTTCGATAATGGAGCCACAACACACCGTCCTCGTCGTGTAATCGAGAAGATGGATGAGTACTACTACAAGTACAATTCAAACGTTCATCGCGGAGTTCACTACTTGAGTAACAAGTGTACCGATGCGAACGAGGAGGCTCGTGAAGTTGTGCGAGGTTTCATAAATGCGGCCTCGCCTAAAGAGATAATCTTTACTCGCGGAACAACCGAGAGCATTAACTTGGTGGCATATACCTTCAGTGAAGCCTTCTTGAAGGCAGGCGATGAGGTTCTTGTTACCGAAATGGAGCACCATGCCAACATTGTGCCATGGCAAATGGCTTGTGAGCGCAAAGGAGCAACATTGAAGGTGATTCCGTTTAATGAAAAGGGTGAGCTTGATTTGAGCAATATCGATTCGTTGCTAACCAATAAGACCAAACTTTTGGGCGTAGCCTATGTATCAAATGTGCTTGGAACCGTAAATCCGGTGGCGGAGTTAATAAAAAAGGCTCATTCCGTAGGTGCAAAAGTACTTGTCGATGCAGCGCAGGCAATACCCCATATTCCTGTTGATGTTCAGGCTCTTGATTGCGACTTCCTGGCTTTCTCTGGCCACAAAATATATGGTCCGACGGGAGTAGGAGTTCTATACGGTAAACAGACACTTTTGGAGCAACTTCCACCATGGCAGGGTGGCGGTGAGATGATTAAAACCGTAACCTTTGCAAAGACAACATATAACGAGTTGCCATTTAAATTCGAGGCAGGAACCCCCGATTTCATTGGAATAATAGGATTGGGCGAGGCCTTGAAATTTGTTACCGAGGTGGGAATGGCAGATATTCGTGCCCATGAGTTGGAGTTGTTGAAGTATGCCCACTCGGAAATGGAGAAGATAGAGGGAATGCGTTTCTTCGGACAAGCTGCTGAGAAATCGGGAGCAATATCGTTCCTTGTTGGAGATATTCACCCATTTGATTTGGGAACTCTTCTCGATCACATGGGAGTTGCAGTACGTACCGGTCAACTTTGCGCAGAGCCAATAATGCAGCACTATGGTATAAGCGGATTGGTAAGAGCATCGTTGGGAATGTATAACACTGAGCAGGAGATTGACGTATTGGTGAAGAGTATAAAGCGCGCCGCCGCAATGTTTTGAATAAGGAAAGGTGAAAGGGAAAAGGTGATTAACGAGCGAAGTGAGTAAAGCCCCCTTATTAGCGAAATGAACGTAGTGAATGTAGCGAAGGGGGTTTGGGGGTTGGTAGATCTCTTGTTCCGAGCGAAGCGAGTAAAGCCCCCTTATTAGCGAAATGAACGTAGTGAATGTAGCGAAGGGGGTTTGGGGGTTGGTAGATCTATTGTCCCGAGCGAAGCGCGCTGAGCGATAAATTGCTTTACAGATAAGGAGTAGGTGAAGTGATTAGATTTGCGCAGAGTAGATTTAGTTAGGAGTGAATAGTTAGGAGTTAAACGTTATGAGTAAGACAATTCAAGAGATTGAGCAGGAGATTATTGATGAGTTCTCAATGTTCGATGACTGGATGGATAAGTACGAGTATATCATAGAGTTGGGAAAGGACATGGAGTCGTTCCCGGCAGAGATGCGTACAGAAGAGAATCTAATCAAAGGGTGTCAATCGCAAGTGTGGTTTGTTGCCGAGGAGCACGATGGCAAACTATACTTCAAGGCCGATGGCGATGCAATTATCACCAAAGGTTTGGCGGCACTTATGATAAAGGTATTCTCAGGACAGAGTGCAGCCGATATTGTAAAGGCGGAGCTTACTTTTATCGACGAGATTGGTTTGTCACAACATTTGTCTCCAACCCGTTCAAACGGTCTGCTTGCAATGGTTAAACAGATTAAGATGTATGGTTTGGCATACTCAGCAAAATAGATATGAGTGAAAGTTTATTGAAAGATTTGGTAATCGAGAAGTTGAGTACCGTTTACGATCCTGAGGTTCCGGTAAATATCTGGGAGCTTGGTTTGGTTTATGATATTCGTTTCCCTAAAACCGACGAGGTAATAGTTGAAATGACTCTTACTGCTCCAGGATGTCCAATTGCCGATGAGATTGTTCAGCAGGTTCACGACGTAGTCATGGAGATTGACGGAGTAAATAGCGTAACCGTTGATTTGGTGTTCGAACCAATGTGGACTCCCGATAAGATGAGCGAGATAGCAAAGTTGGAGTTGGGATATGGACTTTAAAAATCCCCATTTTTAGGGATTTACAATTGCGGTTTGGGTGATAATTTTGCAGCATGAAGCACGAGTATTTAAGTTTGGCTGACATAGGCACCGGTGAGTGTTGTTATATTGTAAAGGTGCATGGTTATGGTAGTTTCCGTAACAGAGTTCTTGAAATGGGTTTCATTTCGGGCGAGGAGGTTCGTGTTGTAAAGAATGCCCCATTCCATGACCCTGTTGAGTATATTGTAATGAACACTCACGTCTCTTTGCGTAGAAGCGAGGCTGCAATGATTGAGGTTGTATCGCATGCAGAGAGAGTTGACGCAAGTTATAACGGTACATTTGTCGAGAGCGTACTTCATGCTCAGGCGAAAGAGCGTGGAAAGAGAATAGAGGTTGCTTTAGTAGGCAATCCCAACAGCGGAAAAACCTCGCTCTTCAATAGAATAACAGGATTGCGCGAGCATGTAGGAAATTACAGTGGTGTAACTGTCGATGCCAAACGTGCGGAGATTAAGCATGGTGGCTATACTCTTGAAATTGTAGATCTTCCTGGAACATACTCAATTACAGAATACTCTGCCGAAGAGAAATTTGTGCGCGATTACCTCACAAAGCAGCACCCCGATATTGTTTTAAATGTAGTTGATGCCGGTAAGTTAGAGCGTAATCTGTTCCTTACTACTCAACTTATCGATATGAACCTTTGGGTTGTAATGGCTTTGAACCTGTATGATGAGTTGGAGCAGAGCGGTGACTCATTGGATTTCCACAAACTTGGACACCTTCTTGGATTCCCTATCGTTCCAACGGTAGCCACTAAGGGCGAGGGCTTGATAAAATTGCTCGATACGGTAATTGAGGCATATGAGGGGCGTGCCGATGAGATGCGCCATATCCATATCAACTACGGAACAGATATTGAAGGATCGATCTCGCAAATTAAACCTCTTTTGGAACCATTCAAGGATCAGGCGGTAATTTATGCGCCTCGTTATCAGGCAATCAAGGCACTTGAGGATGAGAGCAACATTGATGAGATGTTTGCAGGAGAACCAAAAATCGATAAACTTAAACGGGTTGCTGCTCAAGAGCGAGAAAAGTTAGAGAAGGATAACAGGTTAGATATAAAATCAATATTTGCCAATGCAAAATATGGTTTTATCCGAGGGGCTTTGAGCGAGACCATGAAGCAGACAAAAAGAAGTTCCATAAAGTCAGATTATATTGATAAAATTTTAACTCACAGTTGGCTTGGGTATCCATGTTTGCTACTCTTTTTGTGGTTAACATTCCAGGCTACATACTACATAGGAAATTTCCCTATGGAGTGGATTGATGCCGGAGTCTCTTGGCTTGCCGAGTGGACTAAGGGTGTACTTCCCGAGGGACCATTAAATGACTTGATAACCGATGGAATTATTACCGGAGTAGGGGGCGTATTGGTATTCCTGCCCAATATTTTAATTCTTTTCTTCTTCATATCCCTAATGGAAGATACCGGTTATATGGCTCGAGCAGCCTTTCTTATGGATAAGTTGATGCACAAAATGGGGCTTCATGGAAAGTCGTTTATTCCTCTGCTTATGGGCTTTGGATGTAATGTTCCTGCCGTAATGGCTACAAGAACCCTTGAGAGCCGTCGTGACCGTATATTGACAACCTTGGTTGTTCCATTTATGTCATGCAGTGCGCGTTTGCCAATCCTTTTGCTGCTTGTAGGGGCATTCTTTGATAAACATCAAGGTTTGGTTCTATTATCACTCTACCTTATATCTATATTGTTAGGAATCCTTACAGCGTGGGTATTGGGTAAGACAATGTTAAAACAAGAGTCAGATCCATTTGTAATGGAGCTTCCTCCATACAGAATACCTACGGCAAGAAATATGTTCCTCCACATGTGGGACAAAGGTAAACAGTACTTGAAAAAGATGTCCACAGTCATCCTTTTTGCCTCAATAGTGATATGGGCATTAGGTTATTTCCCTCGTCCGGAGGCAGATATGACTCCTTCAGAGCAGATGGAGCAATCATATATAGGTAAGATAGGAAAAACCATCGAGCCGGTAATGGAGCCTCTTGGATTTGATTGGAAGATGGATGTAAGTATTTTGACAGGACTAATGGCGAAAGAGGTGGTGGTAAGTTCATTGGGAATCCTTTATCACAACGATGATAGCGAGGATGGGCTTGCAGAGAAGTTGCAGGAGAACAGTGGATTTACTCCAATAATTGCATACGGATTTATGCTATTTATGATGCTTTATGTGCCATGTATTGCTACTATTGTAGCAATTTCTAAAGAGGCAGGAAGAAAATGGGCAACTTTCTCTGTAATTTATGGAATTATTTTAGCCTGGGTGGTTGCTTTTCTCGTATATCAAGTGGGTTCAACCTTCATATAAGCAGGATTGATCCATGCAGATGATTATAACCATATCTATTGTAATAGCAGCAACTGTAGGGTTGATTGTAAAACTCTTTAAAAGAAAAAAGAGGAGTGGCAATTGCAACCCCTCCTCTATATGTGATTCCTGTTCTCAGCTTACCGATTGTTCGCTGAAGAAAATTACAGACTCTCGTAAAAAATCTTAACCCTCTCCCTCCGGGCTAAAAGGCAACTCAAGGGTGATTCGTTTTGCCTCCTTCATATCAGCAATACGTTTTAACTCACCTCTGCGGAATACGTATGCAATTCCGTACGCCTCACATAGTGCTCTTCGTCTCTCTTCATCCTCTTCACGCTCGGCATAATATGCCTCGATAGAGTTCCATAACTCAAGAATGATCTCATCTGCCTCTTGGCGGAAGCTTGCAACCTCGCCACTCAAACGGGTTGCATTACCCTGAAGGCCCTTTTGAAAGGTGTATGCCTGTTTATAGTTCTCGTAATTAACCTTTACAAGTGCAATGGTTGGATTGTAGATGCGGTTACCTCCGTGGTTAATTCTCTCTTGCTCGCCATTAATAACTTTCTCTCCCCAGTAGAGCAGATCTGCGTCGGATTGTAGTGGTGGAACCTTTGAGTCATCAATGTCCAAACCGTAATATTCACGCACTTGTGGTTTCATTTCGCCACGTGCAATACAGAAATTTAAAACCTGAATAAAGTGAGAAACATACAATCTTGCCTTGTGAGTAAGCTCGTTAAACTTACGGCTATTCATGTTTTGTCGATTTCGAGCATCGGCAGAGTGTCTTGTGTTCTTGTCAAACTCAGCAACAAACAACTCCATTCTTCTTCTGAATGCTCCATCAAATGGCATTTGATCTGGAGTAGATTTCTCGCTCATTTCCAATGCTTTATTGATTGCTCTGATTCGAGCGGCATCAGTGTTTGGTAATCTTCTGTACGGCATTTTTCACTCTTTATGAAAGGTTCATTTTACGGATGCGAAGATAGCAAAAAAAATACATAAATTAATATTCGCTTTCCACGAATTTATTACATTTTTTTTGT
This sequence comes from Bacteroidales bacterium, assembly GCA_015061245.1. GTDB lineage: Bacteria > Bacteroidota > Bacteroidia > Bacteroidales > Marinifilaceae > RGIG9079. Next base: position 23,571 of record SUWY01000023.1, read on the forward strand.
TTGAGTGTATGATCGATAACTTCTAAGTACGCGTCTTACAAAATCTACACTCTGTTTTCCATCGCATGAACCATTTCGAACAGCCGGGGACTCTCTGAATTGCGGTTGAGACTTAATCAACAGGAAGTTTTCAACATTGCCGCTCCAAAGGGTATCGCTATATCCATACTCTTTTGCCAATCTCATTGCATCAAAAATGTGGCCATAACCGGCATTATATGAAGCCAGAGTGAAACGAATTCTCTCCTCTGCATTGTCAATATATTTGGCAAACATATTATCCAGGTATGCCAAATATCTTGCCCCGACATACACATTACTATCTGCTCTGTAATAATCTTGAACACCAAATTGGGTTGCTGCAACCTCCTGAATCTGCATCAATCCGTATGCACCATGCACAGATTCAATGGTATCTTTGAATTGTGATTCGGTATAGGCAACAGCTGCAATCAATCTCCAGTCCCAATCCAAAACTTTGCTCTCTCGCTTAAAAATCTCATCAAATTCTGAAAGGCGAGGAGAGTAGATTTGACCATATCTGATAATATGATCTGCACCTCTGTTTCTGTAATATCTTCGATACAGATATGCCACATTCCCCTTAGATTTGAACTCTTTCAACCACTCATTGAAATCATCGCGAGCCTCCGCAGTTCTAAACTCCCAACAGATAGGCGCACTCTCTTCGATGGTCTCTTGTATACCAATACCCGGCATTCTGTATGCGGCAGTTCGTGCCTTGTGCTTATAATTTGCAGTGCCGGCAAAAACTCCTCTCATGACATCGTTAAACATATCCTCGCTCGTAATTGATGAACTCAATTCAACAATAAAAAAGAGGTATCCACATGTGTCTCTGAAGCGATAAAGAGCCTCCGAAGCTAATGAACCTCGCTTTACACTAATATATTTGCCCTCTATTAGTTCTCTTGTTGTAGCGTCAGCTACTCGCGGAGTAACAATTACAATGTCGTTATGAATTATTGGGTCTGAATGGTAAATAGAGTTGGTGTCGCTATAATCGGGCGAAGTATTCATTGCCACAATATCGCATTTCCCGCTGCGCAATAGGGAGCGGATGGTATCGTAATCCTCATTTATTATCTCCAGCTCAATCTCCCTGCCTCTACTATCTGCGTAGTGGCGAAGAATATCGTGATGAAACCCCTGAATGGCTCCATTTAAAACATAGTAGTCGGTAGTATTATGGTTTATTGCGCCTCTAATAACACCAACAGGAGCAAAAATAACTCTTTTTCTAAGCGAGGTATCTTGATTTTCAGCCGCAAAGTTTCCATTGGCAGGTGTCGCATCGTTGTTACACCCTACCATCGATATTAGCAATATCGACCACAATAAGGTTAGTCGAAGAAACTCCATCGTAGTCCGAATCTGAACAGCGGCGGATTGGTAGCGTAGCTATAGGCACTGAAATAGTTGCCTCCTCCCTTTCTCAAATAGTAGTCAAAGTGTTCGTACTTTAAGAAAATATTGCATCGTGCAATCCGCAAATCGATAAAGGCATCGCTCTCAAGAACATTACCCTGTTTATCGTATCGCTGGTTGTAAAATGTCATAGTTGATGGGCGATAGTTGTCTGCATAGAACTTTGAGTCATATTTAAGATCTATACCAAAATTGACCGTCAGAGCCTTGTTTCTGGTGGCAAACTCAATATAGTTACTTGAGTAGACCGACACTAAAGGCAGTGATAAAATATCTTCGTTTGAACTTTTTTGCACATATACCTGCTCAACAAAGTGCAATTTCCACACTTTGAAGTGCTGTTTTACCCATGCAGTATATGTTGAGATTGGTTTACTCTCTTGTCTGATATTAAATGTCGAGTCCATCCATACATATCCATCGGTATTGGTATATGCTGCGCCAACCTCGGTTCTCAATCGGCTATTGGTATATTTTGCCTCAATACGCAACTCCTTCTCTTCACTCATATTGCGGTCGTACCAATAGTCATGGTTACCGGCATAATATTTCCAATATGGGTTAACATCCTCGAAGCGGTACGATGCATCAGCTCTGAAAAATGCGTTTTTGCTTAAGCGTTGCTGAATATAACCTCCGACACTGAAATTTCCCAAGTGTTCTCCGGCCAAGCAGATACGTACCTTTGCGTCGTATGTTAATTTGGCATTTGTATCAATATTGAAAATACCTCCATTAACGTAAACGCTTGAATATTCGCGAGTGTGGAATACCGATGTAGAGTCTTGTGAATTTAATCTTGAAGTATCCAAAGTCAATCTCTGGCGAATATATCGCATATCAACATCGGCTCCTACGTATAGTCCCGGAAGATATGGATGTTTTGGAATCTCATTAAAGACAAGTTTGGCTCCAACATTACATACTTTCTCGTGGAAACGATCATTATTTTTTGTTCCGCTAATATAACTCTTGTCAAAATAGTCTTGAGTTACAATCTCCTCAATAAAACTTCTATAGTTATCCTCGACATTCAGGCTTACTACAAACTTTGAGATATATGACCATGTAGTATCGTAACGAACCACATCAATAGTATCCATCTTAATAGGATTTGTCTCTGCAGCTAAAGCAATTGAGTCCAATTTCGCCATTGCAATTTTAATGGCAGTTGAGTCAGGTGCTACAGTATCTTTGACAATTGCCATTAAGGAGTCTATAGTTGCCAAATATAGTTTGTTAGGCTTCACCTCTTCAACTGTGTCCTTAATCTTTGTAAATGCCTTTTTACCAAATTGGTACTGCAGATTGGTATAGAAATTGAAGTTTTTCAGATTGTTGCTTGTTCCCTCTTCCAGATTAACCAATAGGTTGTCGGTCTTCTCTGTTGTATCTTTTACAACTTGACGATCGCTAATACCTCCGTTTTCATTAAAGTGTCCGTTATTCTGATTTATAAAGAACTCAAAGGCAAATCTATCCTTTTCATAGTTAGAGAAGAATGAGAAATCATACACCTTGGTCTTTGAGTTTAGAAAACGTCCGTCTGCTCGGTTAAGATTGTATCTGAATCCAACATTCCAATGGGGTGTTACATTCTGATTGTGGTTTACCAAAAGATTGGTTTCGTTACGTCCACGGCTACCCGAAGAAGAGTATCCAAGCTCGGTATATGGCGTTGTAACGTTGTAAAGTAGGGCATCTTCCGGCTTAAAAAGGTACTTTCGGACCAAATTATTGTAGTAAGTAGGCTCGCTCCAGTCGCGTAAAATGTAAATATTTGACTGATATGGTGAACCTAATGCTGCCAAATGTGTATTAGATTTACTGTATCTGAAAACGGGATTATTTACATGCGCACCGGAGAAAAGGGTGTCCTCGTTTACTATTTTTTTATAAACTCCATCGTGCATCCATTTCCATGTATAGTGCTGGTGCTTAACGTCTTGCTTCTTCTTTTTCTTGCTAGATGAAGTGTCTTGTTGCTGTCGCATCTGCCCATATGGGTTGAGTGGGTCGTAACCGCCGTTAGTGAAATTTTGGGCGGTTATCGCGAATGGAAGCAGTGCAAAAAATATTATTTGTAAAAATTTTTTCATCGATGCAAAAATACAAAAGTTTTAGAAACAAAAAAAAGTAATTATTTTTGCATCCGTTAAGAAACGTAAATTAACTCTAATGGACGAGATTATTAAAAGCACAGAGAGTGTAGAACAGGAGAAGCCGCTTAACTTTATTGAGCAGATTATTGAGGAGGAGCTTGCGGCAGGTAAAAACGACGGACGAGTACATACTCGATTCCCGCCGGAGCCTAATGGATATCTACACATTGGACATGCAACATCGATATGTTTGAATTTCGGATTGGCAAAGAAGTACAACGGAAAGTGTAACTTGCGTTTTGATGATACCAACCCAACCAAAGAGGATACCGAATATACCGATGCTATTCAAGAAGATATTAAGTGGTTGGGATTCGAGTGGTATGGCGATGTTCACTATGCCTCAGACTACTTCGAGCAACTATATGAGTGGGCCGAGAAGATGATTATCGATGGCAAGGCGTATGTTGATGATCAACCGGCTGAGGTTATCAGTGCTCAGCGCGGAACTCCTACAGAGCCTGGAGTTGAAAGCCCATACAGAAACCGTACTCCTGAGGAGAATCTTGATCTTTTCCGCAGAATGAGAGCAGGTGAGTTCAAGGATGGCGAGAAGGTGCTTAGAACAAAGATAGATATGGCATCGCCCAACATGTTGTTCCGCGATCCAATCATGTATAGAATTTTGCACGTTCCTCACCACAGAACAGGAGATAAGTGGTGTATCTATCCAATGTACGACTTTACCCACGGAGAGTGTGACTATCTTGAGGGAATTACCCACTCAATCTGTACATTGGAGTTCGAGGTTCACCGTCCTTTGTATAATTGGTACATTGATCAACTATTTGATACAGAGTATCGCCCACGCCAAATAGAGTTTGCGCGCAGAAACTTGAGCCATACTGTAATGAGTAAGCGCCGTTTGCTGCAGTTGGTTCAGGAGGGATATGTATCAGGATGGGATGATCCTCGTATGCCGACAATTTGTGGATTGCGTCGTCGTGGCTACTCTCCGGAGTCATTAAGAGCTTTTGCTGATGAGGTAGGAGTTGCTCGTCGTGAGATTGTAATTGATGTTGCTCTGCTTGAGCATTGTGTTCGAAATGATTTGAACAAAACCTCACGTAGAATGATGGCGGTTTTAAATCCGGTAAAATTGGTTTTGACAAACTATCCCGAGGATAAGGTAGAGTATGTAGAGATTGAAAATAATCCTGAGGATCCAACAGCAGGAACTCGTCAGGTTGCATTCTCAAGAGAGTTGTATATTGAGCGCGAGGACTTTATGGAAGAGGCTCCAAAGAAGTTCTTCCGATTGACACTTGGAGGAGAGGTTCGTTTGAAAGGAGCATACATTATCAAGGGAGAGTCTGTTGAGAAGGATGCCGATGGCAATATCACAACAATCTACTGTACCTACGATGAGGATTCAAGAAGTGGTAGCGGAAGCGAGGCTTCAAATCGCAAGGTAAAGGGAACTCTTCATTGGGTATCTGCTCAGCATGCCGAGAATGCAGAGGTACGTTTGTATGACCGTCTGTTTAAGGATGAGGATCCTGCCGGACACAAGGATGTTGATTTCAAGGAGTTCTTGAACGAGGATTCATTGCATATCTTATCAAACTGTAAAGTTGAGGCAGCATTAAAAGATGCACAGCCACTTGACCGTTTCCAATTCCAAAGAATGGGATATTTCTGTGTGGATAAGGATTCTAAACCGGGAGCTTTGGTATTTAATAGAACCGTTGCTTTAAAGGATACATGGGCTAAAAAGGTGAATAATGGATAAAATTAAAATGGACAGCAAAAGGCTAAAACGGGAAATTCTGGATTATATCTGGATTACCATTGGATTGATGATTTACGTAGTGGCATTCCAGGGATTTATGATGCCTGAGCCAACTATTGTAGGAGGTGGAGTTACCGGTATTGCACAGGTAATTTACTATGTGACCGGAGGTTTTGTTCCAACAGGTTTGTCATACTTCTTGATTAACGGAGTTTTGTTGGCAATATCTGTAAAGGTTTTAGGACCAAACTTTGGAATCAAGACAGTCTTCGCAATGTGTATGATGTCGTTAATGTTGAGTATTGCACCAAGTGTATTCCCAACAAATGCAGACGGAGTGCCAATCCCATTGGTACAAGAGATGTTCCCTCGTGCCGTTATGGCCGGAATGTTGATTGCTTTGGGTGTATTCTTGGCAATATCACATGGAGGAAGTACAGGAGGTACCGACATTGTAGTAATGATGGTATGTAAGTACAAAGATATCACTCCTGGACGTTTGTTGATTTTCCTTGATGGAGCAGTAATCCTTAGCCGTTTGATATACAATCAAGAGATAGAGCCACTTGTATTTGGATTCGTAATCATGGGAGTAATGTCATACACATTAGATGCTTTGCTTGCCTTTAAGAGTTCAAGTGCCCAGGTGTTTGTCTTTACTGAGCATTGTGAGGAGGTCGCTGTTGCGTTGGAGAAGGATATGCACCGTGGAATCACCTTGATAGATGGTCAGGGTTGGTACACTAAGAAGGATAGAAAGATTATCATGATGATAGTTCGTAAGACTCAGGCTTCTCGTGTATTGCACCTAGCAAAGAGCATAGATCCAAACGCATTTATATCTGTTGCTCCACTGATGGGAGTTTATGGAAAGGGTTTTGATCAGGTAAAAGGATAGTATATAATCTATTGCGATGTTAGGAAGCGCTAATCGAAAGATTAGTGCTTCCTGTTTTTATGAATAATACCATATTTTTGATTTATTTTAATAAATTTTATATAATCTTTTGTAGGATAAAGAATTAATGTTACTTTAGCACCTTAAACCTAGATGTATAGGGAAGAATAAAACTTAAATAAAGTAAATTAAAATTTAGCTTATGAAAAAGAGAATGTGGCTATGGTGTTTGATTGCCGCTTTGGGATTGAGCATCAATGTGGCTTGTGAGAGCGACGACGAGTCAGAGGACATTGTCCCTCCAACTGGAGGTACTCCGATTGTTCCTCCAACAGGTGGAGAGCAAACTCCGCTTCCATCTGATTCTATACCGGTACCACCTTCAACTGAGGTGATATGGGTAGATACAATTCAGGTTCCTGAGACCGAGAAGACTATCGGTTACGAGGGAGGAACTGTATCTTTCGTTACAACAACAAACCAGACATACTGGATTGAGGTAGAGAAGGGTGTAGATTGGTTGACCATTTCCGATGAAGGTCGTGCGGTAAAGGATTACACAATTGTTGCTACAGTAGAGAAGAATCTTTCTAAGAATGAGCGCGCTGCAACAATTACAATCAATTTTGACGATGCTGAGAATACATCTGTTGATGTAAAGATTACTCAGGAGGGACGTCCTGCTACAGCGACAATCGAGTTTGAGGTTGAGTGTCCTAATGGTCCAGGTTATGTAAATGTATCTGGTCAATATAATGTAGCTGAGTTGATTGCAGGTTGCGATCCTGATATGGAGCCACAACTAGGATACGAGAACGAAGAGGGCGAAATGGTATGGCAGAACTGGTCAGTTACTGACGGTTGGTTTGGTCCTGATGGTCCAATGGATTGGGGTGCTGGTTGTATTGTTTGTATTAAGCCTAACTCTGATGGTTCATTCAACCATATCTCTGCATATCCAGGAGTAGATCCAACAGAGATTGTTGTATACATCAACTATGGTAACGATGTTATTCTTGAGGTAACTGCAATTATTACCCCTGAAGAGGTTGAGGAGACAAATGAGTATACAATAGTTGAGACAATCACCGTTGAAAGAACTGTAACATTTGTTCCGGGTCACGGAATCGTTCCTGAGTCATATACATTGGATATGGCTGCAATTACCGAGAAGATTGGTGGAACTCCAAACGAGTTTTTGATGTCAAGACCTGATGGTAAATTCCAGGATTGGTCAACAACCGATGGTTGGTTTGGCGAAGAGGGTGCTGTAGCTTGGGGTAGCGGTAACGCATTGAAGTGTTTGAAACCTCAGGCAGACGGAACATTTGCAGATGATTGTTGTCATCCTGACGCAGAGGCATCGCTTCCAATAGTTGCAAATTGTACATATCGTTATGGAAATACCGAGACAATGAAAGCTGTAGATGTGAAATTTGCAGTTACAATCCAGGCTGAGGCAGAGGTAGTGCTTCCTGATTTTGCAATTACACCTGAGGCAGGAGTAGTAGAGGTTGCAGCTGATGGAGCTGCCACTTACGAGGCGCAAATCATTGCTAAGGATGGTTATACATTGGTTAAGTACATCTATGATGCGCAATATGGTATGACCAATATCTATTCAGAGTATCAAGAGTGCTGGTATACAATTGAAGAGGGCGAGAATGGAAAGGTTGAGGTAACTTTTGAGGCCAACGCTAAGCCGGAAGCTCGCAAGGCATACTTGTATGCAATGCCAACAGCAGATTATGAGGCTTTGAATGGTGATATCGACGGATTCTTCGTTGCAGATCAGAATGCTTCAATATGGGAGCCAAGCGAGCAGGCTGCTCAATACTTGGTAGCAGAGTTCCAACAGGCTGCAGGCGAGGTTGATGATACATTCGAGTTTGATCCTATGGGCGAGGTTGTAGAGGTTGCAGCCGATGCTTCAACATACTTCACTGCAACTATAAACTGCCCTGCAGGTTATACCTTGATTAAGTATGATTACACCGAATGGGGAATGACCAACATCTATTCAGAGTATCAAGATTTCTGGTACTGGGTTAATGATGATAAGGAGGGAAATATCGAGGTAAACTTCGAGATAAACGAGACCGCTTCTCCACGTAAGGCATACTTGTATGTAATGCCAACTTCTGTATATGAAACATTGGGTGGCGATATAGATGGCTTCTTTACAGATCAGTCAAATCCTGATTTATGGGAGCCAAGCGAGCAAGCTGCTCAATACTTGGTAGCTGAGTTCCATCAGGCTGCAGGAGAGGTAGATGATACCTTCGAGATTAACCCAATGGGCGAGGTTGTAGAGGCAGCAGTTGATGGTTCATCATATTTCAATGCAACTGTAAACTGCCCTGCAGGTTATACTTTGGTTAAGTATGACTACACCGAGTGGGGAATGACCAACATCTTTTCAGAGTATCAAGAGTTCTGGTGCTATGTAGAGGATGATAACGAGGGAAACATTTCAGTAAGCTTCGAGGCTAACGAGACAGCATCTCCACGTAAGGCATACTTGTATGCAATGCCAACAGCAGATTATGAGGCTTTGAATGGTGATATAGATGGCTTCTTTACAGATCAGTCAAATCCTGATTTATGGGAGCCAAGCGAGCAAGCTGCTCAATACTTGATCGCCGAGTTCCAGCAGGAGGCAGGTGAGGTAGATGATACCTTCGAGATTAACCCAATGGGCGAGGTTGTAGAGGCAGCAGTTGATGGTTCATCATATTTCAA
>SUWY01000023.1:32563-33937 GCA_015061245.1 Bacteroidales bacterium
GAGGTAGATGATACCTTCGAGATTAACCCAATGGGCGAGGTTGTAGAGGCAGCAGTTGATGGTTCATCATATTTCAATGCAACTGTAAACTGCCCTGCAGGTTATACTTTGGTTAAGTATGACTACACCGAGTGGGGAATGACCAACATCTTTTCAGTGTATCAAGAGTTCTGGTGCTATGTAGAGGATGATAACGCGGGAAACATTTCAGTAAGCTTTGAGGCTAACGAGACAGCTTCTGCACGTAAGGCTTATTTGTTTGCAATGCCAACATCTGCTTACGAGGCTTTGAATGGTGATGTTGATGGTTTCTTTGTAGCAGATGTGAATGCTGATGTATGGGAGATGAGCGAGCAAGCTGCTCAATACTTGATTGCCGAGTTCCAGCAGGAGGCAGGAGCCGTTGCAGAGCCTGAGACTTTTACAGCTGCTAACATGATTGGTACTTGGGAGGTATCATACACCCGTACAGCAATGTCTGCAACAGAGTATGCCGGATTGTATTCAATTACATCAGAGGATGCAACAGTTGGAGGAACAATTGAGTATACAGAGGGTTATACCAATGCTGGCGGTGAGTATATTGAGACAACCGATGAGAAGACCTATACAATCAGCTCTAATGAGGATTACGATATCGTAGTAACATGGATGAGCCGTGAGTTTGGTGTAGTTTATGATGAGTCAACAGAGACCATGACATGGAAATACATTGGAATGGCTGATGGTGCATATGCATCTGTAACATTCTCAGATATGGTATTTACAAAATAATATTCACTATATAGTGGTAATCAGGTGAGGCGTTCCAATCGGAATGCCTCACTTTATTTTAATCAACTCCTCGCTAAAGCAAATCTTCGCAAATCTTATCATTTCACTTACTTCTTACCTATAAAGCAATCTAAAGCTTTGAATACAACTCGTAGATTTGCTTTAATTTGTTGTCTATCAACCCCTAAAGCAAATCTGCGCAAATCTTATCACTTCACTTGCTCCTTAGCTGTAAAGCAATCTAAAGCTTTGATTACAACTCGTAGATTTGCTTTAATTTGTTGTCTACCAACCCCCAAACCCCCTTCGCTACATTCACTACGTTCATTTCGCTAATAAGGGGGCTTTACTCGCTTCGCTTGTTAATTCCTAATTCGCAAACACTGCGTGTTTCCGCAAAATCGGCGGCGCCTCAGCATAATGCAAACAAGTTTGCCTTCTGCATTCGGCTTGCACGATTTTTCCTAATTCCTCATTCCTAATTATAACATAACTCCTCACTGTTCACTCCTAACTGGTCACTAAAAAAACGTTTGCGTTGAATTTTTGGCACTTTTTTTGTGCTATGTATTGCGGTTGTGAAAAAAGGGCGTACCTTTG
>SUWY01000024.1 GCA_015061245.1 Bacteroidales bacterium
GAGCCCGGTGCAATACCGAACTCTTTACCAATAAAACTTATTATTAATCCGTCCAATTTCTTGGGGTCAGATCAAAATCAAACCCTCTGAAAATATTTAACAAGAATTTTGTCAAATTACTTTGCCTCCTCGGCTGTTGCCTCTGCTGCTGGAGTCTCTGTTGCAGGAGCCTCAGCGCTCTTCTTTGAAGAACGTCTTGTTCTTGGCTTCTTAGTCTCAACTGCCTTAGCAACTGTGTATGTTGTATTGTAATCAACAAGCTCAATGATACACATCTCAGCGTTATCACCAATTCTTGAACCAGTCTTCAAGATACGTGTATAACCTCCTGGACGGTTAACAATCTTTGGGGCAATCTCACCGAACAACTCAGTAATAGCCTCTTTCTGCTTAAGATAGCTGAATACAACACGACGGCTGTTTGTATTGTCAACTTTACTCTTGGTAATTAGTGGCTCTACATACATTTTAAGAGCCTTTGCTTTTGCCACTGTTGTGCTGATACGCTTGTGCATAATCAATGACACTGCCATATTAGCAAGCATTGCCTTTCTGTGAGCACTGCTTCTGGTCAAGTGGTTGAATTTCTTTTTATGATTCATAGTAATTACTCCTTATCTAATTTATACTTAGCTACATCCATGCCAAACTCCAAGTTATGGTCAGCAAGGAGAGCCTCCAACTCAGTCAAAGACTTCTTACCGAAATTACGGAACTTAAGAAGATCTGACTTATTCAAGCAGCACAACTCACCAAGAGTCTCAACATCTGCCTGTTTCAAACAATTCAATGCACGAACTGAAAGATCTAAGTCAACCAACTTTGTCTTCAAAAGTTGACGCATATGAAGAATCTCCTCATCAAACTCCTCAACATCGAAGTTATCCTCCTGCTCCAAAGACATATTGTCATCAGAGAATAGTCTGAAGTGATGAATAAGAATTTTAGCAGCCTCTTTCAAAGCATCAGCCGGAACAATTGATCCATCAGTATCAATCTCAAGGGTCAACTTCTCATAATCGGTCTTTCCCTCTACACGATAGTTATCAATGTCAATCTTGACATTCTTGATAGGAGTGTAGATAGAATCGATTGGAATAAATCCCTCTACTGCATCAACTGGCAAGTTTTCTACCGCAGGAACATAACCACGTCCTTTGTTGATTGTCAACTCCATCTTGAAGTTAACCGATGGCTCCATGTTGCAGATTACCAAATCGGTATTCAACACCTCGAAACCACTCAAGAAACGATTTATGTCGCCGGCAGTAAAAGTCTCCTGACCAGAAATAAGAATTGTCAACTTCTCATCCTCTACTCCCTCGACTTTTCTTTTGAAACGAACCTTCTTCAGGTTGAGGATAATCTCTGTAACATCTTCTATTACGCCAGGAATTGTAGCAAACTCATGCGCAACACCGTCAATCTTAATTCCGGTGATAGCAAATCCCTCCAATGAAGAGATAAGGATTCTTCTTAGCGCATTTCCGATTGTCATACCATAACCAGGCTCCAATGGACGGAACTCGAACTTACCGAACTGCTCCGTAGACTCAAGCATGATTACTTTTTCTGGCTTCTGGAAAGCTAATATTGCCATAATTTTATTTATTACTTAGAATACAACTCAACGATTGCCTGCTCCTTAATGTTCTCTGGAATCTCTGTACGCTCTGGAACATTCAAGAACTTACCAGCCATAGCGGTGTTATCCCACTCTAACCAGCTATATTTGCTAACATTATTAGATCTCAATGAGTCTGCAATTACCTCCAATGCTTTTGACTTCTCACGAACGCCAACAACATCACCTGCTGAAACCATAGCAGAAGGAATGTTACAAACCTTTCCATTAAGAACAATGTGACGGTGTGAAACCAACTGACGAGCTGCTGCACGTGTAGGAGCAATACCCAAACGGTAAACAACGTTATCCAAACGACGCTCCAAGAACTGCAACAATACCTCTCCGGTTACACCCTCTGCACGAGATGCTTTCTCGAACAAATTGCGGAATTGCTTCTCCAACAATCCGTATGTATATTTTGCCTTTTGTTTCTCTTTCAACTGTACACCGTACTCAGAGATTTTTCTTCTACGACGAGCCAAACCGTGCTGTCCAGAAGGATAATTTCTCTTCTCAAGAGCCTTATCCGGGCCATAAATAGGCTCACCGAACTTTCTGGCAATTTTAGACTTAGGTCCTGTATATCTAGCCATATCTAATTTCTATTTAAGATTAACACTCTAACAATTATACTCTTCTACGTTTCGGAGGACGACAACCATTGTGTGGTAGTGGAGTTACGTCAACGATCTCTGCAACCTCAATACCTGTCTGGTGTACTGAACGGATAGCTGACTCACGTCCGTTACCAGGACCTGAAACATATACTTTAGCTTTTCTCATACCCAAGTCAAATGCCACTTTTGCACAATCTGCAGCAGCCATTTGAGCAGCGTACGGAGTGTTCTTCTTAGAACCTCTGAATCCCATCTTACCTGCTGATGACCAAGAAATAACCTGACCGGTTGAATTGGTTACAGACACGATAATGTTATTAAATGAGGAATGAACGTGTACCTGTCCCACGGCCTCAACTTTAACTAGCCGCTTCTTATTTGATGTAGACTTCTTTGCCATAATTCACTTCAATTATTTAGTTGCTTTCTTCTTGTTTGCAACTGTTTTCTTCTTACCCTTTCTTGTACGGGCATTGTTCTTTGTACTCTGACCTCTTACAGGTAATCCCAAACGGTGTCTGATTCCACGGTAACAACCGATATCCATCAAACGCTTAATGTTCATCTGGATCACAGATCTCAACTCACCTTCAACCTTGTACTCTGCGTTGATAATCTTACGTACGGCTGCGAGTTGGTCATCGTTCCAATCCTGCACTTTTGTGTCAAAATCGATGCCGGCTTCTGTCAAGATAGCACGGGCACTGCTTCTACCTATACCGAAGATATAGGTCAAGGCGATCTCTCCTCTCTTTTTAGAGGGCAAATCCACACCTACGATTCTTGCCATAAATGATTCTCCTATTAAAAATGAATTAATTAACCCTGACGTTGTTTGTACTTAGGGTTCTTTTTGTTAATGACGTAAACCACGCCGTTTCTTTTAACAATCTTGCAATCAGCACTACGCTTCTTGACTGATGGTCTAACTTTCATATTCTTGTTAATTTAGTTTTTGTATCTAAACGAAATACGTCCTTTGGTCAAATCATAGGGAGACATATCAACTCTCACTTTATCTCCGGGCAAAATTTTGATATAGTGCATTCTCATCTTTCCTGAGATATGAGCTATAATCTCATGTCCGTTCTCTAACTTAACTTTGAACATTGCATTAGACAATGCCTCAGTAATTACTCCATCTTGTTCAATTGAGGGCTGTTTAGCCATAAAATTCCTATTTATTTAAAACCTCTTCAACATATTTAAAAGATGACAGAATATCAGCTGCCGTCTTACCTACCGCCACAGTGTGTTCAAAGTGAGCAGAAGGAAGACCGTCTCGAGTTCTGATAGTCCAGCCGTCACTGTTCATTATAACATAACGCTGACCTAAATTGATCATCGGTTCAATGGCAATAACCATGCCTTCGCGTAATTTTGTTCCCTGTCCTCGACTTCCGTAATTTGGAACTTGAGGATCCTCATGTAACTCCTTACCTACTCCGTGACCAACCAACTCTCTGACTACAGAATAACCACGAGCTTCGCAATAATTCTGTACAGCCGATCCTATATCACCTATTCTACGACCGACAACTGCCTGTTCAATCCCCTTATAAAGTGATGCCTTTGTTGCTTCGAGCAGATTATGTATCTCCTCTGAAACCTCGCCCACTTCAAAAGTATAAGCGCTATCGCCGTAATAACCATTTTTAAGAACTCCACAGTCTACCGAGACTATGTCACCTTCTTGGAGCACTCTCTTTGCTGAGGGTATTCCATGAACAACCTCGTCATTTACTGAAATGCAAAGTGTATTCGGAAATCCTCCGTATCCAAGAAAACCGGGAACTGCACCATTCGAGCGAATGAACTCTTCTGCTACAGCGTCCAATTCTAACGTAGAAACCCCCGGACGAATGATTTTTGCAACCTCGCCCAGAGTTTTTCCTACCAATAAATTACTCTCTCTGAGTAACTCTATCTCTTCTTTTGTTTTTTCCGAAAACATGCCGCAAAATTACGACATATTTTCGAATAAACAAATAGTAAATATTAGATATTTCTACCTCTAAATTTGCCTGAACCCATCAAACCATCATAGTGGTGCATTCTCAAGTGAGAGTCGATTTGTTGAACTGTATCAAGTACAACTCCAACCAAAATCAACAATGATGTTCCACCATAGAAACTAGCGAACTGGTTTGATACTCCGCATCTCATTGCAATAGCCGGCATAATAGCTACAATTCCCAAGAAGATTGAACCTGGCAATGTAATTCTTGACATGATAGAGTCAAGGAACTCCATTGTCTTTCTTCCAGGCTTAACTCCAGGAATAAATCCACCATTCTTCTTCATCTCCTCTGACATCATCAAAGGATTCACTGTAATTGCAGTGTAGAAGTATGTGAACAATACAATAAGGATGAAGAATGTTACGTTGTAAACAACGCCTGTCATATCGGCAAATGCAGCAGCAAATCCGCTCATGCTCTCGATATTTGAGAAATTAGCGAAAGATACCGGCAACAACATCAATGCCTGAGCAAAGATGATAGGCATAACACCTGCTGCATTAATCTTCAAAGGAATATACTGACGAACTCCACCGTACTGCTTGTTACCAACAATACGCTTAGCGTACTGTACAGGCACCTTTCTTGTTCCCTGAACCAACATAATTGTAGCGCAGAACACCAAGAATAGGAATACAATCTCGATCAAGAAGCCCATCATACCTGAAGAGATCTTAGATACTAACTCCGAATAGAATGCGAAAGGCAAACGAGCAACGATTCCAATCATAATAATGATAGATACTCCGTTACCGATTCCTCTGTCTGTGATACGTTCTCCTAACCACAGGATAAACATTGATCCGGCAGCCATAGCCAACAAAGCCAACATCTCAGACTGAACTGCAATATTCTGAGCGCTCAAATTCTTCAAATATGCATAACCTTGCAAAAGAAGAAGAACTACAGTCAAATATCTTGTAATCTGATTGATTTTACGACGTCCGCTCTCGCCCTCACGCTGCAATCTCTGGAAGTAAGGTACAGCTATACCAAGTAGCTGAACTACGATTGATGCAGAGATATAAGGCATAATTCCCAAAGCGAAGATTGATGCCTGAGAGAAAGCTCCTCCTGAGAACATATCCAACAAGCCCAATACGCCGTTCTCTGATGTTTGCTGTGAAAGTGCAGCCAAGTGATCAGTATCTACACCAGGCAATACAATCTCTGTTCCCAAACGGTAAACAAGGATCAAGCCCAAAGTGGTAAGGATTCTCTGACGCAACTCGGTTGTCTTCCAGATTTCCTGTATTTTAGTAATAAACTTCATAACGCACTATTCGTTATTTGATTACAATTATAATACCTCTGCTGAACCGCCAACAGCCTCGATAGCTGCAATAGCTGATTTAGAGAAAGCATCTGCTTTTACTGTCAATTTTGCAGAAATAGCACCATCACCCAAGATCTTAACCAAATCATTCTTTGATGTCAAACCTGCAGCGATAAGTACCTCTTTATCAATTACAGTAAGATTATCACGCTCAGCCAAAGCCTGCAACATACCAACGTTGATAGCCTTGTACTCTACTCTGTTCAAAGACTTGAAACCGAACTTAGGCAAACGTCTCTGAAGAGGCATCTGTCCACCCTCGAAACCAATCTTAGTGTGGTATCCTGATCTTGCCTTAGCTCCCTTGTGTCCTCTTCCAGAGGTTCCTGCATAACCAGAACCTTGTCCACGGCCCAAACGACGATCGTGGTGAGTAGCTCCACAAGCAGGTTTTAAGTTATTCAATTCCATTATATTTTCGAATTATAACGTTACACAATTATTTTACCTCCTCAACACTCAACAAGTGCTTTACCTTCTCAACCATACCCAAAATCTGTGGGCAAGCCTCCTTTACAACACTGCTGTTTGTCTTGTTCAATCCCAAAGCCTTCAATGTGCTAACCTGAGACTTATTGCTTCCGATCTTACTCTTAACCAATGTAATTTTAATCTGTGCCATAACTCCTAAGTTTATCCATTAAACACTTTGTCCATGCTAATTCCACGCTGAGCAGCAATTGCACGTGCATCACGTAACTCCTTCAATGCATTGAAAGTTGCCTTCACCAAGTTGTGAGGGTTAGAAGAACCCTTAGACTTAGCCAACACATCGTGAATACCTGCACTCTCAAGTACTGCACGCATAGCACCTCCTGCCTTTACTCCGGTTCCCGAAGAAGCTGGCTGGATATAAACGCGTGATCCGCTGAACTTAGACTCCTGCTCGTGAGGAATTGTTCCCTTCAATACAGGAACCTTAATCAAGTTCTTCTTAGCAGCATCTACACCCTTAGCGATAGCAGCTGTAACCTCGTTTGCCTTACCTAATCCCCAGCCAACGATACCTTTCTCATCGCCAACTACTACGATCGCAGCAAAGCTGAATGTTCTACCTCCCTTAGTAACTTTGGTTACGCGGTTAATCGCAACCAATCTATCTTTAAGTTCGAGATCTGTGGTATTATTAATCTTCTGTTCCATCTCTTGCTATCATTAAAAGTTAAGACCTCCCTCACGTGCAGCATCAGCCAAAGCTTTTACTCTACCGTGATACAAATAACCGTTACGGTCAAATGTTATTGCTGTGATTCCTGCCTCCAAAGCCTTTGCAGCTACTGCAGCACCAACCAATGCAGCCTTCTCTGTTTTTGTTACCTTCTGCTCAGCAAACTCCTTGCTCAAAGAAGATACAGACAACAAAGTTTTACCCTCTTCATCATTTATCAATTGTGCAGAGATTTGGGCATTTGAACGATATACGCTCAAACGGGGTCTTTCAGCCGTTCCAGAAACAATCTTACGAATTCTTCGTTTGATTCTTAATCTTCTGCCTTCCTTAGTTAAAGCCATAATTAAGTTTTACTTTAGAAATTAAACTTTAGCTGACTTACCAGCCTTTCTACGAACAATCTCGCCAACAAAGCGAATACCTTTACCCTTATAAGGCTCTGGCTTACGGAAAGAACGAATCTTTGCAGCAACCATACCTATAAGCTGCTTATCGCAACTCTCAAGTGTAAGGATTGGGTTGGCGCGCTTCTCTGTTACAGCTGTAACCTTAATCTCCTTTGGCAATTGCAAGAAAATTGAGTGAGAGTATCCCAAGCCAAGCTCCAATACCTGACCCTCCGCATTTGCACGGAATCCAACTCCTACCAACTCTTGTTTAATAGTGTATCCCTCAGAAACACCAACTACCATATTGTTAATCAAAGCACGGTACAAACCATGATATGCTTTTACCTGCTTCTCGTCATTTGGACGTGCTACTTCAATAGTTCCATTCTCAACAGACACAGTAATTCCTCCTGTGATAGCCTGTGACAACTCTCCCTTAGGACCTTTAACGGTAACCACATTCTCGGGAGACACAGTTACTGTTACTCCTGCTGGAATTGAAATTGGCAATTTACCTATTCGTGACATCGTTTTCCCTCCTTAAGATTAATAAACATAGCATAATACCTCACCACCTACATTCTTAGCGCGAGCCTCTTTGTCTGTCATAACTCCATAAGAAGTTGAGACAATTGCGATACCCAAGCCATTCAATACACGTGGCATATTTTCAACATCGGAATAACGACGCAAACCAGGTTTTGATACACGGATCAATGCCTTAATCGCAGACACCTTTGTCTCCTGATTATATTTCAACGCAATCTTAAGATTGCTCTTTACGCCATCTTCTTCTACTTTGTAGTTCAGAATATATCCCTTCTCTTTAAGGATCTTGGTTATAGCTAATTTCATTTTAGAACCAGGAACCTCTACAACCTTGTGACCAGCATTAGCCGCATTGCGGATACGGGTCAAAAAATCTGCTATTGGATCTGTCATTTCTTCTGATTTTTAAATTACCAACTTGCCTTTTTTACTCCTGGAATCAAACCTGCAGATGCCATCTCACGGAACTGAATTCTGCTGATTCCAAATTGTCTCATGTAACCTCTTGGTCTTCCTGTCAATTTGCAACGGTTGTGCAAACGGATAGGATTAGAGTTTTTAGGAAGAAGGCTCAATCCAATATAATCTCCTGCCTCTTTTAACTGAGCTCGTTTTGCAGCGTACTTTTCTACCAATTTTGCACGCTTTACCTCACGGGCCTTCATTGATTCTTTTGCCATCTCAAAATAATTTAGTTCTTTTTAAACGGTAAACCGAACTCTCTCAATAGAGCGTATCCCTCCTCGTCTGTCTTAGCAGTTGTTACGAAGGTGATGTTCATACCCATAATCTTGTGCACAGAATCAAGCACAATCTCAGGGAAAATGATCTGCTCCTCAAGTCCCAATGTGTAATTTCCTCTTCCATCAAGTTTTCCATTGATTCCCTTGAAATCACGGATACGTGGAAGTGCTGCGCAAATCAATCTCTCCAAGAACTCGTACATGCGATCGTGACGCAATGTTACGCGAACTCCGATAGGCATTCCTCTACGCAACTTAAAGTTAGAAACGTCCTTTGTTGATTTTCCGCTCACTGCCTTCTGACCGGCAATTGCAGTAATCTCATTCAAAGAGAACTCCAAGATCTTCTTATCCTGGATAGAAGCACCTACACCCTGGTTGATTACTATCTTCTCCAACTTGGGTGCCTGCATAACTGACTTGTATCCGAACTCCTTCATCAAAGTCGGTACAATCTCGTCGTTATACTTCGTCTTTAGGTTTGGTATATAACTCATTATATTTAAATAATTTGTCGCAAAGCGACGTTAATTTTCACACAAAACTTCTTAGGCAAGAACACTCTCGCCCAAATTTAACCGCGCAAAGATAATACAAAGTTTTCAGATATCAAAGAGTAACAACTACTTATTTTTAAACTTTTTTAAAAGTAAAAAAAATCGGGGAACAACTTTCGCTGTTCCCCGAATATCTATCAAAGAAATATTTCAAATTACTTCAAAATCTCTCCTGACTTCTTGGCATATCTTACGATTGTTCCGTCCTCTTGAACTTTACGTCCAACCTTGGTTGGAGCACCAGTTGAAGGATCAATCAAAGTAAGGTTAGAAATGTGAATTCCTGCCTCTTGCTCAATAATACCTCCCTGTGGGTGAGTAGCACTTGGTTTGGTGTGTTTTTTTACCATGTTAACACCCTCAACAATTGCACGCTCTTTTGTAGGATCTACTGACAATACCTTACCTTGCTTTCCTTTATCCTCACCAGCGTTTACAACAACCATGTCGCCTTTCTTGATATGAAATTTCTTATTCATCACAATTAATTTTTAATGGTTTGAAACACTATGGTTAAAGTACCTCCGGTGCAAGAGAAACGATCTTTGTGTATCCCTCACGAACCTCTCTAGCTACTGGGCCAAAGATACGGGTACCTCTCATCTCACCTGCATTGTTCAACAATACGCAAGCATTGTCGTCGAAACGAATGTAAGATCCATCAGCTCTTCTGTACTCTTTAGAAACGCGTACTACAACTGCTTTACTTACGATTCCCTGCTTAACATCGCTGTTAGGTAAGGCACTCTTAACAGTTACAACAATCTTGTCGCCTACTCGAGCATATCTCTTCTTAGTTCCACCAAGAACTCGAATACACAGTACCTCTTTAGCACCGCTGTTGTCTGCTACAGACAATCTAGTCTCCTGCTGTATCATGTTACTTCACTCTTTCAACAATTTCTACTAATCTCCATCTCTTATTCTTACTCAAGGGACGGGTCTCCATAATTCTCACTGTATCACCGATATTGCACTCGTTGTTCTCATCATGCGCGGTGTACTTTTTGGTCTTCTTAACGAACTTACCGTAAATAGGGTGTTTCTCTTTGAAGTGTACAGCAACTGTGATAGTCTTATCCATCTTATTGCTTAGTACAATACCCATACGCTCTTTTCTTAGATTTCTCTCTGTCATGGCTATATTATTTTACGGTTAATTCTCTCTTACGCAACTCTGTCATCATGCGAGCGATATTTCTTCTTGATGCCTTAATAGCCATCGGATTCTCTACCGGTGAAATTGCATGATTTAAAGTCAACTTATTCAACTCAACCTGCTCAGCTGCCAACTTATCCTTCAAGTCTTGTGTTGACAGGTCTTTAATCTCTTGATTCTTCATCTTTACTTGATTTTAATTTACTAACCTGTAATTAGATTACTCGGTATAGTCCCGTCTAACAATAAACTTAGTTGCAATTGGCAATTTCTGTGCAGCAAGACGCAAAGCCTCTTTAGCTACTGCGTATGGAACACCGTCAGCCTCGAATAGAATTCTACCTGGTGTAACAGGAGCAATGAATCCTACAGGATCTCCCTTACCTTTACCCATACGAACATCCAATGGCTTCTTTGTCAATGGCTTGTCAGGGAAGATACGAATCCAAATCTGACCTTGTCTCTGCATATATCTTGTGACTGCGACACGGGCTGCCTCAATCTGACGCTGCTCAATCCAGTGATTCTCCAACGCCTTAATTCCAAAAGATCCGAATGCAAGCTGGTGACCACGCTGTGCGTTACCCTTCATTCTTCCTTTTTGGGCTCTTCTGTATTTAGTCCTTTTTGGCTGTAACATAACTTTTCAATTAAAAGGGTTACTTATTTCCAGTTTTTCTCTTTCTGAAACCGCCACGCTTGCCATTTGCATTGGCATTGTTAGGACGGCTCTCCTTAGACTGCAACAAAGAGTTTGGAACCAACTCACGTTTTCCATAAACCTCTCCCTTACAAATCCATACCTTGATACCTAGGATACCGTATGTTGTCAAGGCCTCAGCCTGAGCATAGTCGATATCTGCACGGAAAGTGTGCAATGGAGTACGACCCTCCTTGAACATCTCTGAACGTGCAATCTCGGCTCCATTCAAACGACCTGAAATCAACACCTTAATACCCTCAGCTCCCATGCGCATTGTAGAAGCAACAGCCATTTTGATTGCTCTACGATATGCAACACGGCCCTCCAATTGACGAGCTATGCTGTTAGCAACAATCACAGCGTCCAACTCAGGACGTTTGATCTCAAAGATATTGATCTGTACCTCCTTGTCAGTGATCTTCTTCAACTCCTCTTTCAACTTGTCAACCTCTTGACCTCCCTTACCAATAATGATACCTGGACGTGCTGTGTTGATAGTGATAGTGATAAGTTTCAAAGTTCTCTCAATAACAATCTTAGCAATTCCGGCCTTAGCCAAACGTGCATTAAGGTACTTACGAATCTTATAATCCTCTACTAGTCTGTCGCCGTAATTCTTACCGCCAAACCAGTTTGAATCCCATCCGCGGATGATTCCTAATCTATTACTAATTGGATTTACTTTCTGTCCCATGATGCTTACTCTTTTACGGCGTTTTTACTTCCTAACACGATAGTAACGTGGTTAGATCTTTTACGAATTCTGTGAGCACGTCCCTGAGGAGCAGTTCTCAAACGCTTCAAAATTCCAGCGCCATCAACGAAAATCTCTTTTACGTAAAGGTTAGCCTCCTCAACACGAGATCCCTCGTTCTTAACACTCCAGTTTGCAATAGCTGAAAGCAATAATTTCTCAACTTTGCGTGCAGCCTCTCTAGGACAGAATTTCAATGTGTCCAATGCTTTCTGTACGTCCATTCCGCGTACAAGGTCAGCAACCAATCTCATTTTCTGAGGAGATGATGGGCAATTGCGAAGTACAGACATTGCCTGTGACTTCTTAGCTGCTTTCATCTGCTCAGCTTTTAATCTTTTTCTTGCACCCATTATAATACAATCTTCATTTGTTAAACTTTAAGCACGCAAATTACTTTTTCTTAGCGTGTCCTCTAAATGTACGTGTTGGTGCGAACTCTCCCAACTTATGACCTACCATATTCTCAGTCACGTATACTGGGATGAATTTGTTACCATTGTGTACAGCTACCGTGTGGCCCACGAAATCTGGAGAGATCATTGAGTGACGAGCCCATGTCTTTACAACATTCTTATTGTTGTTCTCATTCATCTCAAGGATTCTCTTCTCAAGCTTGTAATCAATAAAAGGGCCTTTTTTTAACGAACGACTCATAACATTCTATCTTAATCGGTTATTTTCTTTTTTCTACGATATACTGACTTGAAGCCTTCTTAGGAGCTCTTGTCTTATATCCCTTGGCATACAATCCCTTTCTTGAACGAGGCTGACCTCCTGAAGCACGGCCTTCTCCTCCACCCATTGGGTGATCAACCGGGTTCATTACAACACCTCTGTTTCGTGGACGACGTCCAAGCCAACGTGAGTGACCAGCCTTACCTGCACGCTCCAAAGCGTGGTCAGGGTTAGATACTGTACCTACAGTTGCTTTACAGGTAACAAGAATCATGCGAACCTCGCCTGAAGGCAACTTAATTGAGGCATACTTACCCTCACGTGCAACCAACTGTGCATAAGATCCTGCACTACGAGCAATCATAGCTCCCTGTCCAGGTCTCATCTCAATGTTATGAATGATTGTACCTAATGGAATCTCAGATAGGAACAATGCGTTTCCTAACTCTGGTGCAACACCTGCACCACTCTCTACTGTCTGACCTACTGTCAAACCGATAGGAGCGATGATATAGCGTTTCTCTCCATCAGCATAAACCAACAATGCAATACGTGCGCTTCTATTTGGGTCGTACTCGATAGTAGCAACCTTTGCAGGAATATTATCCTTATCACGCTTGAAGTCAATTAAACGATATTGCTTTTTGTGACCACCACCTATATATCTCATTGTCATTTTACCGGTATTGTTTCTACCTCCAGTGCTCTTAATTGGTCTCAACAATGATTTCTCAGGTCTATCTGTAGTCAACTGGTCGAAACAGTTTACAACTCTATGTCTCGTACCAGGGGTTACAGGATTTAATTTTCTAACAGCCATCTCTATTAAATATTGCTATAAAAATCAATACTATCACCTTTTGCCAAGGTTACAATCGCTTTCTTATAAGATGCAGTACGACCGCTAATCATTCCGGCTTTAGTATAACGAGCCTTAGCCTTACCCTGATATCTCACGATATTTACATCGGTAACCTTTACGTTATACATCTCCTCTACGGCCTTCTTAACTGTAATTTTGTTAGCATCTTGAGCAACAACAAACGCAACTTTGTTGAGTTTGTCATTCATTTCAGTCATCTTCTCCGATAGAACGGGCTTTACTATAATCTCCATTTTAGTTCGATTTAGTTAAGATTTAACATTTGGTTGATGACCTCTACTGAACTCTCAGACAATACTACATCGTGAGCCTTCATGATATCGTATGTGTTAACATCTGTTGCACGAACTACAGATACTTTCTGAAGGTTTCTTGCTGAAAGCAATACATTCTCACCAGCGTTGTTCAAAACGAACAAGAAATTTCCGTGTGTCAAGTTAAGATTCTTAACGATTGCTACGAAATCTTTTGTCTTTGGAGCCTCGAATGAGAAGTCCTCAATTACTTTGATTACACCATTAGCAGCTTTTACTGAGAAAGCTGACTTACGTGCCAAACGTTTAAGTTTCTTATTCAACTTGAAGCTATAGTCACGTGGAACTGGTCCAAATACGCGACCACCACCGCGGAACTCAGGGTTCTTGATGCTACCAGCACGTGCACCACCGGTTCCCTTTTGTTTCTTAAGCTTTCTGGTACTTCCAGAAATCTCGTTTCTCTGCTTTGACTTAGCAGTTCCCTGACGATTGTTAGCCAAGAACTGTTTTACGTCAAGGTAGATAGCATGCTCGTTAGGCTGAATTGCGAAGATAGCGTCATTTAACTCTACCTTTCTTCCGGTATCTTGACCGGCTATGTTTACTACACTTAACTCCATTACTTCTCAATAATTACGTATGAACCTTTAGTTCCGGGGATAGAACCCTTAACCAACAATAAATTGTTCTCTGGAATTACTTTTAGAACAGCTAGGTTCGCAACAGTTACCTGCTCTCCACCCATTCTACCTGCCATGCGCAATCCTTTGAATACGCGTGAAGGTGTAGAACAAGCTCCGATAGATCCTGGCTTGCGAGCACGGTTGTGCTGTCCGTGAGTAGTCTGACCTACTCCGCTGAATCCATGACGTTTTACAACACCCTGGAATCCTTTTCCTTTACTAATTCCAACTACATCTACAAAGGGAACACCCTCGAACAAGTTCACGTCAAGTACATCGCCCAACTTGTACTCATTCTCAAAACCGGTAAACTCAACCAATTTAGCCTTAGGAGTTACACCAGCTTTTGCGAAGTGTCCGGCCAATGGCTTCGTTGTATTCTTCTCCTTTGCATCACCAAAGGCAAGCTGAATAGCAGCGTAGCCGTCGTTCTCTACAGTCTTAACCTGAGTAACGACACATGGACCGCATTCGATAACAGTGCATGGAATACTTTTTCCCTCAACACTGAACACAGAAGTCATTCCGACTTTCTTTCCAATCAATCCTGCTGATTTCATTTTTTACTTTTGTTTAATTAAATAACGACATAGGGTTTCGCCGTCATTACACTTTAATCTCTACCTCAACACCACTTGGCAACTCAAGCTTCATCAATGCATCAATTGTTCCAGTTGTTGAACTGTAAATGTCAATCAAACGCTTGAAGGTGCAAAGTTTAAACTGCTCACGGCTCTTCTTGTTTACGAAAGTTGAGCGGTTAACTGTGAAGATACCTGTGTGAGTTGGAAGTGGAATTGGGCCACTAACTACAGCACCGGTTGCTTTAACAGTCTTAACAATCTTCTCTGCAGACTTGTCAACCAAGTTGTGATCGTAAGATTTCAACTTAATTCTGATTTTTTGACTCATAATATTTAGTAAATACTAGTATATGTTATCCAATTATAGCAAATCAACTCTACCGTTTGCCTTCTCAATAACCTCCTTAGCAATGTTCTTTGGAACCTCTGCATAGTGGTCAAACTCCATTGAAGAACTTGCACGACCTGAAGACAATGTTCTTAGAACAGTAACATAACCGAACTGCTCAGAAAGTGGAACCTGTGCATTTACTACACGAGCTCCAGAGCGGCTCTCCATTCCGTCAACCTGTCCACGACGACGGTTCAAGTCAGCAATAATATCTCCCATATACTCCTCTGGAGTAACAACCTCAAGCTTCATGATAGGCTCCATCAACACTGGGCTTGCCTTCTGACATGCCTCCTTGAATCCCATCTTAGCAGCCATCTCGAATGATAGAGCATCAGAGTCAACTGGGTGGAATGAACCATCAACCAAAGTAATCTTCAAGCTCTCCATATCGTATCCAGCCAAAACGCCGTTTGCCATAGCCTCCTTGAATCCCTTCTCAACTGATGGGATGAACTCCTTAGGAATATTTCCTCCCTTAACCTCGTTGATGAACTCAAGTCCCTCTTTGCCCTCTGCAGCTGGCTCCATGCGGAAGATAATATCAGCGAACTTACCACGACCTCCAGACTGTTTCTTGAATACGTGACGCAACTCAACAGTTCCGGTAATAGCCTCCTTGTAAGCAACCTGTGGTGCACCCTGATTACACTCAACCTTGAACTCTCTCTTCAAACGGTCCATGATGATATCCAAGTGCAACTCTCCCATTCCGCTAATAACTGTCTGACCTGAATCCTCGTCAGTCTTAACACGGAATGTTGGATCCTCCTCAGCCAACTTAGCCAAAGCCATTCCTAGCTTATCTGTATCCTTCTGAGTCAATGGCTCAACAGCGATACCGATCACTGGCTCTGGGAAGGTCATGCTCTCAAGTACTACTGGGTGCTCTGGATCACACAAAGTATCTCCGGTACGGATATCCTTGAATCCTACGCAAGCACAAATATCTCCTGCCTCAATGAACTCTTTTGGCAACTGGTGATTTGAGTGCATCTGGAACAAACGTGAGATACGCTCCTTCTTGTCAGTTCTTGGGTTGTATACATAAGAACCGGCAACAATCTTACCAGTATAAACACGAGTGTAACACAAACGTCCTACGAATGGGTCTGTAGCAATCTTGAATCCCAAAGCGCACAATGGCTGATCAGGATCAACCTTGAATGTAACAGGCTCCTCTGTTCCTGGAAGAGTTCCAGTAATCTCTGGCTTGTCAAGTGGGTTAGGCAAATATGTGATAACCGCATCCAACAAGTTGTGAACACCCTTATTCTTGAATGATGAACCACAAAGTACTGGACAGAAATCCATAGCAATTACAGCCTTACGGATTACAGTTCTCAACTCCTCAACGGTGATTGAATCTGGATCCTCGAAGAAACGCTCCATAAGAGCATCATCCTGAACGGCAGCAGCCTCTACCATCTTCTCTCTCCACTCCTGAGCCTCTGCAAGCATATTCTCAGGAATCTCCTCAATCTCTGGAGTCATAGAACCATCTTTCCATACGTGAGCCTTCATCTCAACCAAATCAATAACTCCCTTGAAGTTCTCCTCTGAACCGATTGGCAACTGCAATGGAATTGGATTTGCGTGAAGTTTCTCACGGATCTCACGAACTGCCTTGAAGAAGTCAGCTCCTGAACGGTCCATCTTATTTACGAATGCAATTCTTGGCACACCATACTTGTTAGCCTGACGCCAAACAGTCTCTGACTGTGCCTCAACACCACCTACTGCACAGAAAAGTGCAACAGCTCCGTCCAATACACGCAATGAACGCTCTACCTCTACGGTGAAATCAACGTGACCCGGAGTGTCGATGATGTTTACTTTGTACTGCTTGTCCTGGTAGTTCCAGAAACATGTTGTAGCAGCAGATGTAATAGTGATACCACGCTCCTGCTCCTGAACCATCCAGTCCATTGTTGCAGAACCATCGTGTGTCTCACCAATTTTATGGTTTACACCGGTAAAATAAAGAATACGCTCGGTAGTAGTTGTTTTACCCGCATCGATGTGGGCCATAATACCGATATTTCTGGTGAAATGTAAATCTCTTTTTGCCATATTTCTTTAACTTTCCGGATTAGAATCTAAAGTGTGCAAATGCTCTATTAGCCTCAGCCATTCTGTGAGTATCCTCTTTCTTCTTGAAAGCAGCTCCCTCACACTTGTAAGCAGCCATAATCTCAGCAGCCAACTTGTCTGCCATATCTCTTCCGCTACGCTTACGAGCAAACAGAATCATATTTTTAACTGAAATCGCAATTTTACGAGCAGGCTTAATCTCCATTGGCACCTGGAATGTAGCTCCTCCTACACGGCGGCTCTTTACCTCAACTTGTGGAGTAATATTCTCCAAAGCTTGCTTCCATACCTCCAATGCGCTCTTCTCCTCTTTCTTAGCCAACTTCTCATCTACAATCTCCAATGCGTTGTAGAAGATGTTGAAAGCGATGGTCTTCTTACCATCGATCATCAAATCATTTACGAAACGTGTTACCAAAACATCATTAAACTTTGGATCTGGTAACAAAATTCTTTTCTTTGGTTTAGCTTTTCTCATTTTCTTTTTAGTTTACGAATTTGTTCTTTAAGCTGCCCTTAAAATGTCTTCAACGATTCACATCATTTACTCAACTTTTGCGGAACAACCCATAAACAACTTCCGATTCTCGTTGATGATTACTTTTTGCCCTTAGCAGCTTGACCTGGTTTTGGTCTCTTAGCACCGTACTTAGAACGGCTCTGCAAACGACCGTTAACTCCTGCAGCATCCAAGGTTCCACGAACCAAGTGGTAACGTACTCCTGGAAGATCCTTAACACGACCACCACGAATTAGCACGATTGAGTGCTCTTGTAGGTTGTGTCCCTCTCCTGGGATGTAAGCATTAACCTCCTTACTGTTTGTCAATCTAACTCTGGCCACTTTTCTCATCGCTGAGTTCGGCTTCTTAGGAGTGGTGGTATATACACGCACGCAAACTCCACGTCTTTGAGGACATGCATCCAAAGCTGGTGCCTTAGATTTCTCCTCGTTTTTTACTCGTCCTTTTCTTACTAACTGTTGAATAGTAGGCATTACACGTACTTTTTTAATAAAATTACACTTTTATCCAAAATGGACTGCAAAGTTACATTCTTTTTCCTAAAAAACAAAACATTCTTACATTTTTTTCGATACAATTGCAAAGAGTTTCAGTTTGTTACGTAAAACTGACATTTTGTCGGAAAAAACTGCTATTTTTGCAATCGATTGCTGAGCGAGGTTTCGCTTTTTACTATATATATAAGGTATGGACGAGGAGCTATTTTTAAATATAAAGCAACGTTATGGAATTGTAGGCAACAATAGCAAGTTAAAACGCGCTATTGATGTAGCCATTCAGGTTGCCAACACCAACTTATCGGTACTGATAACCGGAGAGAGTGGAGTTGGAAAGGAGGCCTTGCCTAAAATAATTCACGACAACAGCGCAAGAAAACACGCAAAATATATTGCCGTTAACTGCGGAGCCATTCCGGAAGGAACCATAGATTCAGAGCTATTCGGTCACGTTAAGGGAGCATTTACCGGAGCTTTGAATGAACGTAAAGGTTACTTTGAAGAGGCCAACGGCGGTACAATATTTTTGGACGAGGTCGGAGAGTTACCCTACCCCACTCAGGCACGTCTCCTACGCGTACTTGAGAGTGGAGAGTTTATAAAAGTCGGATCATCGACTGTACAAAAGACCGATGTTCGCGTTATTGCTGCAACCAATGTCAACATGGCCGAGGCAGTAAAGCGCAATAAATTCCGCGAGGATCTTTTCTACAGATTGAATACCATTCCTATTCATATACCATCATTGCGCGAACGCCCCGATGACATTCCGCTACTGTTCCGCTACTTTGCAAATCGTTGTACCGACGACTATAAAATGCCAAGAATATCGGTTACCCCCGAAGCAGAGCAGATACTGAAAAGCTATCCGTGGCCGGGAAACATTCGCCAACTTAAGAACATCACAGAACAGATTGCCCTTATTGAACGAGCAAGAGTTATTGACGAACACACATTGGCATCGTACCTACCGCATGAGGGTATATTGGTTCCTATGCATAACAATGGTACAGGCAATAATGACACAAACTTTGCCAACGAGCGCGAGATTCTATATAAAGTTCTATTCGACATGAAGAAAGATATGAACGAAATGAAGAAGCTTGTTCATAATCTTATGCAACGTCAAGGGGTACGTAAAGAGGATATTATACACTCTGCAGATATTGAGCATGAGATATTCGACACCAAGGTTGAGCTACACTCCGTGCCCAAACAGTTTGAACACCACGAGCAGATTATAACTCCGGAAGAGATTATTGAAGAGACATTCTCGTTGGAGGAGCGCGAGAAGGAGACAATCCTCAAAGCCCTACGAAAAAATGGAGGAAAGCGTAAACAGACCGCCATTGACCTGGGAATCTCTGAAAGAACCCTATACAGAAAATTAAAAGATTACAACATTGAATAAAAGAGAAAGGATGAAAGGAGAAGCCAATTCCTAATTCCTAATTCCTAATTGAAGAAAGTATGAAAAGCAGATTATACATAGCAATCATTGCAATCTTTGCACTATTCACATTGCAAAGTTGCGGAGTGAAGGTTAAGTACTCATTTACCGGAGCCAGTATTCCGGTAGGCGCGAAAACATACTCGGTAGACTACTTCCCTAACCGAGCTCTATTGATTGTGCCCTCGCTCAGCACAACATTTACAGAGAAATTGCGCACCTACATTCAAGACCACACCTCACTTATCGAGGTTACCGATGGAACAGGCGAGCTGCGTTTCGAGGGCGAGATTACCGGCTACACCCAAAAACCTGTAAATATTACAGCGAACGAGGTTGCAGCCTCTAACCGATTGACAATTGAGGTTCGTTGCGCATACACCAACACCCTGACAGGAGAGAATGATTTCGACTCGAGGTTCTCACAATATTCCGACTACTCTATCGACGCAGATTACGATGCAATCGAAGAGAGTTTGATTGAAGAGATTACCGACGTAATTGTCGAGGATATATATAACAAGGCCTTTGTAAACTGGTAAATGGAGAACGAGAACCTAATTCACTGCCTCAAATATGGCGAGGCCACTATTGTGGATAGCGAGGAGCTTAAAGCTTTAAGCAAAACATATCCATGGTTTGGAGCTGCCCATTTTGCCCTACACCGGATAGCACAATTTAGAGGTAGTGCAACCCCGGAGGATGAGAGCAACGTGTGGTTACGCCTTCCAAACCCCATGCAACTATGCCGCATTATGGCCGGCGAGGATATTTTTGAACAACCTAAACCTCAATCTACACCATATTATAACATTGAGACAGAGTTGCAGGCAGAGAAAGCAGATATAACTCCGGAAAATCCGGACCTTATTGATAAGTTCTTAAATAACATTCCAATAGAGCCGACAGAGCAGAAAAACGAGTCAGAAAAGCCTCAGGAGGAGATAAGCGACATCTGTTTTACTGAAACTTTGGCTAAAATTTACCTTGATCAGGGACTTTATGAGAAGGCAATGACAACTTATTTCAAATTAAGTTTGAAAATTCCAGAAAAAAGTAGTTACTTTGCAGTTCAAATTGAAAAAATAAAACAGCTTAATAAATAACCTTAAAAATTATGGTAGTATTCTACGTATTAATCGGTTTAGCTTGTCTTTTGCTAATCTTGATTGTATTGGTACAGAACCCAAAAGGAGGCGGATTGTCATCAACTTTCGCCGGATCTAATCAGATTTTGGGTGTTAAAAAGACTAACGACTTCCTTGAGAAAGCTACATGGACATTGGCAATTGCAGTTGGTGTATTCTGCGTTCTTTCATCAATGGGCATTGAGAGCAACGACGAAATGAATCGCAGCGACTTGGAGAATCGTATCATGAACGAGGTTCCTGTTCAGAGCGAGGAGCTTCCTGTTACAGCACCAGAGGGCACAACTGTTGAGGTTGAGACCACTGCAGAAGAGGTTGCCGAGTAAAATGCTAAATAGGCTTAGGCTAAAATGTCAGTATGGGACTGCCATACTGACATTTTTTTTATTTGGCACACTTTCTGCATAGCAGATTACGTAGAACAAACATTAAAACTTAAAATATCATGGCAATTAAAGCTATCTTAAACAAAATCATTGTTGAGCCTGTTGAGGCAGAGACAAAAACTGCAAGCGGAATTATCATTCCGGACTCTGCACAAGAGAAACCAAATAGAGGAAAAGTTATTGCTACCGGAAACGGAACCAAGGACGAGCCTATGGAGGTAAAAGTTGGCGATATTGTAGTTTTCGGGAAATATTCAGGAACTGAGTTGAATGTAGACGGCGATAAATATATTATCATGTCTCAGAATGAGGTTTTGGCGATACTATAGTTAGGAGTTAGGAGTGAACAGTTAGAAGTTAGAAGTTATGGCAAAAGAGATTAAATATAACGTTGAGGCTCGTGACTTGCTAAAGCAGGGAGTTGACGAGTTGGCAAATGCGGTAAAGGTTACACTTGGACCTAAAGGACGCAATGTAGTTATTGAGAAAAAGTTTGGTGCTCCACACATCACAAAAGATGGTGTATCGGTAGCAAAAGAGATAGAGCTTTCTAATCCATACGCAAATATTGGAGCTCAGATGGTAAAAGAGGTTGCATCGAAGACCGGCGATGACGCAGGAGATGGAACCACAACTGCAACCATCTTGGCACAGGCAATCATTGGCGTTGGCTTGAAAAATGTTACTGCCGGAGCAAATCCAATGGAGTTGAAGCGCGGAATTGACAAAGCAGTTGCAGCTATTGTTAAGAGCCTTGAGGAGCAGAAAGAGGAGGTTGGAACCGATTATGACAAGATTCGTCAGGTAGGTAAAATTTCAGCTAATGGCGACGAGACTATCGGTAACCTTATTGCCGAGGCTATGGAGAAGGTAACAAAAGAGGGAGTTATTACAGTTGAGGAGGCAAAAGGAACCACAACCGAGGTTAAGGTTGTAGAGGGAATGCAGTTCGACCGTGGATATATCTCTCCATACTTTGTAACCGACACCGAGAAGATGCAGGCAGAGTTCGATCACCCATACATTCTTCTATATGACAAGAAGGTATCTACCATGAAGGAGCTACTTCCTGTATTGGAGCCTGTAGCACAAGCAGGACGTGCACTTATCATTGTTGCCGAGGATGTAGAGAGCGAGGCTTTGGCCACATTAGTTGTAAACCGTCTACGCGGATCATTGAAGATTGCAGCAGTTAAGGCTCCCGGATTCGGAGACCGCAGAAAAGATATGCTTAAGGACTTGGCAGTATTGACCGGCGGAACAGTAATCTCAGAGGAGACCGGTTTGAAACTTGAGCATGCAACTCTTGATATGCTTGGTCAGGCAGAGAAGATTACAATTGACAAAGAGAATACCACAATTGTAAACGGAGCCGGCTCAAAAGAGGAGATTGCCGATAGAGTTAACCAGATAAAGAGCCTTATCGAGAACTCTACATCAGATTACGACAAGGAGAAACTTCGTGAGCGCTTGGCAAAATTGGCAGGAGGCGTGGCAGTTCTATATGTAGGTGCTGCATCGGAGATTGAGATGAAAGAGAAGAAGGATCGCGTTGATGATGCTCTATGCTCTACTCGCGCTGCAATTGAAGAGGGTATTGTTCCAGGAGGTGGAGTTGCATATATCCGTGCACAGGCAGCTCTTGATGGCATGAAGGGCGAGACCGACGACGAGACAACCGGAATCGAGATTGTACGCCGCGCAATCGAGGAGCCATTGCGCCAGATTGCATTCAACGCAGGAGTTGAAGGAGCAGTTGTAGTTAATAAAGTTCGTGAGGGCGAGGGCGCATTTGGATATAATGCACGCTTGAACATTTACGAGGACTTGAAGAAGGCAGGAGTTGTTGATCCTAAGAAGGTAACTCGTGTAGCATTAGAGAATGCAGCATCGATTGCCGGAATGTTCTTGACAACCGAGTGTGTTTTGGTTGAGGAGAAAAAAGAGGAGCAACCAATGCCACAAATGGGTGGCGGCATGCCAGGCATGATGTAATCATTCCCCACACAAACATATTAATCAAACAGCCGAGAGTTTATCAATCAAAACTCCCGGCTGTTTTTAGTAATATAAAATCTTACCTATCGTACCATCCTCCTATCAAGTAGGGATATTCATCAGGATTACTTGCTCTGACCAAACGACATCCATTTACCACAAGGCCTTCTATAATATACTCACCCGCAATTCGCGATTTTCCCTCAATCAATAATCTTTCACCATTTATCGACCACTCTCCGCTATAAGTTCCTTGCAACTCACCAAGGGAATTACCCACAGACCAACCTACATAATCCTTTGCTTCATACCCGCCTGGCCAAAAATCAACTACTGTTTTTTGTTCTTCATCTGAATTCTCGACATTTACATGAAGCATCCATTTACCAAGAATAAGCATAGAGTAAGTCAGTTCTGACTTTTTATATTCTTCCTCATCCAGTATGAGCACATTTGATGTAAGTTTAGAAATTGCCAACTGCTCTTTATAATACTCATTATAGGCTATTTCCACAAATTGGGGAGACAAGCTATATGTATAGGTAAAACGTTTTCCAGGATTTCCCTTATCAAAATAAAGTCCTGTCCCATCCTCAAAAAATGAAAAGGCTGTATAGTCATAATTTAAGTCACTACCCCAATCATCACGCCATGTCCCAACGATAGCGGCATAATCATCACCTCTACGATAATTATAATTATCTGAAATTTCAAGCACATCGCAATAATATAAATTTAATATTTCCCCTGATAAATTATATCGCCATATCTCATAGTCTGATTTTCCCTCATATTTTATATAGAGCCATTCATTAAATGTAAACCAACTAACGATATTATCGTAACTATAATCAACAGGAGATAAAAATTCGCTACAGCCAGCACCATTACCATCTAATATCAATGTTGAAGTAGCTGTCTCTGTTTGATTATACATCCATCTTCCTATTAAATTTTCATTATGCTCATAATTAATGAACTCAGGAGTCTGTTTTGATTTTGTAAGGATTGAAGCATTAAAATATCCTAAAACCAAATATTCAGAGGTCCATTCAACTACTGTGCGCTCTGCACCATGCAATTGGAGCCAATCATTCCCGTTTTGGTAATAGAAGATAATTTCCCCTTCTCTATAATAACACTCTCCCCGAAGTTCTAACGATTTTCCCACAGAGACATATATGCCTTCCATTGTTCCATCCGGATTGATAGTTAAATATTGATAATAATTGTCTCCTCTCTCTACTTGATAATATGTTCCACATAAGTTTAGTGGAATATTTTGATTCTCAAAATCTGTGACAGCCACTTCGGGATCATCACTTCCACACGAAAGGCACAAGGCCATTGTTACTGCACAAAGGCAGCAGGTCAATATTTTTCTCATATAAATAAATTTAAATGTTTATTGTAAATATATCGAATAGAATGAGGAGCAGCCACCATTGCATAGTTCCAAAGAAGCAACAAATGCGATGCCTTAATGGAAACCGTTGCTACCAAAAAGTAGAAAACGCAGTTTTCCAGGACTTAATTTTATAGGAAAACGCTGTTTTTTACAGCGGTTTTTTATAGGAAAACGCACCTCATATCAAAAAATGTACTATCTTTGCACTAACAAATAAGCCGTATTATGTTATACAGAAAAATTACAAAACGGATTGAAGAATATCTCTCATCAGATTCTGACAGGATGCTGTTGATCGATGGAGCCCGACAGATAGGTAAGTCCTACATTATCCGCCATGTTGGAGAAAAAAGGTTCTCTAACTATATTGAAATAAATATGGAAGAGGATAAATTGGGCGACCGAGTTTTCGCAGATGCCAAAACGACTAAAGATTTTTATATGGCGTTGAGCATTATTGCAGGCGAAAAGATGAAGCAGCGAGAGAATACACTCGTATTCATTGACGAGATACAAGCCTATGATCACCTCCTTACACTGGTAAAATTCTTAATGAAAGAGAAAAAGTTTACCTATATTGCTAGTGGCTCATTGCTTGGAGTGACATTGAAGAACACACAATCTGTTCCTATCGGAAGTTTAGATATACAGCACATGTATCCTATGGATTTTGAAGAGTTCTTATATGCCAATGGCGTGGGAGAGATTGCTATCGATGCCATGAGAGAAAGTTTTAATAAGCAGGAGGCTCTATCGGAAGCTATGCACAACAAAATCATGGATCTCTTTAAAAAATATCTATTAGTTGGCGGGTTACCGAAGGCAGTTGAGACATTTGTTGAGAGCCGTAATGTCGTTGAATTCCGTTCTATTCAGAAAGAGGCTCACGATTTATATGGTGTCGATGCCTCTAAATACGAGGATGAACATGATAAAAAATTAAAAATACACCGTATCTTTGATATGATTCCATCAAACCTTGAGAATAAAAAGAAGAGAGTTATCATTAAAGATATCGAAGACAAAAAGTGGAAAAGGAGTAATGATTATTTAGATGAGTTTGATTATCTAATCTCTGCCGGCATAGCGTTAGAGGTAAAGGCAATTAGTACGCCGACATATCCATTAATAGAGAATAGCGGCAAGAACTTGTTAAAACTCTATTTGAATGATGTAGGCATCCTATCCGGCATATTCTATCGCAACAACATCAAGGCAGTAATGTCGGATATCAAGAGTATTAATCTCGGCTCTATTTATGAGACAGTTGTTGCACAAGAGCTGAAGGCTCACGGATATGATTTATACTATTACGATAACAAGAAAAACGGAGAAGTTGACTATTTGATTGATGACGCAGACGAGCTATCAAATATCCCTATCGAAGTGAAATCTGGAAAAGATTAT
Organism: Bacteroidales bacterium; assembly: GCA_015061245.1. Taxonomy (GTDB): domain Bacteria; phylum Bacteroidota; class Bacteroidia; order Bacteroidales; family Marinifilaceae; genus RGIG9079. Next base: position 26,014 of record SUWY01000024.1, read on the forward strand.
ACGGTGCATAGCGCATTAGATAAGTTCTTGTCAAATGATGAGTATAATATCAAAAAAGCCTATGTACTATCCAATGAACAGAAGGTATACATAAAGAACGGAATAATATATATGCCTATCTACTATATTATGTTCTTCCAGAACACCTCAAATGTCGTAGAAAACTTTTTAGACTAGATTACCACCTACGGCATAACCACTGGAAAGCACAGCGACATAGTCCAAAAACAGATCTCTATGGACGACCTATTTGCAGTATAGCAGGGAATAAAATTATAGCCTAGAATTCTTTCTCGAATTCTAGGCTAATTTTAAAGATCATTGATATGCTCTATTTTTTTACTATTTCACGAATCAACAATCCTGGATAAAATCCAGTACCACTAATTACCCTAAATGTTGTTCCCTTTAACTGCGAACTATACGACCCCTCTTCTGTTGCCATATAGCGATTATCCCATATCATACCCTCTATAGGCTCTATTACTCCTATTCTATTATAGGTAGTTTTACCATTTTCGTTAACCTTTTGCTCCAGGACTTCATATTGACATCCAGGCTCAACCCCCTCCTTCAGCCCTATCATAGCAACCAACGGCTCTGTTGAATATAGTGGAACCTTGATTCTAAACACTTCGTATCGCTTTTGAAGTTTTGCAATTGATTCATCAATTGCTCTTGCACAAGAGCGAGTTATGATTGCGTTAGGATCATATATGTCGCCCATGGTTGCCTCGCCGGCATTAGAACTATAATTTCCTACATAGGTCAAGACGAATGGACATTTCTTAAAATTATCTCTTTTTTCTATATTCGAGTCACCTCGTTGAATATATGCATTAGAGTAAAATTCATTCGCTAATTCCTCATTCCATTCTAACTTGAACAAATGAGTTGTTATATTTACTCGGAAACCTTTAATTTCAGAAATAAGTGAACTTACCTGATCGGATATGTCTGTCAAATCAACACCAAAACTCGCTCCAAGAATAGACATTAAACCTCCAACAACCTGTCCAGCTATTTCAGATGACTTCTGCTTATCAATATATCTTATATCATTAACTATTAGAAATGTATTATTAATTAACTCTTCACCTGCATCAGCTAACATGCCTAAACCACGTTGCGACATTTGTGCTAATTCAATATCGGCATAACTAGCATCATATAATCCTCTTTGCGTGATTAATGACATGTCACACTCTCCGGTAGCAGGGTCTCGCTCAAACCATTTTGCAACCATATGATGGGCGAAATTATTTTTATTTACAAAATCAACTATTTCCCCCTCATTACTTTTAGTATCCTTGCTAGACAAAATTTTAATACTCAAATCATGATTATCAAACTTATCCGGAATGGGAATTGTCAAAAAAGCATTCTCTATCTCTTCATAGTATTTAGCTTCATCATGACTTACTAAAACAGAATAAAGCGAACTTCTTCTATAACGTGTCTCACCTAATTCACTTCCAACCTGCGCACTCAAAGTATTTAATGTAGCGCATAACAAAATGGACACAAAGAATAACAGTTTTTTCATTTTATAACACTTATATAATTAATACTCCCAATACTCATCACCAATAATTGAATTCAGGCTATGACGAATTTTAGAATTCATCCTCTTAATCTTAAAGACTTGTACCTCTCGTAAAGTTAATGGAAGACTCTTATTATTCATTTTGCTCTGTTTTATCAAATCTACTACATCTTGACTATTATCAAATAATGGTGTAATAACATATTCATTAAATTGATTAATTGCTCCCCATTTATCTTCATTCTTAACAACAGCAAAATCTTCTACCCACTCCACTAATATATCATTATATTGTAATGGAATAACAACGTCTCCAGCTTTGTTGATAAAACCAAATTTGGAATTTTCGTACACCCCAGCTCTTCCATTAAAAAAAGGCAAACCTTGCTTGTAACTATTCTCAAAAAGATAATTACCACTATAATCTATCCACCTCGTTGCACTATCAGACACTAAACATATAGAGCTATCACTTGGAACATAAATTTTTGTATAAATGAAATCAGTAATAGGTAATCCCGAATAATCTATAACACCCATTTTAGTATTTTTGCTAGAGCTAGAAGATGCTACTCTTAGCTGCTCGCCTTTTTTATTTATCACAGCATCTGCTTCCGAAAGTTGCACAATGGCCACTCCATTAGTAAAATCATCAGCCTTAGTAAACATACAGGGGGTTATTGGCTGTCCGTCATTACCAATATAACCTAATTTGCGACCTTGCCTACATATAATTACTCCATCCTTGTAAAATCCTATTCCATTATAGGTCTGCGAAGAAATCACCTTGCCCAATCCATTTATAAAGGAATAACTTCCTGAATTATTTACAAATCCAAAATTATCATCGAGCATACCACAATCTGAACACCCTTCAAGAATTATACTACCGGAAGCATCAATAAGAGAATAACTTTTCCCTTTTAAACTAACCTTAGCCGCCCCATAGCAAAAATCTTCTGCATACATATATTGAATCGGAGTAATTGAATTTCCCATTACATCCACGTAACCATATTTCTTACCTTTTTGAATCCAAGCAAGACCATCGCTAAAGTTCTCGGCTACTTTCGTATACAAAGCAGGGATGATTATTTTACCATTGATATTAGCATAACCATATTTTCCTCCAGTAATTCTACGCCCTAAAGCATCTTCATAACCTCCACTCTCCTCACGCTCTAATTCGTCCCGTTTATGAGCCAATTTCATAGGATCATCCTCACCATTTGCATAATTTGCAAACACTGCCTCTAATTGCTTGCTTGGAGAATATTCTTTTGCTCCTGAATTGACCCAAAAAACGCCTAAACTATCTATAGGTGATACAAAGGAAAATTGAGGTTCAAAAATCACATTACCTTTCCCATCTACTATACCAAAAAGGCCTCCTGATATATTTCCAAATTCATCAATCTTACCTCCTGAATTTACTAGCCATATATCATTGGTCGTGATATATTGAGCCCAATCATATTTCTCAGAGACATCACTTTGAGCCATTACAAGCGTGGGCGCAACAAACAATACCGCAAGCAATAATAAATATTTTTTCATACAAAATTTGTTTTATAATTCAACCACAGCCACCGGGAAAAAATGAGGTAATGTTAATATAATCTTTATAATCTCATTCTTGACAGTCGTATCATACTCCCACCAAATGGCTGAACCAAAATCGAATGTTCCGCCACCACCTCCTGTAATATAATAGATACAATTGTTATTATAATTGCTTCCGTTTTTTGATACAGAAGATCCTCTTATTACCATGGGCAAACTCATATCTTTTGGTAAAGTCTTTTGTATCTTCATAAATCTTCTCTGCGCCTCTTTATTACCCTTATAATTCTCTCTACCAAAACCAGCTCCCGTAAACTGAGCATACAGCTCTAATTCTTTATCTCCAGGTAGGAACCAATCTTCTCCTAATTTATCCACCCAAGCATACAGAGGAAATGCTACATTAATATCTACATTATTTTTCTCACAATAACTCTCTACAACATCTTGATTATTTCGACCCATTTTACTCAAGTCATCAAATACGGCTTCCATATGCTTAATATCGGTATAAGGTAGATACTTCCCCTCATCTAATTCGTCCTTAAATTTCTTTCGTACATCTTTGTCTTTAGCCCACAAGGATATAGCATATGTGTGCTCATCATCTGAATGGAAAACGATTGTTTTTACTCCATCAATCTCCACCACTTCTCCTACATTATATTGTGCTATGGCTGCAAAACCCATAAACGCACATAGTACTGATAAAATAAATTTCTTCATAATCTTAATCTTTGCTTTTGTATTAATGAACAAGATTCGTTGTGTTTGGTTGTTGATTGTTACCAAATGCAACTCCTATTGATTTAGCAGTCTCTATTCGCTGTTTCTCTAATTCTATACCATCGGAATATGAACGCTTAATTAGCTCCCATTCGTCACCTACTCTTCCCTTGATATCTTTAACCAAAATATCAACTTCGCCCTTACAAGAAGAATCCGGCTCAATTTCAGCTAATAATAAAGCCACTTCAGCAGCCCCATCCCTATTTTGTGTAGATGCCCACAAAGCCTTAGCCTTTTGTAAAATCTTCTTGTCGTTATATGAAGTATATTGGTTATAAACCACCATAATCTCAGTTTGAGCCTTACCATACACATCTTGGCATGACACCGGAATTGCAGTCAAAAGATACAAGGCCTCATCATATTTATCCTGAGCTGCAAGCATTTTAGCTCTCTGAATTATTGTATTGCCCTGCGAGGTATAATAATCAACTATAATTTTACGTGCACCTCTATAAAAATCATTAATCCTCTTTTGGTTTGCATTCAGTCCATTAAAAGCATTAATATAAGCCTTCGACTCACTGTCTCCTGCTCCCTTTAAAGGAATTGTTATTGATGAGTAAATTTTATTACTAATCATATCAGCCAGATAGAGTGTTGCACTAATATTATAGACATATTTTGTCGGCGCTGAGCCTACTACATCTTTCGACTCAACCAACAATTTGGCAGATGTATAAAACTGAGAAGTTGTATAGTCATCTACACCTACTCCCATACTGGTAATTATATTGGTCAATCGGGTCTGTAAATAGTCAGCGACCTCTATAGGCATATCATTATTTGCCGCAACATAAGCTTTGATAGGAGTGTCACTATTCTGAGCTTTCAAAGTTAAGACACCCAGAATTATTGATATTGATAAAAGTAATCTTTTCATGGCTCTATCCTATTTCTCTCCAATTATTAATAATGCTCTACCCAATCCACTAGGAACAACTTTAGATGTTAAACTATATGGTGGAGTTGCCAGGAATTTTCTTAAATCTCTGATAAAATACTCAGCATCCATTCCCATTCCATTTGTTCTGTAAAGAGGGATCTGCACCTGCTCATATGTTGCGTGAGTTTCACTTGCATCACTCTTGTTAAACACATGACCAACTGTGTAATCATACATCCAATTATCTATGATCTCTGCAAGTTCCACTCCGTCATACTCAGATTCAAGGTCTACTCCACTGCCGTTATCCCATACTCGAATATCTATAGTAACAGAACGTCCATAATTCTCCAGTTCTGTAAAATAGTTTTGTAATTGCTCTGTGAATGTATCCATATGTGTACTAACAGCCTCTTCCAAAAGAACCGGAATCTCACTTGAGAAAGACTGAGTACCAGTTCCTTGTGCACCGGCTATTTGTACATCTGTATATGCATCTAAGCCTTGCAATGCATATGTTACAGACTTTTTAGGACCTGTTGTATTTACAGTCCATGTTAGTGACAAAATTATATCTGCACGTGCAGTTCTTCTAAGGACATCCATCGGACTCTCTTGTATAGACGAACCTGATGTTTTGCTAGTAAGCAATGCTGCTTCGGCCTGATTTCTCTCTATTGTCTTAAGAACTGACTCTAAATTCTTCAATGGGAAACCTCTATCTGCCATAAGAGTGTTTATCTGAGTAATAGCCGATACCAAAATTGGATCGCTCTGCAAGGCAAGCCTATAATTGGGCACCAACTGCTTAAATCCTTGATTTTCCACCTCGCTCATAAAGCCATTGGTAGTACACCACACATCACTTGGAACCACCATAATTGTTGGACGTTTAACTTGGGCAACAAGAAACTCTGTCACCCCAAACAACATCAATAAAATCAATATAAAACGTTTCATATTTTATTTTTTAATTATTCCTTGATTAATCAAATACTCTTTCAAAGCAGGCCGCAATACTCTTAGGGTAATTCTCCACTCTTTCTGTGTTCCGGCATCTACATGAGTACTCGTGGAAGGTCGTTTGTCCAACATACTTGTAAATTCCAAGTATTTACCACCATCCTTAAAGAACTGATTGGTAAAATCCTCATACTTCTCCTCGGCGTTTACTTCAAGAATCAAAGGTTTTGAATATTGAGAATTACGATTCTCTGTTTTCACTCCTTTAAAGATAACATTGTAAACGGCATTCTTTTTAGCTTGCTCACGAGCATCAGCTCTATTACGTCCCTCTCCCGACACTCGAACAGTTAATGAACCATCAAGTTCTACATTTACACACTCCACAGAACTATATGGAGCACCAAAACTCTGCGCAGAAAGGTATTGACAAATTGTCATTCCAATCAGACACATCAAAATAACCTTCAGTTTCATATCCTTATGTTTATTATTTATTTTCAAATACCGAACCTAATCGTTTTATAATTCCTTCACTCTCTAAAGCTTTTCGAAGCTTACTCTTATTCACTGCAATTGTAACATCTACACTATATCGTTTTTTTATCTTAACAATCTTCATATTGGATTGAGATACAGAAACAATATATTGTGAATAGGCATCACTTTGAAACATGTTATCGAACCACTTTACCTCTTTAGCTGATAACTCTTTATCCTCAACCAAAGGAGTTTCATCGGGAGAATTGTTTTCACTTTTCGCTCCTTTAAAAACAAGACCATGAACTGCACATTTAGAGGCATAAGAAACAGCTTCATTAGGAGTAGCCACGACACATTTAATCCTTATTAACAAACTTCCATTTACTCCCCGCCCAACAGAACTTAGGGTGTATTCATATTCACCATCGTTATAGCTGGTCGCATAACTATTTAGCACACTAACTAACAAAGAGAGAGAGATTAATAATAATTTCCACATCACTATGTAAGCATATGGGGCTGTCTAACAAGTTTTAGGCAGCCTTATTTTTATGGTAAAAAATAGGCTTTCTCGTTGAAAATCAACAGGA
>SUWY01000025.1 GCA_015061245.1 Bacteroidales bacterium
AATGCTGAATAGTCGTGTTTCTTAAGCATAAAATAAACCCCAAAGTTTTTTGTCCAAACTTTGGGGTTCACTTCATAATTTACTGTACCCCCAAGTTTATTACTAATATAAAATATATTACAACTGTGGACCAGCAGCAACCAATGCCTTACCAGTCTCGTTTCCTGTGAACTTGTTAAAGTTCTTAATGAAACGCTCAGCCAAATCCTTAGCCTTTGTCTCCCACTCAGAAGCATCAGCATATGTATCACGAGGATCAAGGATATTTGGATCAACACCAGGAAGAGCTGTTGGAACCTTGAAGTCGAACATTGGGATCTGCTTTGTTGGAGCAGTATCAATTGAACCATCAAGGATAGCATCGATAATACCACGTGTATCCTTAATAGAGATACGCTTACCTGTTCCGTTCCATCCTGTATTTACCAAGTATGCAGTAGCACCGTTAGCGTTCATCTTCTTAACCAACTCCTCTCCGTACTTTGTTGGGTGCAATGACAAGAATGCAGCACCGAAACAAGCAGAGAATGTAGGTGTAGGCTCTGTAATACCACGCTCTGTTCCAGCCAACTTAGCTGTAAATCCGCTCAAGAAGTAGTACTGAGTCTGCTCTGGAGTCAAGATAGATACTGGAGGAAGAACTCCGAATGCATCAGCTGACAAGAAGATAACCTTCTTAGCTGCAGGAGCCTTAGAACCTGGCTGAATATTGTTGATATGGTTGATTGGATAAGATACACGAGTATTCTCGGTAACGCTCTTATCTGCGAAATCAATCTTACCATCCTCAGCAACTGTTACGTTCTCCAACAATGCATTACGCTTAATAGCGTTATAGATGTCTGGCTCACTCTCCTTATCCAAGTTGATAACCTTAGCGTAACATCCACCCTCGAAGTTGAATACGCCCTCGTCATCCCATCCGTGCTCGTCATCACCAATCAACTGACGCTTTGGATCTGTTGACAATGTTGTCTTACCTGTTCCTGACAATCCGAAGAAGATAGCTGTCTCACCCTTCTCGTTTGTATTAGCTGAACAGTGCATAGAAGCCATACCGTTCAATGGCAAGTAGTAGTTCATGATAGAGAACATACCCTTCTTCATCTCACCGCCATACCATGTATTAATGATAACCTGCTCCTTAGATGTCAAGTTGAATACAACTGCTGTCTCAGAGTTCAAACCAAGCTCCTTGTAGTTCTCAACTTTAGCCTTTGATGCGTTGTAAACAACGAAATCAGGCTCTCCATAGTTCTCCAACTCCTCAGCTGTAGGACGGATAAACATGTTTGTTACAAAGTGAGCCTGCCAAGCAACCTCAACAATGAAACGAACTTTCAAACGGCTGTTAGCGTTAGCACCACAGAATGTATCTACTACATACAACTTTTTGTTGCAAAGCTCTTTGATAGCCAAATCTTTCAAAACAGCCCATGTCTGCTCTGTAACAGGCTTGTTATCATTCTTATACTCATCAGATGTCCACCAGATAGTATCCTTGCTAACCTCGTCCATTACAAAGAATTTGTCCTTAGGAGAACGACCTGTGTAGATACCTGTCATTACGTTAACAGCACCCAACTCTGTCTCCTGACCCTTCTCATAACCCTCAAGATCTGCCTTTGTCTCCTCCTGGAAAAGCACCTCATAAGATGGGTTGTGTAGAACCTCAGTAGTTCCGGTAATACCGTACTTGCTTAAATCTAAATTTGCCATAGTTTCTGTTTTTATTTAAGTTGTTTTTAAAAACTCAATTTTTACCGACTACAAAGATAATATTTTTTTCGAAATAAAAATACCTTACTTTAACATTCTGAAAAAATTAACTTTAATTAAATATTACTCTGCATATTTAAAACGATAGCGCTCTGCCATTGCCTCTAAAATTGCATTGTCATATCTGCGTAAAATATATTTTTTAACAATGGGCGAGGGCGCACACATACCCCTCTCCGCCATCATCTCTCTACGTGCAGCTGCCGATATTAGCGCCGCAACCACCTTCTCATTTGAAGAGTCAAAGGCGACACTAAACAACTCATCTACACAGCTCTGATTTGACAACCATTGAGAGCCTGCATATTCGCACACTTCAATGGAGCAAGCTAAAGGCAACAGAGTCAATATATCATTGACACTCATATCATTGGCAAAGAGGAGAGTTGCAACTATCTGCTCCTCTCTACGGCAATCATCCCACAGCAATCCGGCAACTGCACTACTCTTTTCATACTTGGAAGCAACCTGTTTCAAAGCCATCAAGGGAGCCCCTATCTGCCCGGAGACACTCACTCCTAGATTTGCAATACTATCTAATGTACCTCCGCTCTGCTGGCGGTATATTCTACATTTTATCTGCAAATAGAGAGCCTTATCTACAGGATTAACTCCTACAGGAAAATCTTTTGCTCTATGTGGCAATATCTCGTGCATCTATCTCTTCTCTAACAAAACAATATTCTCAACGTGGTGAGTATGCGGGAACATATCTACCGACTGAACGGCAACCACCCTATACATTGAATCCATCAAGTGCAAATCACGAGCCTGGGTAGCAGAGTTACAACTTACATATACAACTCTCTTCGGCGCAGCTCTAAGGATTGTATTAACCACATCCTCGTGCATTCCTGCTCTTGGCGGATCGGTAATAATCACATCGGGCGCTCCATGCTTAGCAATAAAGCTATCACTAAGCACATCTTTCATATCGCCGGCATAAAAAATTGTATTATCTATTCCATTGATTGCCGAATTTACCTTTGCATCCTCGATTGCCTCTGGCACATACTCGATTCCCACCACCTTTTTGGCCTTGCGCGCCACAAAATTCGCAATGGTTCCCGTTCCTGTATACAGGTCATACACAACCTCATCACCGGTCAAACCTGCAAATTCACGAGTCTTGAAATAGAGATTATAAGCCTGCTCGGAATTGGTTTGATAGAATGACTTCGGACCAATTTTAAATTTCAACCCCTCCATCTCCTCGAAGATATGGTCAACACCATACCAACACTTAATATCCAAATCGCCGATTGTATCGTTAAATTTATCATTCTGAACATACATGAGCGAGGTTATTTGAGGGAAGTTAGCTACAACCGCATCCAAAAGCGCCGGCATTAACTCGGAAGCCTCGCCCGTATATGAGATAATCACCATTATCTGACCTGTCGATGCAGTTCTCACTATCAAGTTTCTCAACATTCCGCTATGCTCGCGAACATTATAGAAACTCATTTCATGGGCAAGAGCATACTCACGAATGAAATTTCGCAACTCATTCGATGGCGCACCCTGCAAACGACACTCATTGATATCAAGAACCTTATCGAACATTCCGGGGATATGGAACCCCAATGCCGGGGTGCGAACAATCTCTTCGCCACTCTTCAGCTCCTCGTTGGTCAAATAGCGTTTATCGCAAAAAGTAAACTCCAATTTATTGCGATACTCTATTGTCTTGGGCGAACCTATGATAGGATTAACCTGAGGAAGCTCAACCTTACCTATACGGGTCAAATTATCAACAACCTCCTGCTGTTTGAATGCCAACTGCTGTTCGTATGGAAGATTTTGCCACTTACAACCTCCACACACTCCAAAATGGGCACAAAAAGGTTCGCAACGCAATTCAGAGAGGTGTCGATACTCGGTAACAAATCCCTCCATAAAGCTTTTACGCTTACGGGTAACCTGAACATCTACAATATCTCCGGGTATTGTATTAGGCACAAAAAGCACCTTCTCATCAATATATGCGATAGACTTACCCTCTGCCGCAATCTTCTCTATCTTTACCTCCTGCAATAGAGGTTTCTTTCCTCTTGCCATTATCTAAAATTTTATAACTATTCACTCACCTTTCACCTTTCACCTCTTACCTTTCACCTCTTACCTTTCACCTCCCCAAACTCAAATCGGAAACCATATAAACACAGCAACATCCCAAATTGCGTGCGATATTATAATTGCTGCAAATCTCTCAGGGAAAAATCTATACAACAACCCCCATGCTGCTCCGGCAACCATTGCCGCCATTGTCAACATAAAGTTACATGAAGAGGCATGCACAACTCCATATATCAGAGTCGTTATAACAAAACCCCAATTTGCTCCCCAACGTAGCGATAAATTTTTCTGAACGTAACCTCGCCAATATATCTCCTCGGCAGGTCCTATCAGAAAGAGCATCAAAAAGGTAAGCAACCATTGAGATTCTCCCTCTTTCATCCCATATATATTGTCAACCTGAGGACGGGCAAAATCGAAAAGGAGTGAAGCACATTTATCTCCAATCCAGAAAACACCCCAGAGGGCCACAGCTATCACAATCCCCAGAACAATATTCAAGACAGAGAAATTGAGACCTCGCCACCATCCCCTATTTAAAAGAGATGAAGTTCCGGAAAGGATCAATGCAGAACCTGTCATCATCCACCAGAAATTGACATATCCCGACGTAATTGGCGAGAACATTATTCCCCACAATACAAATGCCAACGCAACTGTCAACCACAAACTTCTCATGATACCAAAGCCGCTATCACCAATGATACAACAAACGACACTATCAACAATAGACTGAACATCAATTGCAATTTGGCACTTGCCTCATCGAGAATTGCAAATGCCTCAGAATTTCCCTTTAACCGTGAATTTGCCCTATTGATATTATCGTATGCCGGTTTTATTGCAACAAGGACCAACAAACTCCACCATGGCAAATAGCCACAAACGACACAACCTATAACCCACAAATAAGGAATTATCAGCTCCATACAGTACAGATACACCGATCTCTTGATACCTATCTTCATTGCAAATGTTGATATTCCCGCTCTTTTATCGGTCTCTATATCGCGAGCATTATTTGCATGAAGAATTGAATCGGTTATAAGGCCCAACGGTACAGCCAACAACAGTACACTATAATCAATATTTCCTGTGGCAACATAACATGTACCCAAGGTTGGCAACACAGCGTATGTCAGGATAATATCAATATCACCAAGTGCCGAGTATTTCAATTTCGGATATAGCATTGTCAACAATGCTCCTGCTATACCGAACCATATAAGTTGCCAACTTGAAAGCACCATTAACACTGCTCCCAAAATCAGAGCAACAACAAGCAGTCCAATTGACAACTTATATATCTCTTTAGGGGTAAACATGTTGTCTGTCAATGTCTTTGCTCCGTAGGTGTCATGAGCATCAACTCCCCTTTTATAGTCAAAGTAGTCACTCCATGTGTTACCTGCAGCATGAAACAGAACTATGTTTACAATTGCCAATACTCCGCACAACCTATCTATTTGCGCCCCTCTCCATGCCAAATATCCCAAAGTTACTGCAACCGGCATGACCGATGCAGGGAATGACCAAGGTCTGACCGCAATCATCCACTCTTTTACTGTATGCTTACTCATTTTCTTTCCAAATTGTCTTAGCCGTACAATGAACTCTACCATCATCCTCAGAGACCAACTTATGAAGAATAACAAACGAGCCGTCACCTCTTCTCTCCGGTAATCTTTCAAATGTTGACATGACATGAGTATCAGGTAACACCTCATGCTCATATACCACCTCAATCTCTTTAAGAACATGTTTCGCCAAGAAATCAAACGAAAGGGCATCGGTAATCCAACGCACGTATGACGATTGGGTAACATGACCATTAAAATCTATGTTACTATATGTAGCATAAAAGGCTTTACACTCCGAAAGATTATCAGGCACACTCTTCTCATTCAATATTGATGGAAGATCACGATGCTTTACCACTTGGGCTGTAGACTCTGTTCCCTCAACCACCTTCTCATTTAAACGAACCGGCCTGCGACGCTCAACATCGACAATCATCCAACGAGAATCTCCGTATGCAATTTCATTTCCATTGGAATCTAATACCTGATAGTCACGTACTGCAAAAAGACGCTCTGTCGCTGCCGACCAAGTATTAAATTTAACAATATCACCCTTATCCGGAAATTGATTGATAATAACGTGAAGACGCAACAACATCCAGGTTTGGCCTATCTCATTTAAATCTTTGACACTGATACCACCAAGCACTGAGTGTTTTCCTGCCATATTTGACAAAATATCACTTAACCACTTGATCTGCAACTTCCCCTGAAAGTCCGCATAGAACTCTTCAATTTTGATATCTTCTGTATAAATTGCTTGCATAGATCACATTTTTACTCTTTGCAAAATTAACAAAAAAGTGGCTCTATACTTGTAAATTCGGTCTAAAATGACAAACTTGCGACAAATAAAACAATAAATCATGAAACGAGTTGTTATTCTAACAGGAGCTGGCATCAGCGCCGAGAGCGGAATCAAAACCTTCCGCGATAGCGATGGACTATGGGAAAACTACAGTATAGAGGAGGTATGCACAGCCGAGGCCTTAACAAAGAACCCTAAATTGGTTTTTGAATTCTACAATCAACGAAGAAGAGATTTATTAAAGGCAGAGCCTAATGGGGCACATAAAGGGCTGGTGGAGTTGGAGAAAAAATATGATGTTCAGATTATCACTCAGAATGTGGATAACCTGCACGAAAGGGCCGGAAGCAGCAACATTCTGCATCTGCATGGAGAATTAATGAAGTGCAGAAGTATGGTACATTCAGATCACATTTATGATTTAAAAAGCACTGAGTTGGAGTATGGCGAAAAGGGACCGGATGGCACTCTTTTGCGTCCGCATATTGTATTCTTCAATGAAGCAGTTCCTATGATTGAACCTGCAATCGAGTTGGTTAAAAGTGCAGATATTTTAGTTATCATAGGCACATCTATGGTAGTCTATCCCGCTGCCGGATTACTTATGTATGCAAAACGGGATATTCCTATTTATGTAATTGACCCAAAGATTCCTGCTCTAAGTAAGGGATACAACATTACTGCTATAGAAAAGGGAGCAACAGAAGGGGTAAAAGAGTTGCTAACAATGCTATAAAGTATTCTACTTCATTATACAAACAAGAGGTGCCACACAGCGTAGCACCTCTTATCTTTATCTGTCAGTCTCTATTTTTAAGAAAGTGTTTTCTTAACCTCTATCTCCTGGAATGCCTCGATAAAGTCTCCAACCTTTATGTCGTTATAGTTTGCGATACTCAAACCACACTCAAAGCCCTTAGAGACCTCCTTAACATCATCCTTAACACGCTTCAATGAGCCAAGCTCTCCGGTATAGATTACAATTCCATCACGAACCAATCTTACCTTACAGCCACGAACAATCTTTCCGTCACGAACAACGCAACCCGCAATTGTTCCAACTTTAGAGATATTGAAGGTGTTCATAACCTCGACAGTTGCAATATCCTCTTCCTTGATATCCGGTGACAACATTCCCTCCATAGCCGAAGTCAACTCCTCGATTGCCTGATAGATAACCGAGTACAAACGGATATCAATCTGCTCCTTCTCAGCAAGCTTCTTCGCATTCATTGATGGACGAACCTGGAATCCAACGATAATTGCATTCGATGCGGCAGCCAACATAACATCGCCCTCTGAGATTTGACCTACAGCCTTATGGATAACATTAACCTGAATCTCGTCGGTTGAAAGCTTAATCAATGAGTCTGACAACGCCTCAATAGAACCGTCAACATCTCCCTTAACAATTACATTCAACTCCTGGAAGTTACCAACAGCAATTCTACGTCCAATCTCCTCAAGGGTAATATGTTTCTGTGTACGCAATCCCTGCTCACGCTGCAACTGCTCACGCTTGTTTGCAATATCGCGAGCATCGCGCTCATTTGCCATTACATTGAACTTATCTCCTGCCTGAGGAGCTCCGTTCAATCCAAGAATCAATGCCGGCTCTGATGGACCTGCTTGCTCCATCTTCTGACCTCGCTCATTGAACATAGCCTTAACGTGACCATAGTACTGACCGGCCAAAATAACATCGCCCACTTTCAAAGTTCCAGACTGAACCAAGACGGTTGCAACATATCCACGACCCTTATCGAGCGATGACTCAATAATTGAACCTACCGCATTCTTATTTGGATTAGCCTTTAACTCAAGCATCTCAGCCTCAAGAAGTACCTTCTCAAGCAACTCATCGACATTCAATCCCGACTTAGCTGCAATCTCCTGACACTGATACTTTCCACCCCAATCCTCTACAAGGTAGTTCATCTTAGCAAGGTGCTCACGAATCTTCTCCGGATTTGCTCCCGGCTTATCAATCTTATTGATTGCAAATACAATTGGAACTCCCGCAGCAGATGCGTGGTTAATAGCCTCGACTGTCTGTGGCATGACGCTATCATCGGCAGCTACAATGATAATTGCAATATCGGTAACCTGAGCTCCACGAGCACGCATTGCAGTGAAGGCCTCGTGACCCGGAGTATCAAGGAATGTTACTCTACGACCATCCTCAAGTGTAACGCCGTACGCACCAATGTGCTGGGTAATTCCTCCTGCCTCGCCCGCAATTACATTGGCTTTACGGATATGGTCAAGAAGCGAGGTCTTACCGTGGTCAACGTGTCCCATAACTGTTACGATAGGTGGACGTGGAACCAAATTCTCCTCAGAATCCTCCTCCTCTTCAATAGCCTCCTGGATACTGGCACTCACAAACTCTACACTGTAACCGAACTCCTCGGCAACAACATTGATTGTATCTGCATCCAATCGCTGGTTGATTGATACAAACAATCCCAACGACATACATGCAGAGATAATCTCGTTTACACCGATATTCATCATTGTTGCCAACTCAGAAACAGTAACAAACTCGGTAAGTTTCAATGTCTTATCCTCTACAGCCTGGATCTCCATCTCCTCTTGGAGCTGCTGACGGAAAGCATCACGCTTATCTCTTCTGTGCTTAGATGCCTGTGATTTACCACGGCTACCCAACATTGAGAAGGTATCCTTAATCTGACGATCGATATCCTCGCCGGTAAACTCAATCTTCTCGTTCTTTTTCTTCTTCAACTTACCAAGCTTGCGCTTACCATCCTCGTTTCTGTTGAAGCTATTCTCCTTATTGCCTTTGTGCTTATCCTTGCCACCCTCTTTCGATGATACAACAGCGTCAACATTAACCTTCTCGCCATGTACCACCTTCTTCTTTTTCTTCTCAGAAGATTTACCACTCTGCTCATTTGAATCGTGCACAGGTTTAGGAGCCGACGCTGCCTGACGAGCCTTCATCTGCTCACGACGAGCCTTCTCTTTCTCCTGCTTGCTCTTCTTTGGAGGACGGGTTCTTTGATTCAAAGCATCCAAATCAATTGTTCCAACAACCTTAACCTGACTCTTTGAGTTATCGGCAACAACATGACTATCCTCAACTTTTGGCTCAGGCTTCTGCTCCACTTTTGGTTCAACCTTAACCTCTGCTTTCTCAGACACAGGCTCCGATTTAACCTCAGCCTTAGGCTCCGGCTTTGGAGCCTCGTGCTTCTTTGCTGGCTTTGGATTCAAATCAATCTTACCTAAAACCTTTGGACCTCGCTCAATAACAGTGTCGCTTACAGGCTTAAACACCTCTTGTTCTGCCTCTTCAATTGCAACAACTTTCTTCTCTTTTCGGGAGTTTTTCAAATCAACCTTTTTTGATTCGCGTTTCACCTCACCATCGGACGAGAACTGTTTTGCCACCATAGCATACTGCTCGTCGGTCAATCTGGTATTGGGATTAGAAGAGACCTCCTCTCCTTTATTTCGTAGGAACTCAATAAGAGTATTAATTCCCACGTTCAATTCCCTTGCTACTTTACTTAATCTATCTGCCATTATTCACCTCCTTACTTAGATTCCTCCTCAAAGTCTTTCTTTAAGATAGCCAAAACGTCACGGATAGTCTCAACCTCCAAATCAGTTCTGCTCTCCAACTCCTCCTCGCTCAAAGCCAACACGCTCTTTGCGTAGTCGCAACCTATCTTATTTAATTCATCTACAATCCACTCGTCAATCTCGCCTGATTTAACATAAGCATCAAGACGGATATCCTCCTCCTCGGTAACACTATCTGTGATTCGGTATACATCTATTTGATAACCAATCAACTTACTCGCCAATTGGATATTATATCCGCTCTTACCGATTGCCAATGAAACCTCCTCCTTCTGAAGATATACATTAACTTGCTTATTCTCCTCATCAATCTCGATTGTATCAATCTTGGCCGGATTCAATGCACGTGTAATGTACAACTCAAGATTGGTTGTATAGTTGATTACATCTATATTCTCGTTTCTCAACTCACGAACAATTCCATGAATTCTTGAACCCTTCATTCCTACACATGCTCCTACCGGATCAATTCTATCATCGTATGACTCAACCGCAACCTTGGCACGCTCTCCTGGGATACGAACAACCTTCTTCACAGTAATCAAACCATCGAAAATCTCAGGAACCTCATTCTCGAAGAGACGCTCAAGGAACAACGGAGATGTTCTTGACAACTCAATATATGGATTTGAATTCTTCATCTCTACACGAGAAACAACAGCCTTGATTGTATCACCCTTTTTATAGTAGTCGGCAGGAATTTGCTGCTCCTTTTTCAAGATCAACTCGTTACCCTCCTCATCAAGAACCAAGGTCTCACGTTTCCAAACCTGATAAACCTCACCTACAATAATCTGACCTACACGATCCTTATACTTTTCATAAATGCTGGCTTTCTCAAGCTCCATGATTCTTGAAGATAGATTCTGACGCAATGCCAAAACCGAACGACGGCCAAAATCGATTAATTTAACCTCATCGGTAACCTCTTCACCAATCTCATAGTCTGCCTCAATCTTTTGGGCATCAGACAAAGAGATTTGAGCATTCTCATCCTCTACCTCTCCATCGGCAACAATCACTCTGTTTCTCCAGATCTCCAAATCTCCTTTATCGGTATTGATGATAATATCAAAATTCTCATCTGTACCGTAACGCTTTTGAAGCATATTTCTGAAGACATCCTCCAACACGCTCATCAATGTCACACGGTCGATGTTCTTAACATCTTTAAATTCTGCAAAAGAGTCTATAAGACTAATGCTCTCGCCCTTCTTTTCCATTGCTAGTCAATATTTTAAAATTTAATAATATCCTTAATTTGTTTTATTTCGTTACGGGCGAGGACTCTCTCTTTAACCATAATCTCCCTCTTTTTTTTACCCTCTACCGCAACTTTCTCTTCAACCTGAAGTGTTACATTCTCTCCATCAAAATCCTTTAAAACAGCCTTGAACGGAGCTCCCACAACCGGTTTTACATCAACCTCAGAACCGATATTTTTATAGAACTGACCATCAACCTTAAATGGCACACCTATTCCGGCACTACCGACAGTCAACTCAAAATCCTCTTTCTCTCGGTCTAAAAGAGCCTCTAACTCTCTACTTACCTGAATACATTTCTCAACATTAACTCCCTTCAACCCATCAATATAAACCTCTATTACACTGCTTGTTGAAACCTTAAGATCGACCAAAAAAATCTCTTTACCATCGATCAGTTGATTAACTGCACTCAATACCTCCTCTTTTGTTCTCATTTTATCGATTCGAAGTTAGTAACAAAAAGAGGAGTCATCTGACCCCTCTTCCATTTTTCTCTATCCGACTGCAAAGTTATATATAAATTCAATAATATCAAATTTTTAGCCACTTTTTTATCCATAAAATATCCACGCCGCATTTTAACCCCTAAATTATAAATTGGTCTTTTTTTCCTCACGTATGGTCAATTATTCTCCTAATATTAGTATAGTTTTGTGAAAATTTGTATTTTTGTCCGATAATACTTTGAAAAGAACCTTTAAAGAGTTAAAACTTTATGGAGTTTAAAGCAAAAGATATTGCCGCCTTGCTTAGAGGAGTAGTTGAGGGAGATGGCGAGGTAACGGTAAATAACGTTTCCAAAATTGAGGAGGGCAAACCGCATACATTAGCTTTCTTGGCTAATCCCAAGTATGAGCAGTATATATACACAACCGAGGCGTCAATCGTATTGGTCAATAAAGATTTCCAACCGGCACAACCGGTTAAATGTACTCTTATCAAGGTTGATTCGGCCTACGATGCAATTGCAACTCTGCTTCAAATGTACGAGAGCATGCGTCAACGTCCTACAGGAATTGAACAACCATCTTTTATAGACCAAAGCGCAACTATTGGAGATAATCCATACGTAGGAGCATTTGCATATATCGGCAAAAATGTAAAGATAGGAAATAATGTCTCTATCTACCCACAAGCATACATTGGTGATGGAGTCACAATTGGCGATAATTCTACAATTTTTTCAGGTGTAAAGATTTACCACGGTTGCCGAGTTGGAGCAAATTGTACAATCCACGCAAGCACCGTAATTGGAGCTGACGGATTTGGATTCGCCCCAAATTCCGATGGAACATACAAAAAGGTTCCTCAAATCGGTAATGTTGTTATTGAAGACAATGTTGAAATTGGAGCCAATAGTTGTATAGATAGAGCTACAATGGGCTCAACTAGGATAGAAAAGGGTGTTAAACTTGATAACCTGATTCAAATTGCCCACAATGTGGTTGTAGGTGAGAACACTGTTATTGCTGCGCAAAGCGGAATTGCCGGTTCATCAAAGATTGGCAAACGTTGCGTATTCGGAGGTCAAACAGGAATGGTTGGTCACTTAACTGTTGGCGACAATGTCCAAGTTGCAGCACAGAGCGGAATTGCCTCTAACATCAAGAACGATGTCATTCTACGCGGTTCTCCGGCCTTCGAGTTTGCAAAATACCAAAAATGCATTGCTATATTCCGCAAACTACCGGATATGTATAGCTCTATAAATCAACTCGAGAAAGATATAAAAAATTTGAAAAAAGATTAGATATGTCAGTAAAGCAAGTAACACTTAGTGGAGAATTCCAACTAAAGGGTCGTGGACTTCACACTGGACAAGAGGTGTGTGTAACATTCAAACCGGCAGCCGAGGATACCGGATACCAAATTGTGAGAACCGATATTGAGGGTTGCCCAGTAATCCCTGCAACTGCAGCATACGCTAAAGATGCCGATCGTTCAAGTTGCTTGGAGAAAGATGGCGTTCGCATCTTTACAATGGAACACGCTCTTGCAGCTCTGTATGGTTGCGGTATTGACAACTGTACAATGGAGTTAACCGGTGATGAATTCCCAATCTTAGACGGCAGTGCAAAATACTACGTTGAGCAGATTGCAAAAGTTGGAACAGTTGAGCAGGAGAAGGAGCGTAACTACTTTATTGTACGCGAGAAGATCGAGTATACAAATCCGGAAACAGGAACTAAAATCACAATTCTTCCGGATTCAGATTTCAATGTAAACACTCTTATCTCATATGATTCACCATATTTGGCAATGCAATATGCAACATATCAGGCATCAGACAACAACTTTGCTGCCGAGGTTGCACCATGCAGAACATTCGTTTTCCTTAGAGAGGTTGAGCCTTTGTTGGCTGCTGGTCTAATCAAAGGAGGAGATTTGAGCAATGCCATTGTAATTGTAGACAAAGAGATTTCAGACGAGGATATTGCACGTCTTTGTGAGAAGTTCGGCTACGAGAACCTTGAAGTGCAGCAGGGAGTTCTTAACACAATCAAGTTGCAGTTCGACAACGAGCCCGCTCGTCACAAAATGTTGGATTTGATTGGAGATTTGGCTCTATGCGGTCGTTTCTTTAAAGGTCGTGTTATTGCAGAGCGTTCAGGCCATAAGGCTAACACCGCAATGGCAAAGAAACTTATGACAAAGATTGCCGCAACCGAAAAGGATGATGCAGTTCCATTTATCGATTGGAATGCAACTCCATTAATGGATATCAACAAAATTAAATCACTACTACCTCACCGTCCTCCATTCTTGTTGGTTGACAGAATTTTCCACGTATCCGAGAACTGCGTGATAGGTTCTAAGAGTGTAACCATGAATGAGCCATTCTTCGTGGGTCACTTCCCAAATCAACCGGTAATGCCTGGTGTGCTTATTGTTGAGGCAATGGCACAATGCGGAGGAATCATGGTATTGAGCGGAGTTGAAGATCCTGAAAACTACTCTACATTCTTTATGAAGATAGACAATGTAAAATTCAGAAGAATGGTTGTTCCCGGAGACACAATTGTATTTAAACTTATAACCACAGCACCAACCCGTCGAGGCGTTGTTTCAATGAAGGGATTTGCTTTCGTAGGAAAGAACCTTGTTGCTGAGGGAGAGTTCATGGCACAAGTTGCTAAAACAAAATAAAAAATAATATACAGATGAAACACCCATTGGCATTTATTCACCCAGAGGCACAAATTGCCGAGAATGTGACAATTGATCCATTTGCAACCATCGAGAAGGATGTTGTGATTGGCGAGGGCACACACATCTATTCTCACGCAGTTATTATGGACGGCGCAAGAATAGGAAAGAATTGCCGAATTTTCCCAGGCGCAGTAATTGCAGGAATTCCGCAAGATCTTAAATTCCATGGCGAGAAGAGTGTTGCTATCATTGGAGACAACACGACTATTCGCGAGTGTGCAACAATAAACCGTGGAACCGAATCAAAGGGCGAGACCAGAGTTGGAAGCAACACCTTGATTATGGCATACACCCACGTTGCTCATGATAGTTTTGTTGGAGACAACTGCATCATTGCAAATGCAACTCAAATTGCCGGCGAGGTTGAGATTGAGGATTACGCAGTAATTGGCGGCGCAAGTGCAGTTCACCAGTTCACACGCATCGGACGCCACACAATGATTCAAGGCGGTTCTTTGGTAGGAAAAGATGTTCCTCCATACGTAACTGCAGGTCGTCTTCCCGTATCATATGCAGGTTTGAACTCTATCGGACTACGCAGACGAGGATTCACAAATGAGACCATCAACGCAATTCAAGATATTTACAGAGTTATCTACCAATCAGGATTGAATGTTTCTGATGCAATTGCAAAGGTTGAGGCAGAGATTCCACAAAGCGCAGAGCGTGACGAGATCATCGAGTTCGTAAAGAAGAGCAGCCGCGGAATTATCAAAGGATATAACGGGTAACTAATTAGGAATTAGGGATTAGGAATTAGGAATTAGAAAGGTTGAATTTGCAATGCAAATTCAACCTTTCTTCATCTATCCCCATATTCTTTGAAAATCTCAAGCAATTCTTGAAAATCATCAATTACACGTCCGATTTGTGACAAGCGCTCCTTATCATTGTGGCCTCCGGAGTAGAGGATGGGAGTAAAACCTAATGCCTCTGCAACCTCGGCATCGTGAAGTGTATCACCTACCATTATGGTTTGAGCAGGATCAATCTGCAACTCCCCTACCATTTCAAGACCTCGCCCAACTTTGCCTGAGGCATAAATATCGTTACCTCCATAAATGGCCTTAAAATATTGAGCAATATTAAAGGTATTAATACCACGAAGCAACTCCTCCTGGCGCAAAGCAGAGAGGATATAACAATTTATACCTTGATTATTCAGAGCGTCAAGAGTCTCAACAACTCCATTATTTAGAGTTGCACCCCCCTCATACCTTGCATAGGTCTCTACAAAATCGACAGACATCTCATGAAATGTCTCTTTGGTAAAATCGAAACCTACCTTCTTATAAAAATCGATAACCGGAAATCCAAAAACCTTTTGATACTCGGCAACATTCAAAGGGGCCACTCCTCGCCTGCCAAGCATATCGTTAAGAACATCAACACCTGCCTGTAAATCATTTAACAGAGTTCCATTCCAATCCCATACAACGTTTTTAAACTTCTCCATATCCCTATAAAATAGACCAATAAAAAACAGAAGCGACTTTAGATCGCTTCTGCAAAGTTATAATAAATCGACCTATATTACATCGCAAAATATGCTGAAATCTTTTCAGCACATGCCTTCATCTCTTCTGCCGGGAATGACTTCTTCTCCATTGCAAAGTTCAAATCACCTCCCTCGTCCAATGGAATCAAATGTATATGAGCATGATGAACATCCAAGCCAATTACGGCAACTCCAACCTTTTTACAAGGTATAGCCTGCTTGATTGCTTTTGCTACCTTCTTAGAGAAGATCATCATTGCACCCAACTCCTCATCCTCAATATCGAATATATAATCCTCCTCCTTCTTTGGCACAACCAATGTGTGACCAAACTTCAACGGACTTATATCAAGGAATGCATAAAAACGGTCATCCTCGGCCACCTTATATGATGGGATCTCACCGTTAATTATCTTTGTGAAAATTGAAGCCATACTAATAAAGTTTATAGTGAAATATCAAGAATTTCAAACTCCAACATTCCTGCAGGAACCTTAACAGAAACAACATCGCCCACCTTTTTACCAACCAAAGCCTGCGCAATAGGGGTATTGATAGACAACTTTCCAGCCTTGAAATTAGCCTCAGTATCTGAAACCAAAGTATATGCAACCTGCTGATTTGTCTTGGTATTTCTGATTGTCACCTTTGTCATCATCTGTACCTTTGAGGTATCAATCTGTGACTCATCGATAATCTTACTATCCATTATCAACTGTTGCAACTGCGCAATCTTAGCCTCAAGCAAACCCTGCGCATCCTTTGCTGCATCGTACTCGGCATTCTCGGAAATATCTCCCTTCTCGATAGCCTCACCGATAGCCTTTGAAATCTTGGGACGCTCCACACTCTGCAAGTACTCCAACTCCTCTTGCAGTTTCTTCATTCCCTCTTTTGTAACGTAATTAGGCATAATCTATATCATTTTTAAAAAGCATAAAACAATGACACCCCTTATGGAATAGCCATAACGAGTGCCCTTAACAAGGGCAAAGATAGAGACTTTTATTTAGAAAGCAAAATATTAACAACTTATTTTTCCCTCTCAACACTTTTAAGAAGAGGCAAATACTCCTCCTTAATATTGTTTATCGATGCAAAAAGACTCTCACGCACCTCAGGAGCCATCTGCTCAATCTGCTTCAACAAAAGCTCAACCTTGTTACGATTGGTACTCTGCTCATACTTGCACCGCTTTATCTGTTCTGGGAACGAGCGCATCTTTGCAAACTCAACAATATCCTGCTCCGGTACATAGATTAACGGACGAATAATCTGTAACCCTCCATCGAAAACATCCAATTTAGCCGGCATACTTGCAATAGTACCATTAAAGAACATTCCCATAAGCAGCGAGGTTACAACATCATCCCTATGGTGTCCGAAAGCCAACTTATTACAATTTATACTCTTTGCAATTTGAAAAAGTTTCTTTCGCCTGTTCCATGCACAAACGAAACACATAGGCTTCTTTGAATTTGGCTCAACCTGTGCTGTAATTGTATCAAGAAACAACTCTACTCCAAGCGAATCACATAACCCTTGCAAATAGGTGGTATCGGTCTCATATTCTGCTACAGTTGATCTGATATGAGCAGCATAAACCTTATACGGAACCTTGGAACTGCGTGCCCGCTCTGCCAAAGTAATCAAAAGAGCCAATGAGTCCTTGCCTCCCGAAACACCAACCAACACTCTATCACCCTCTTGAATCAAATCAAAATCGTGAATAGCCTTACCTATCTTACCGTAGAAATCTCTACAGAACAACTGATTATGCTTATCTTTCTTTCTCTCTACCACCATGAGTCAACAAATTATCAGAAACAAAATTACAAAAAAAACGTATCAAATTTTGCAGATAAGAAAAAAGGCATTATCTTTGCACCGCAAAACACAAAAGATTGTTCTTTAAATTTGCAAGGGCAGATACCAGAGTGGACAAATGGGGCTGACTGTAACTCAGCTGGCTACGCCTTCGGTGGTTCGAATCCATCTCTGCCCACAAGCTTCGAAGAAGCAGATGCGGAGTTCTCGTGCAAGTGAGAGCATAAGCAAGTTTACTTGATTATGCCGAGCGTAGCCGAGAATGCCAAGTTTGCGAAGCAAACGCGGAAATAGCTCAGCTGATAGAGCACTAGCCTTCCAAGCTGGGGGTCGCGGGTTTGAATCCCGTTTTCCGCTCTCAAAGAGGTTCAGAAATGAGCCTCTTTTTTTTGTTGTATAAAACCTTTGGTTATCTTCCTATTTCATCTTGTATAACTCTTTGAGAGCGGAAAACATTTCATTCTCTACCAACCCCCAAACCCCCTTCGCTACATTCACTACGTTCATTGCGCTAATAAGGGGGCTTAGCAAATTGCAAACAATTTGTTAATTCCTAATTCCTCATTCCTAATTATCTAAGTAGCAACAGGTTGTTCCTGTGAAAGCGACGCCGCGCAGCGAAGGGATGGGCGAACAAAGTGAGCCAACGGACCGGAGCCATGGCCAATACTCCAATCCTTTGCTCCGGCAATAGCTGCTGCGACATACTCTTTTGCCTCACCAATGGCATCGGGCAACGAGAAACCCCTTGCCAAAAATGTGGCAATTGCAGAGGAAAGAGTACAGCCCGTTCCATGGGTATTAACACTATCAATCCTAACACCATTAAAATGATATAACTTCCCCTTATACCACAACACATCGCACATCAAATTTCCATCCAGATGTCCACCTTTAACCAGAACTGCACACCCATACTCTTCACTCAACTCTTGTGCAACAATCTCCATATCAGGAACACCACCTATCTTCCTATCTGAGAGCATCATCGCCTCATGAATATTTGGAGTAATCAGCGTAGCAAGAGGCAACAATCTGCTCTTTACGTACTCAACACACTCCTCTCGCATAAGTCGTGAACCACTTGTTGAGATCATTACAGGGTCATATACTACATGTTCAGGAGCATATTTAACAATACCTCTAACCACACAATCAATAATATCCATCGAATGCAACATTCCGATCTTTACAGAATCCACCTTTAAATCGGACATTACTGCATCTATCTGACCTGAAACAACATTTTGAGGCACCTCATGAATCGCAGTTACTCCCATTGTATTTTGTGCAGTCACGGCGGTAATGACCGAAGCCGCATAACCTCCATTTGCCGAGATAGCCTTTATATCTGCTTGAATACCGGCACCTCCCGAACTATCTGAACCGGCAATGGTTAATATTATCGGAGGTATTACCTTACTTTTTATCATTTTAAAATAGTCAACAATTTTATCACAATCTCTGCTCCATATATCTCCCAACATAGCCACCCCACCAAAACCCAAACTACTTAATTCCAAAAACTTATCTATTGTCACTCCCCCAAGTGCAATTACCTTTTGGTCAATTATCCCCTCTTTACAAGCATCAGCCAACTCTTCACTTGTAAACGACGCTTTATACCCCTCTTTTGATATGCTATCATATATAGGACTTAGAAAAAGATAATCACTTTTCTCCTTGCACAGCTTTATCTCTTCGAAGGAGTGACAAGAACAACTAATCTGACCTTTATAGCCAACAGGCAGCTTATTGGCACGACTATTCAAATGAATCCCTCGCAAACCATATTTAGAAACCAGGTGAAAATGGTCGTGCAAAACTACTCGTCTCCAAAACTCTTTCGGTATCTTCTCTATAAAAGTTTCAATTTCATGAGCGAGGGCTCCCGGTTTTCTTAAATGTAAAAGTTGCAAACCTGCCCTAAAGAGAGCAACCACTATCTCCAACTCACCCTCAAAGAAGTCTGGTCTTGTTATAACAACAACTCTCTTCATAATTCCACTATTCCACTCAGCATTGTTCGTAAATCAATGTACCATAAACGTCCCCAAAGAGGCACACCATAGCCACAAATCACCTTCAACACCTCATGAGCCTGCACAGCACCAACAACTGCCGCAGTTGTTCCAACTACCGCCTTATCGATTTCTGAACCCTCGCCACAATCAGGATATAAATCTCTATAGGTTTTTGCACTATGCTTGACATCAAATAGTGCCACCTGCCCCATAAATCCCTCTATTGCACCATATACATAAGTTTTACCCATAGCCATACAAGTATCACTCAAAAGATAGCGAGTTTCAAAGTTATCACATCCATCAACCACTATATCATAACCCGAAATAATACGAACGATATTCTCTTTATTGATATACTCGGGATATACAACTACCTCTACATGAGAATTCAACCCATTTAGACGTTTTTTTGCAACATAAACCTTCTGTTCACCTTGCTCAGACTCTGAATATAGAATTTGGCGTTGTAAATTACTTAAACCTACAATGTCCGCATCTACAATTCCCAATCGCCCAACTCCTGCAGCAACCAGATATAGAGCTGTTGGAGAACCAAGTCCTCCAACTCCCACGATAAGGACTTTTGCATTTTTAAGTCTATATTGCCCCTCCTCCCCTATTTCAGGAAGAGATATTTGACGAATGTACCTATCCATATCAACTCTATTTAGTCAAAATATCAAATGAAGAATCCCAATCTTTCCACACCGGCTCACGCCCTAACTCTTTTAAGCGTTGAAATATCTCTTTTGCCGAGCGTGCATCATCAACATCAAACTGTTTTAGTGCATCGGGATAGGTGTAGTAGCCACCAGGTTCGGTTTTACTCTCCGCACTCATTGTCGTAACTCCAAGAGTTGCCATATTATCACGAATATATGGAGTCTCTCTTGTTGAGAAGGATATATCCACATCGTGATCAAATATGCGCATTGCAAAGGTCAATTGCGCCAACTCCTTATCACTCATCACTACGTTAGGCTGAAAGCCTCCATTCTCTGCCGGACGCATTCTGGGGAAATTCACACTATACTTTGTACGCCAATATTTACGCTGCAAATAGCGCAGATGATAGGCCATCATTGTGACATCGGTACGCCAATCCTCTAAGCCAATCAAAACTCCCATACCAATTGAGTGAACTCCTGCTTGTCCCATTCGATCAAATCCATTTAATCTCCACTCAAAATCAGCTTTCATGCCCCTTGGATGATAGATATTGTATCTGGAACGATTATAGGTCTCCTGAAAACATATTACCCCATTCAATCCATGCTTTATAAGTTCTGCATACTCTTCAGATTTGAGGGGCATCACCTCAATTTTCAGATTGTCAAAATATCTCTTAGCCAAATCCAACGCTTTTGCCAAGTAGGGAACACCTGCCTTCACCGGATTCTCGCCTGTTACCAACAATATGTTTTCGAATGGTCCCAACTCTTTTATAGCCTTAAACTCATCCTCTATTTGTTCTATTGTCAATATTGTTCTCGGCATTGGATTTGTCACATGAAATCCACAATAGACACACGAGTTTGCACATGAATTTGTCAAATACAACGGAATAAAGAGTGATATGGTTTTACCAAATCGCTCCTCCGTATAGTGCCGACTCAGAAAAGCCATCTGCTCCAGATATGGCTCTGCTGCGGGCGAGATTAACGCCATGAAATCATTTACATCACAACTCTCCTTTTGTAATGCCCTGCGCACATCGGCATCAGTTTTTGCATATATCTCTTTTGAAACCTCGTCCCACGAGATTTTATTCAATTCATCGGAAAACATTACAACCTCTTTAGTTCATGAGTTAACTTCAACGCACAAAAATTTGGACCACACATAGTGCAATACTCTCCATCAGTATGGTGTCCCTCCTCAAAATACTCCAATGCCCTTTCAGGATCCAGACTCAAGTGGAACTGATCACGCCACCTAAATTCAAAACGAGCTTTACTAAGCGCATTGTCACGAATTATAGCCCCAGGATGTCCCTTTGCTATATCCGCAGCATGTGCTGCAATCTTATATGTTATTACACCTGTTCGAACATCATCTCGGTTTGGCAAGCCTAAATGCTCCTTAGGTGTTACATAACAAAGCATTGCCGTTCCAAGCCAACCTATTTGCGTTGCTCCGATTGCCGATGTTATATGATCATAGGCTGGAGCAATATCTGTAACCAATGGTCCTAATGTATAGAACGGAGCCTCATGACACTTCTCTATCTGTCTCTCCATATTCTCTTTAATCTTGTGCAATGGCACATGCCCCGGTCCCTCTATAAAAGCTTGGACATTTTTATCCCATGCCCTCAAAACCAACTCACCTAATGTATCAAGCTCCGCAAATTGCGCCTCATCATTTGCATCTGCAATAGAGCCTGGACGCAGACCATCGCCCAATGAAACAGCAACATCATATTGAGCTAAAATATCACATATCTCATCGAAGTGTTCATATAGAAAGCTCTCCTGATTGTGATACAAACACCACTTACTCATAATACTTCCTCCACGGCTCACTATTCCGCATAGGCGCTTGTCTGCCAAGTGAACATTTTTTAATCTTACTCCCGCATGAATAGTAAAATAGTCCACACCCTGTTCACACTGCTCTATCAAGGTATCTTTATATATCTCCCAAGTCAAATCCTCAACTTTTCCATCGACCTTTTCCAGGGCTTGATAGATTGGAACCGTACCAACAGGAACAGGGCAATTTCGAATAATCCACTCCCGTGTCTCATGAATATTTGCACCTGTACTTAAATCCATCAGAGTATCACCACCCCATTTACAACTCCAGACAGCTTTATCTACCTCCTCATCTATTGACGATGTTGTTGCTGAGTTTCCGATATTCGTATTAATCTTGACTAAAAAGTTCCTTCCTATAATCATCGGCTCGCTCTCGGGATGATTTATATTGGCAGGAAGAACTGCTCTACCGGCTGCAATCTCGCTTCGCACAAACTCGGGAGTAATATACGAATCAACTCCTAACTCCTTGCAGTTCATATTTTCACGGATTGCCACATACTCCATCTCGGGTGTGATAATTCCGGCTTTTGCGTATGCCATTTGCGTTATACTCTTACCGGGAATAGCTCTGTAAAGCTTGGCGATATGCTCAAAACGCAAGCAATCCAGATTTTTGTCAGCCATTCGCATTCGACCATATTCACTACTCAGATCCGACAACTGTTCCACATCTCCACGACTTTGAATCCACCCCTCGCGCACTCGCTCTATACCTTTCTTTAAATCAACTTCAATACCGGAATCCGAAAAAGGACCACTTGTATCATAAATATAGAGAGGCTCATTCGGAGTAACCACTCTTTCACCATTAACCACATTCACCGTAGGTGTTAAATTTACCCTCTGCATTCCCACCTTAATAAACGGAAACAAGGTTCCACTGATATAACACTTTTCCCTTTGTGCATAAGGTTGTTTATTCTGATTATCCATACTATTTTGCGAATAAATATCAAACAACTTTAATCATTAAGGAATGCAGTTAGGGGCGAGGACGCAGATGCCTGCATGTTGTGCATAACTGAGCCCAGTCCGGCTTCAAATGCTCTTCTTCCCGATATAACAGCCTCCTTAAAAGCTATTGCCATTTCAATCGGATTGGCTGCAACAGCAATAGCTGTATTAACCAAACAGGCATCTGCTCCCATCTCCATCGCCTCGGCTGCATGACTTGGCGCACCGATTCCTGCATCTACAACAACCGGCACGTTGGATTGCTCTATGATGATTTGCAAAAAATCTTTGGTACGCAAACCTTTATTTGTTCCGATTGGAGCACCCAATGGCATAACCGTAGCAGCACCCGCCTCCTCTAAATGTTTACACAAAGTTGGATCTGCCTGACAATATGGAAGCACCACAAATCCCATCTTTACCAATTTCTCAGTAGCCTTTAAGGTCTCTATTGAATCCGGTAATAAATATTTTGGATCCGGATGAATCTCCAACTTCAACCAATTTGTTCCAAATGCTTCTCGTGACAATTGAGCTGCAAATATTGCCTCCTCTGCTGTACGAACACCCGAAGTATTTGGCAACAATTGTATAGAAGGCGATTGGATATGAGTTAACAAATCATCCTCCTTATCATTAAGCTCTACCCTTTTCATAGCCAATGTTACCATCTCTGTCTCCGATGCAATTATAGACTTTTGCATCAACTCGCTTGAAGGGAATTTACCGGTTCCCAAAAATAGGCGAGAGTTAAACTCTTTACCTGCAATTATCAACTTATCCATTATATCTCTTTTTTATTTATACTCACTACATTTTGTAATAATATCACGCATCTCCTCAACAGGATTATCTGCATTAAGAATTGCACCACTTAAGGCAACTCCGGAAACTCCTGCCTCAAACAATTCGGGGATATCATCTTTTGTTATTCCTCCAATTGCCACCAAAGGGATAGATATACCTGTCTCTCTCATTTGCCTTAAAATTTCAGAATAACCATCAATGCCGAGAATCGGACTTAAATTGGATTTTGTTGTAGTAAATCTGAAAGGACCACAACCAATATAATCTGCACCTGAAATGTAATGTGCAACAACATCATTGAAGGTATTGGCTGTTCCACCTATAACTCTATCACTACCTAACACTCTGCGTGCTTCAGCAATTGGCATATCATTTTTGCCGAGATGTACCCCATCAGCATAAGCATCAATAACAGCCTGAATATTATCATCAATTATAAATGTCGCATTATATTGATTACATAAACGGCGCACCTCGCGGGCCGTATTTAATAGAGTTGTATAATCAGCACTCTTCATTCTGAGTTGAATCCAACGACAACCACCTTCTAAGGCAATAGATACCGAATCAAGATAAGAAATCTTGTCAGTAAAATGGGTAATAAACTGAACCTGCGACATATTACCCTCCACAAACAGCCTTAATGATAATTATATCCATTCCCTCGCTCAATATGAAAGAACTCCATTCTGAACGAGGTATCATACGTTGATTAACAGCTACAGCAATTCCTGTATCCGGTAAATTCAATTCTAAAGAAAGTTGTGTCAGATTTTCTGCACCGCTCTCGACTGCTTTGTTGTTAATTATCAATCTCATATTCACGAATTTAATTTTATTGTGATATGAAATACAAAGCGGTGCGCTCCATGTTAACAATTCCTACGACAGTACTAACTGTATCAGGTTCCAGGGTATAATCTCAGCCACAATATTAATCATAAAGGGCACCCCTTTGCTATTTCAAAGCCAAAAGTACAAACAAAAAAGATAAAAAACAAACAATAAAATCCAACTTCACAAACTATACTGGAATGAGTGGTGGATTGGAGTTCCGTTTTCGGTGATTCCTTCAATTGTAATTGTGTATGTCTGATTACCATCGCCAGCTGCTGTTGGGAATGCCACTGTATATGGATACTCTGAACTTAATTTAACATTAGGATTCCAATAACGTGTAATTTTTTCATCAACAACCTCTTTCAGCAGTTCCGTTGCAACATTATAGCTCGGCTTGTAAAACTCCACATTTTGTTGTTGAGGAGCTGATGGCACGAGTGTTTGCATGTTAAAACTTATCTCTATTCGTGGAGACAATGTTTTGTCATATACTGGTTCGATAGTTCCTGCAGTATTAACATCTCCTCCCTGTAATCCTCTTCCAATAAATAATTTACGGCTCCATGGAATGTCTGGAACAAGTTTATATCCCAACACCCTTGGTTGTCCTGTCTGTTGTTCTTGTCGTAAATGTATAGGAGCAACAGCGTCAAAAAGGGTAACTCTATTTTTAGTTGGATCTGCTCCGTGGATGTTGTATGTACTATCGTAATTGTATCTTTTGGTTCCTTGATAAATATTGTGTCCATATTTTTCAGAATCTTCCTTACCACGCCAATAGTATTCATATTCCATTTCATCGGCAAGTTGTCCGAAATAACTTAACTCTCGATCATCTGTATATTCGGTAACCTTTACAACTCCTATGGTTTTAAGCCTTTCTCCGTTATCTGCAAAAATATAGTCTTTACTGTAACGTTTAATAAATGACTCAAAATCTTTCAATGTGCCATCGGGCTCGACTCTTTCCACTCTCTTAAATTCAGGCATATCTACATTTAATTCCAAACTCTTTCGTCCTAATGAACTTACTGCCTGAACTACAAAAGTGGTGCCTCTATCATAATATACATCACTAGCAAGAAAGCGTCCTACACTGTCGGTTGTTACTTTACATGCAGAACCATTACTACCAAGAAGAGTAACTTCTGCATTTTTACTATCTCTACCCCAGAAATTTTTTACATGACCACTTAAAAACTGTCCTCGTTCCATGTAATAAGGACGATTATGTAGCATAACATCCTGAAGGATTTCTGTTACATTAAATCTGCGCCACCCCTGCGTTAACATTAAATGGTCTAAATCTTTCATCCGCTCCTCTGAGGTGTTAACAAAATAGTGCGCAGGATTCTCGACATACCCACGTATATCACTTGTTAACAGTAGGTATGATTCAATACCATACTGAGAGTTATCATTAGCAGTATGACCACTATTGACAACACTAACTGAGAATGTCCCCGTATTGTTAATACTATCAGAACTCTCCAATTGTAACGAACAATAAGCTGGCTTACGAGGCGTGGGAGAGTTTATTATGTTGGCAAATAGGTTATCCCGTGTAAACTTTCTATGAAACCATAAGCGTTCACTCTCCACTCTGTACAAACTATCAAGCAGAACAAAATGCAGCACGCCCTCCGGAGATGTGGATAAATTGAGACATCTTCCATTTACATCTTCTGCATTAAATATTGCCAAAGGCATACCGCGCGAATGTATCAATAAGGTTCTATTTGATAATAAATCATTCTTAGCTGAAGAATTAAGAATATTACAAACAACGTTCTCTTTATCTGTAGCTAATTGTAATGCACGACCATCGAGGGATATTTGAGGTAATTGAAAACTCTTTTTGGTGCCATGTATTGATATGCATTCTGCATAATAAAAAGCGGATGTATCAGACTTTATGAAGAAACTGCCCATTCCCAATTTGTTACTCTCAAAAGAGCAGATCTTCTGTTTGTGCTGATTATATATATGTCCGCTTATTTGCATTCCTAATCCGTCGCTCCCTAACGCTTTAAAGGCTATACGTTGATTTACTCCACAAAGTAAATCACCTCCTTCCGGGAAAAATTGAACAGTATAATTTTGTCTATAGTTGCTTAGAGGAATATAACGTTCAATATCCCATAAACTGTTTAAGGTTGATTTTATCCAGATATAATCGGCATCTTTACCCATACGAATACGTGCAATTCCATTATACCCGGTATTCATTGTGTAAGCAGTATCAAAAGGGGTCTCACCGGGAATCCTGTAATTAAATTCTACATGCGTATGTAATTCTCCCTGTTCATTCTCAAAACGAAGTATCAATAATTTATCATCATTACTTAAATTACGAACGCTTGTCCTGCATACAACTCTATGGTCGTAGGGATTGACTATGCGAATCTTTTTACGATAAATAAACTCCTCTTCTTGATTTTGCATGTAAAAAGTATAACATCGAAGAAAATACTCTCCTTGAGAGATTTCAGGTATTGGAAAATAACCTGAGAAAGTAGAGTCCTTCAAATTTCTACCTACCTTCTCGCGCCAATGAACAGTATTTGTGCGGTCAACAAGTTCTACATAGATATATCTACTATGATCAACACATTTATTAGTGGTTGCATTTACCAAATAACCTCGAAACCATATTGTATCTTTAGGGAAATAACTTTCCCTATCCGTATGTACAAATAACTTCTCTTCCTTAATAGAATATATGTAATCTAGAAGTTTTGCACCTACAGAATCCGAAATATCTTGCGCATTTATATTAAAATTACAGATAATAAATACGACAAATGTTATTATGCTGTAATAAAATCTCATTCAGATTAATACAAACCTAGCGTTCCTTCAATATCTACATTAACGTCTGCTATCAACTCTAATCTTGGATCATGAGCGTTTAGCTCTAAATTCTCTTCGTATGGCGCGAAGTAATCCTCTGAACACGCATAAACCACAGCTGTAACTATTACGCATATCAACGCAAAATCAAATATTTTCTTCACAATGATTATAATTTTATTTGCTAGCGAGGCAAAGATAATAGAAAAATAACAAAGAAAATTAATACTTTTGCACAAAAAAACACCAATATGAGATGTACACACAAATTTTTACTTATCATATTGCTTTTTGCGGTATGTGGTTGTAGCAGAAAAAACAAGTTAGATACACTGTTTTACGAGGTTGAAAAACATTACCATTCCACTAATGATACCTTAAAACGCAGAGCTGCCGCATACTTACATAAATATGCGACATATCACTATGGAATAAAACAAATGCTTGTTGATTCAACAGGTCAGGAGATACAAAACATAAATCCGCTATTGTTTAGAAGTGATACAGCCTATCGATATTATCTAAACAAAAACAAGATACACTTTGTTAATTCTAAATTAATATATGATGCGGATACACTAACTAAAGAGTATGTAATTAGCAATATTGACCTGGCGTTTGATTCATGGCAAAACAACAATTGGAGTGCAAATATTAATTTTAAAGATTTTTGCAGATACATATTGCCTTACCGAAATGCTAACGAAGAGCTCTCACAATGGAGAGGTTATTTTAAAGAAAAATATGAGCAAAGGATTAAAGATTCATTAGGAGATTGTGCGGACATTAAGAAAGTTGCACTATTCATGATGAAGGAGCTTAAGAAAGATGTTAAATATGGAACCCGCCTAAGAGATTTTTATATCAATTATATGACTCCCGAGATGAGTGAAAAGATGCACACAATGGAGTGTATTGCATTAGCTCATTATGGAACTTTAGCATTAAGAGCATGTGGAATTCCTTGCGCAATGATTGAAGCTCATTGGAGATTTACAGAGACTTCACATACATCTATATTATTACCCAAAGTGCATGGCAATGACACTGCATACAGATTGTCAATATATGATGAAATCCAAGTAATGGGCATGCCAAAGGATTCAATGGCATCGTGGCGCACATGGCAATATAGCTATGAGGTAAATGATGATTTATTAAAAGTATATGAAAATAATCCAAAAACAAAGAATTTAACGTTCCCCTTTTCACGGCACGACATTACTGATATTTTTAGTAAAACGCATAACATAGCAATGCAAATACCACCAAAATATTCTGATTGTAAAAATTTATTTTTATGTAGATTCAGCTTCTGGGATTGGTTCCCAATTAGGGAGGGATTTGTGAATGGCGATTCTGTATATTTTAAAAATGCAACGATAAAACAATTATACCGATTAGCTCATATAGAGCAAGATGGAACATGCAATGTATTTGGCGATGTGTTTTCAATAAATGGATTTGGAGATATTGTTAAGTACAATTGCACTGGAGATACAACTCTATTTAAGATTGCTTATAATTGTACTCCTGAAGAGACCTTAGAAGAAAAAGATATAACATCCTTTTATTGGAGTAGTCACAACCAATTGACACCATTAACAAAGCGCTGTAGATTATGGGGTTTTAATGAAAAGACGAGAGATTATAAGCCTTATACGTCCGAATTAGCAGGTAAATATAAACCAGTTTTTTATTTGTACGAAGCCAATATGCCATGCTGGACCTTTTTCTATGATGAAAATTTGCCAAGACCATTGGGATATATCCCGAGTGACAATACAGAAGAAGCATATTTAATTCAGTTTTAGAAGAAGCACTATTTAAAAAAATTAGAAATGTCCCCAAAAGAGGACAATTTATTTTTTTTTTAGAATTTTATGCTATATCTTTGTGCCCGTTAGTAGAAACTCAAGAATTAAAAAGTAAATCAAACAAAATTTAATAGAGATGAGGAAAATTTTTGATTTTGCGTTGATATGCGCAATAGTTGTAGCTGTAGTTTATGCGTGTTCAGAGGATTACTTTGCACCATACGAAGAGAATTTAGAGCTAAACGCTCATGATCCAAGATTAGAATTAATAGCATGTGATTCTGTTAGAGCAAGAACATCGCAAATAGAGCAACTTACTTTTGGTGAACACGATTCTTCCGGAGGACAAATGGTAAAATTAGGGACTCTTAAATGTCACACAGGTTCAGAAATTGGTTTGTATACAATCGTTAGTACTGAATTTATAATTGATACAATGAGCATACGTCACTTAACTTATGCCGAGGCATCAATGACATTTACGAGAGGAACAATTCCTGCAGGAAAGAGACTAGTTTGTCATCATGAAGTACCAACTGTAACATGGTCAGATGATAAAATCTATTTAGAAGTAGATATATTAATTGATGAGAGTTTTTATTTCATAGAAGATAAAGAGAGTTATAAGTATCATAGATATGTAAAAACTATTGATGCTTTTTAAAATTATATCATAAATACCTATTAGAGAGTATGAAAAGAGTTTTATTTCTGCCAATGTTATGTAGCATGATGTTGGCTTGCGAGGAGGATGTTAAGGCTCCTGTAGTGGAGACAACAAAATTATCAACTATAAAAGTTGAAGTTGCTGGGCAGGAAGATTCTAGAGTAACATGCGATGGGTTGACTTCCTCTTTTGAAGCGGGTGATCAAATAGGAGTCTTTGGTAAATATATAGATAATGCAAAATTTATTGTTGCTAAAGATTTTAATCAGGCAGATTCTGAAACTGCATGTATGATAGAGAAAGACGAAACCCTATATGCATATTATCCATATAATGAAGCAGTAACAAAAGATCATACATCAACAACGGGAATAAGGGCCCGGGCGCTTACGCTTGAAATTCCAACAGAGCAAGTACAAACCGATGCTATGGGATCTCATATTACTAAATACGATTGCTTGGTAGGAATCCCTGCAGTTGCTAAAGAAGCTTCAACTCAAATCCAATTTAATCGTATGAACGCATGGTTAGAATTTAATGTATGTAATAATGGTTCGGAAACACTTAATCTAAAAGGACTCTCTATTGAATCGGAAGAGAAATTATTGTTGATTAAAGGAAATGTTGATGTTCTTGCTGAGAGCGGAGATGGATTTATGACTGTTCAGCCTCTTACCAGTGTTGACTCCCTTAAGGTAATAACTCAGGGAGATTGGTGTTCCATTGCTCCTGGTCAAGATGCAAAAATTAAGGCATCTATATTGCCGTATGATAGTTCGTCAAAGGGACTTATTATTGCAATTGAAACAGATAAAGGTGTTGTTTCTAGAATGCGATATAAGGGAATGAATTTTAAATCAGGTAATGTATATTCTATGACAATATATACAGAACCCGTAGAAATAGGAAATAAAATTGTTGAACAAAATTAAAATGTAATTATGAATAAATATACAATATTGATTATAACTGGTTTGTTCCCTGTATTTTTTGCATGTAGTTCTGAAAGTTCAGATGACCCTGTGCCAACCCCAACGCAACCAGTAATAATGCCTGGCGAAGATACCTGTCAATTACTAAATAACTCAGTAATTATCGATGCTGCTGGAGGCGAAAGAACAATTGTAGTAAAAACCAATCGTAGTCATACTTTGACATCTACCGTGGAGTGGATAACTATAAATGATGAAGCTAGGGCTGTTGCTGATTATGAATATACAATTACCATTTCAGAAAATTTGGGAGCAAAACGTGAGGGAATTGTTGAAATAACTTTTGAGGGTGTAAAGAAGCCGACAACATTGCAATTTAAGGTAATACAATCAGCTAGTGGAGTTACTGACAAGGAATATAACTTTGCTAATGGGATTAATGGTATGACTCAAAATGAGTGGGAGCAAGAGTATATGTATAAAACGAAGGATCTGCACTGCTATTTTGGAGGAGTAGGTCAGTCGGTGTTTTTTGATGATGTAGAAAATGAGATAACGAAATCATTGAATGATCTGTTATTTTGTTTATCCGAGGATGCCAGATATAATGGCGACATAATTATGGATGTTGAATCAGGGAAAATGCAGTTATCATATAAAGGTGGTGTATATATGCCCGGAGACCAAATGATTACACATCATGAAACTCTTCAAGCAGAGGATGCAATGTTACCATCAGGGTTTAAATATGGTTTTGCAATAGCACAGAACGGAGCTATCATGCCTATTGATGGGGATGAGTCAGTAATCGTTGCTTATATTGGTACCAATGATTTCAATAAATTAACAATCAAAATCAATAGGAAGGTTATAGAGAGTGTTGCTGATAGACTTTTCTCTCCACAACTTATTATCACTTATAATAGCGATATGGGAGATATCTATACAATTCATTTACATATAACATTTGAACTTGATAGATATTTATAATTTGTTTTGTGACATGCCTATTAGAAATATGTTAGAGAGTGTTGCAGAGAATCAACACTCTCTAAATACATATATAAACAGATACGTTATATTATTGATAAGTACCTTGTGTTTATCACTAAACTATGTATATGCGTTTAAATTCAACGATACATTGTCTGTAGAGCAAAACATAATGCAGGGGTTATACGATTATTTAAATGCCACAAAGCAGGAGAAACTATTTGTTCACGTAGACAAGGAGAGTTGTCAAGCCGGAGATACCTTATGGTTTAAGGGATATTTATTAAGTGCCGCCACCAATCTACCTGCAGATTTAAGCAGATATATATACGTTGAACTGGCAGATAGAACCAACACTATTCATTGGCGAGAAAAGATTGGACTTTCCGGTTCCGATTCAACTTTCAGCGGATTTTTTCCTGTGTCTGAGAATTTAAAACAGGGCGATTATATATTTCATGCTTACACCTATTGGATGCAGAATCAAGATGATGCCTTTCATTTTACCAAAAGGATAAGGATTGTAAACCCATACGATCATAAGGTTCGTTGCAATATAGAGGT
>SUWY01000026.1:0-26288 GCA_015061245.1 Bacteroidales bacterium
GCAATGCTGAATAGTCGTGTTTCTTAAGCATAAAATAAACCCCAAAGTTTTTTGTCCAAACTTTGGGGTTCACTTCACAATGACCGCCCTCTGATTGTATAATACTGATTGAGTAAGCTATTATTACTCAGCAGTAATTGTTGCTGAAATCTTCACATCAGCAGCCTTCATTGTAGCAGAATTACAATAACGGAAGGTTACTTGTGCAGAAGATGGAAGCTCAATATCAGGGAAACAACATATCTGTGAGAAAGAACCTGTTGCTGTTGGTTTCATACAAAGCAATGAGCCATTTCCCCAAGCCGCAGCTCCGTTAGCTCCAAACCATCCATCATAATTAGCGGTTGTTCCTCCTTGCCATAAATCCCATTTCTCCTCAAGATTCTCATCAAGATAATTCATCATAATCACATCGGGAGTTCCTCCGATAGCTGCCTGAATATCAGCCATCTCAATCTCCAAAGTGAATGTTTCTGCAGGCGCTCCATACTCAGCTACATAAACACAACTATACTCGCGCTCAATATTATAAACTATATCATACTCTGGAAGAGGCTGTGCCTCAGGCACAGCAACTGCAGTACCTTTAACCTCTACTACGTACTCAGCATCATCAGTCTTGAATACTACGTAACCAGAATATGTTGATCCAATCTGTGCGCTAGATGGGAACATACAAGTTGTTCCATAAAGCTGAATAGCATCTGAGTGGAATCCAATGTTGTCGATACAGAAGAATGCACCGTCACCCCATCCCTGAGC
This sequence comes from Bacteroidales bacterium, assembly GCA_015061245.1. GTDB lineage: Bacteria > Bacteroidota > Bacteroidia > Bacteroidales > Marinifilaceae > RGIG9079. Next base: position 763 of record SUWY01000026.1, read on the forward strand.
GTAACCAGCCTCTGAGAACCAATAGAAGAAGTTAGAACCTCTCTCGTCATAACAATCTCTGAAGTAAACCTCTCCATTCTCGTCAAGACCATAAGCACCTACGTATACAGAACCGCCATTGATTGCATCCTCCAATCCGTCTGCCTCGATTCCAAGAGCAGCCTCAATCTCTGGAGTAATATCTACTGATACATCCTGGATAGTTGTTACATACTTTGCAGGGTCTGAATATTTACCCCAGTAACCTAACTCTGTTCCATCCAATGCGATATATGTTGCACCGTAATTATTGTCCTGAGCAACCTCTACCTCAAGTACATAGTCAGCCTCGATCTCAATCTTCTCACCTGGCTCTGGAGTTGGCTCTGGAGTTGGCTCTACTACAGTTACGTTTACTTTTACAACATACTTAGCATCGCCATTTACGTATGCAAAGTAACCAACAGCAGTTGTTCCTACCTCTGTGCTTGCCAAGAATACATCCATTGACTCTGGTGTGCTCCATGGTTTAATACAAACAGCATGCTCTGTTCCCCATGATGTCATGGTTCCGTCTACAGTCATCCAACCATCGCAAGCATATCCACCCTCAACAGCAACTGTTGTTTGAAGTTCTGCCATTGTACCATCTGCCAAGAATCCCATAATTTGAGCACCTGCCAAATCCTCTAATCCTAGAGCTGTTTTAGCTGCAGCTGTAATCTCTGCACCATCAAGTTTTCCACTTGCTGCACCTGCCTCATACTCGAATGTTACTGTCATATCAGCAACGATTCCATCACCAGGAGTTGGCTCTGGAGTTGGCTCTGGAGTTGGAGCTACATAAGCAGCCTGCTTTCGATTTTTCTTTGTTCTGACAGACAAAAAAAGAGCCTATTTTTGCAAACAGGCTCCATTCTTTTGTATTAAGTATGTAATATCTACTAGCTAGACTTACTTGCCAAGATTCCCTTAATAACTGAGTTGGTAAATCCGGCCATCTCCATGGTATTCAATCCGCGGATTGTGATACCTCCAGGAGTTGTTACCTTATCAATCTCCTGCTCAGGGTTGCTGTTGTGAGCACGAAGAATGTCAACAGCGCCTTGAGCTGTCATCATAACAATCTCTTTTGCCTGCTCAGGATAGAAACCAAGCTCAACTCCACCCTCAGATGCTGCACGAATGTATCTCAATGCAAATGCGATACCACTTGATGCAACTGCAGTTCCGGCACTCATTAAGTTCTCCTTAATCAAGTATGCCTTTCCAAGTTTGTCAAACATCTCTACAACCAAATCCTGTTGCTCTTTTGTTGCCTTGTCTGCAGATACGAATGTCATACTGCTACCAACCTCAATAGCAATGTTAGGAATAACACGGAATGTAGGAATATTCAAACCTCCCAAATATCTGTCAAGTTTCTCGAAGTTAACTCCGGCAACAATTGACAACAATAGGTGCTTCTCTGGATTCAAAGCCTCCTTAATTCCTCCCAAAACAGGCTCAATAACCCATGGTTTTACTGCAACGATAATAATGTCATTCTGCTTGATTGCCTCAATGTTGTCCTGTGTTACGTTAATTCCAGGGCACTTTGCTTGTAGGTTAATCAAATTCTGCTCAATAAGGTCAGAGCAGGTAAGCTCCTCAGGTTTTACAACTCCCTTGTTGTAAATTCCACATGCAATGGCACCTCCAATGTTTCCGGCACCGATGATTAAAATCTTCATACCTTGTATTTATTAATTGTTATTTAATTTCGTCTATATTGTATGGGGTCTCTTGATAAACATAGTAGTTCAACCAGTTTGTAAAGAGTAGATTTGCGTGTCCTCGCCACAAAACCTCTATGCCCTTATCGGGATTATTATCAATGTAGTAGTTTTGAGGCATATTTATAGGCAAACCTTTACCCAAATCTCGTTTATATTCATTATCCAATGTGTTTGGAGCATACTCAGAATGCCCTGTAATGAAGAATTCCCTACCATTACGAGCCATTACCATATAAACTCCGCTCTCATTTGATTCTGCCAAGATTGTTAAGTCACTGCACTTCTCAATATCCTCTCTGCGAATCTCAGTATGACGGCTATGTGGAACATAGAATTTGTCATCGAATCCTCGGAATATAGGAAGCGTTCTGTCTGTAGTTATTTTGTGAGGGAAAATTCCGAACATTTTTGCTGGAAGCGGATATTTAGGAATACCATAGAAATGGTATAATCCCGCCTGAGCAGCCCAACAGATGTACAATGTTGATGTTACATGTGTTCTGCTCCAGTTGAAAATCTCCTGCATTTCACTCCAATAGCCAACCTGCTCATAATCCATCTGCTCAACAGGTGCTCCCGTAATAATCATTCCATCAAAACGCTCTTCCTTAAGAATCTCAAAATCCTTATAGAACATCTTCATGTGCTCAATAGGAGTATTCTTAGGGGTGTGACTCTTAACCTTCATAAAGGTTATTTCGAGCTGTAAAGGGGTGTTTGATAGCAAACGTATCAAGTCGGTCTCGGTTGTAATCTTAATGGGCATAAGATTAAGAATAACTATTCTTAGTGGTCTTATGTCCTGACGAGCCGCTCTATCTCGGTCAAAGACAAAGATATTCTCCTGCTTTAGGGCCTGAATGGCTGGAAGTCCGTTTGGTAAATTTAATGGCATGGCAAATCAGTTTAAAGCACTCCAAATCAAATCCTTCAACTCTGTTATACCGGTTTGCATTACCGACGAGATAAATACGTATGGGATATTCGGCATATCCTTCTCTATCTCCTCTATTAGCTCGCGATCCAAATAATCACACTTAGTGACAGCCAATATACGTTTTTTGTCAAGAAGTTCCGGATTGTATTGGCGTAACTCATTAAGTAATATTTCGTACTCGGCCTTTATGTTTTCACTATCGGCAGGCACCATAAACAGAAGGGCTGAGTTTCTTTCAATATGTCTTAAGAATCTCAAACCTAAGCCCTTTCCTTCATGAGCACCCTCAATAATTCCCGGAATATCAGCCATTACAAATGAGCGATTATCACGATATGAAACAATACCTAAATTTGGCACAAGAGTGGTAAATGGGTAGTCTGCAATTTCTGGTTTTGCTGCTGAAACAACTGACAATAGGGTTGATTTTCCTGCGTTAGGGAAACCAACCAATCCTACATCGGCAAGAACCTTCAACTCCAAAATTACAGTTCTCTCAACACGGGGTTCACCTGGTTGAGCAAAACGTGGTGTTTGAAGTGTTGGAGACTTAAAGTTCCAGTTTCCTAATCCTCCACGACCTCCTTTAACCATAATTACTGTCTCACCATCCTTGGTAACTTCGCAAATTTTCTCACCGGTCTCTGCATCGCGAGCAACGGTTCCCAATGGAACCTCAATAATTTTATCCTCGCCATTGGCACCTGTACTACGACACTTGCTACCATTCTCTCCATCGCCGGCAAAGACGTGACGAGCATATTTCAAGTGGATAAGAGTCCAATAGTTGCGGTTTCCACGAATGTAGATATGACCGCCTCGGCCACCATCTCCTCCATCCGGGCCACCTTTTGCAGTCCAGTTATCTCTGTGCAGATGCGCAGAACCGGCTCCACCGGCTCCGCTTCTACAATATATTTTAACGTAATCTACGAAGTTTGTCGATGCCATAAATCAATATTAGTTCTCGTCCAATACGTACAGATCAGAAAGTTGTCTGCCGTACTCGTTGTAATCCAAGCCAAATCCCACAACAAAATCATTCTCCAACTCCTTACCTACATAATTTACTGTTATAGGGAACTTTAAAGCATTTGGTTTGATAAACATCGTTGCAATTCTTATGCTTCGAGCTCCATCCTCTTTGAATTTATTTACCAGGTTGTACATTGAACAACCAGAATCCACCATATCCTCAACAATAACAATATCACGTCCAACAATAGTTCTGTTCAGGCCTATTAAATGTGATACTGTTCCTGTTGATTCCATGTCTTGATACGAGGATACTTTTATAAAACACACCTCTCCCTTTGGCACATCTATGCGTTTCATAAGTTCAGCCGTAAACATAAAGGAGCCATTAAGAACACTTATAAAGAGTGGCTCTTTATCTTTGTAATCAGCTGAAATCTTATCTGCGCACATCTTTACTGCATCACATAGCTCATCGTGAGAGTAGAGTAATCTAAATGTCTTGTCGTGTAGAGTTACCTTTTCCATCACACCTTTAATCAAAGTGCAAAGTTAAATAAAATTAATTAGTTTTATAATCGTATTTAACTTCTGAAAGTTCTTTATTAGCATCAACAATCTTTTTCTTTAATCCCTCTTTGAATGATACAATTTGCTCTTTCAATTCCGGTGAACCCACTGCAAGAATTTGAGCAGCTAAAATTCCGGCATTCATTGCGCCATTAACAGCAACAGTTGCAACAGGAATTCCCGGAGGCATTTGTACCATTGCTAATAGAGCATCCATACCCTCGAACGAGGACTTGATTGGAACGCCAATTACCGGTACCGGTGTCATTGCAGCAATAACTCCGGCAAGGTGCGCAGCCATTCCTGCTCCCGCTATAATAACTTCAATTCCTCGTCCTGCTGCATTATGAGCAAATTGCTCAACCTCGGCAGGGGTTCTGTGTGCAGACAACGCATTAACCTCGAAAGGAATCTTAAAATCATTTAATACTTTACACGCCTTCTCCATTACAGGAAGGTCTGACGTGCTACCCATAATAATACTAACTTTTGGTGTCATATTGCTACTTGTATATATTCTGCGAAAGTAATAAAAAATATTAAAAGGTATAACGCAATTGGGCAACAATGTCACCTTGGGCAGGTTGATTGTCACTCGGTCTGTATGTCACACCACCCTTTGCATATATAGTAAAGGACTTAAGGGGTTTATACGAGAGATTTAGATAACCACGCCAACCCTCGCCCTGGAAAGATGGAGTATAGTAACCATACAGAACATTATTCTCATATAGATAAATCCTTGAGTAATAAGAGTCTGTGTTATGATATGCAACACGGAATTGTGACTTGAATTTACTATTTGCTGTATAGATCAGGTCAGCACTGAACATGTGTCCCAAATCAATGTGCTGATTTTTGTTTGTATAGACGTATTGTCCGCGAGCCCTTACCTCAAGCTTATTATTTATTTTAAATGCACTTTGCAATTTTAGCGACAATGTATTTCTGCGCGATTTAAAATTCGGAGTTACCTGATCAGGTTTTGCACTAAACTTCACCGAAAGTTGATTTTGCCAGCGAGGTGAGTTGTGTAAAACCTCGCCTATAACCTTAAAACCATTATGTGGCAAAATTGCGTTGTAACGGGCAGAAAAGAAGTGATAGTAGTCGGCAGCCATTCTCATTTGCCAATGTTTTGTGGGCGAGGCCTCAAGAGCCACCGTAACTCCCTCCTCATTGGAGGTGTTGTCATAAATTCCATATCCTGCAGCGTAACTGCCGGTATATTTTTTATCATAACGATGGTATAAAACACCCACGTTCAATGGTTTAAAGTTTCTGCGCAATCCCGCAAGCAAGGCTGTTGCGCCTTTGTCATTAAGTGCTAACTCACCAAAAAAGTAGAGCTGCTTTATTGAAGTTTTCCATGAAAAACCAAACAAATCTCTATTTTGGTAGGTGTCATTATACTTTTGATACGGCTGTTGACCTTTTGCCAAATATGGATTCAAATCGTAGTGAAGATAGTGTAATTGAAACTTAGCAAAAGATGTGTTATAAATTGCCGAAGCTCCAAATGCAAGTTCATCAATGTTCCGTTTGCCCGCCCTTTCTGTCGCAGAACGGTGATATCCGGTCTCATAAATCGATGAGATATAATCTTCAATATCTCCAAGAGTGTCGGTAACTATCTTTCCATCAATTTTGTTGTATGATGCAATAATTTGGAACGATAAATTCTTGTTAGCTTGTATTGCCATTGCTCCTCCACGGAAAAACCCATATTCGGCTGCCGAGGTGTATGGATTAATACCTGCTGCACTCTTTTCCAATCCTGCCAAACCAGAGGAACCGCCAGAAGTAAAACCTTGCCACAATACTAACCCTTGACCCCACTGCACTCGATAATCACCTATTATCCACTGCGATATGGTTCTGTCCGATTTATGACCAATGTGTGCTGAATAGAAATCAAATCCGCCTTTTTGAGAGTTTGTAAAAAACTTCTCACCCGCATCACTCTCTGCCACTAATGAAAAACTCCATCTTTTATGAAGTGTGCCCTTATACTTTACCATTGTACTAAAGGGAGCTCCCGGATATCTGTTTGTTTTCAAATAATCATTTTGCGGAAGGTAGCCATGCATCTTCAACAAGGCCTCATGCTTGCTTCCCTCTTTTAAAGCCTTTATACGCTCCTTATGCTCAGGGGAATCAACATACACCAATGGTTGCAATGCTCCCAAATGTTTTAATCCAATTCCATTGACCAGAAGCAACTCATTTACATGCATAAAACCTCCATAATCCTTTCTGAATTGCAAAATATTCTCAATTTGTCTTTCAGAAAGAAGACCAAGCATTTTTAAGGAGTCAAAAGAAACCGTATTGAGATTTAAGGGATTCAATTTTGTCTCCTCCAATTTTTGCCACCAACTCTCGTAATCGGTAATATCTTCATCATCGAGCAACTCATCGGCGAGTTGCTCCCACTCCTCTTCTGCATTTATATTACCCTGCTGTTGTACTTGAGCTTGCACCGCATAACCACACAACATTGTAGCAACTACTGTAAATATCTGTAAAAATCTATACATATTGCACCTGATATATCAGGGTGCAATTTACATAATGTTTAATAAATAACCTAATAATTGTTACTGAAATCAACACTTAATTTATCCATTTTAATATAGGGGCCGGTACCTTGTTTAATGAAGATTGAATCAACATGCCCACGAAGCTTAATATGCGATGTAGAGTCGCACTCGACATGTACCATTTTATAGTTCAAGGTCAACTCTATGCTTGAACCAATTTTACAAGAAATTTTCAACTTATCACCTTGCAGAACTTTGCTTCCAACCACTTTGGCACTATGATTTGCAATTATCTCGTTTATCTGAGGAGTTGAGACAAATAGTCCGGTTCCCTTACCATGTTTTAGTTCAACCGTATCTGCAATTTGAACGTTCAAGGTTGAACCATTCACTTCGGTTATAATGTAATCAAAGAGGTTATCATCGGCATCAATAGTCAAGGGCATAGTATCGCCTTGGGATATGTAAAGAGCAAGATTATCTCTTATTGAGATATTTGAGAACGGAGGCACGCTTCTCCGTTGTAAAAGGGTATATCCATTCCCTTTTATTTCAGGCTTTATTTGTTGAGCCGGAAGCGGCACTACTGAACTAACCATAAAGGTTATTATAAGTAAAATTTGTAGCCTCATAATTGAAATCTTAATGCCACTTTTCTACGTAAAAATCAACATACAAGTTTTGCATAAATACCCACTACCCATCTGTAATTGCATAAAAATTAAAAAAGAGTCCATTTTTTACGCTTTTTTAGGGCTATTAACTATAAAAACTGCATAAAATCTCTATTCTCACTCCATTTTAATGCATAACTTTGCACTCTGTTTTTCAATGAAGTATTCGATTAACTAATAAGGTTTTTGGAGAGATGAAAATCGATGTTATGGTTGCAACGAAGGAGCATTTGCCCTACGTTACCGAAATTAATGACACAATTGCAGCAGCAGCGGCTGCTCGTGGAACAGGTATTTCACGTAGAACCGACGAATATATTGCAGATAAAATATTGCAAGGCAAAGCAATCATTGCCATGAATGGCGATGTGTTTGTTGGCTTTTGTTATATAGAGTCTTGGGGCCATGAGAAGTTTGTGGCCAATTCCGGTTTGATTGTAAAATCGGAGTACCGTGGTTATGGTGTGGCACGACGCATTAAACATGCAGCATTTGAATTGTCTCGCAAGAGATTCCCAAATGCTAAAATATTTGGATTGACAACGGGCGAGGCAGTGATGAGAATCAATACCGAGTTGGGTTATGTACCTGTAACATTTGCAAAACTCACCGATGACGAGGAGTTCTGGAAGGGTTGTCAGGGATGTGTAAACTACGATATTCTTAAACGCACAAACATGACCAAGTGTCTATGTACCGGCATGTTGTATGATCCCGAAGAGGTTGCAAAACACGAAGCAGCCGAGGCTGAGGCAGAGAAGAGCGCACCAAAGGGTCATATTTGGTCAAAGCTTTTCAAAAAGACAAGTAAGTAATAATAAAAAATAGATATCATGGAAAAAGTAGTATTGGCATACAGCGGTGGTTTGGATACATCGTTCTGTGTAAAATATTTGAGTGAAGAGTTGCACATGGAGGTGCATACTGCATTGGCAAACACTGGAGGTTTCAGCGAAGAGGAACTTAAGGCTGTAGAGGAGAAGGCTTATGCTTTGGGAGCAAAGAGTCACGCAAACCTTGATGTTTCAAAAGAGTACTATGACAAGTGTATCAAATATATGGTATATGGAAATGTATTGAGAAACAAAACATATCCTATATCAGTTAGTTCTGAGCGTACATTCCAGGCATTAGCAATTGTAAACTATGCAAAGAGTATCGGAGCAAGCGCAATTGCTCACGGAAGTACTGCTGCCGGAAACGATCAGGTTCGTTTTGACTTGACATTCCAGGTAGTTGCTCCGGATATCAAGATTATCACTCCAACTCGTGATATGGGTCTTTCACGTGAGTATGAGATTGACTATTTGAAGAAGCATGGAGTTGATTCTGATTGGAAGAAGATGGAATACTCAATCAATAAGGGTTTGTGGGGAACCTCGGTTGGAGGTAAAGAGACTCTTTGCTCTTTGACAAATATTCCCGGCTCAGCATTCCCTTCTCAACTACAAAAGAGCGGCGAGGAGCTTCTTGAGATTGGTTATAAGAACGGAGAGGTTTGTTCAGTAAACGGCGAGGCTCTTTGTGGAGTTAAAGCTATTCAGAAGATTGAGGAGATTGGTGCTGCATGGGCTATTGGACGTGATACCCACGTAGGTGATACTATCATTGGAATCAAGGGACGTGTAGCATTCGAGGCTGCTGCCCCAATGTTGATTATCAAGAGCCATGAGTTATTGGAGAAACACACTTTGACAAAGTGGCAACAGTATTGGAAAGATCAGATGGGCACATGGTACGGAATGTTTATGCACGAGTCAATGTACCAAGAGCCTGTTATGCGTGATATTGAGAAGTTCCTTGATAGCAGCCAGCGTAATGTAAGCGGTAAGGTTGTTATTAAACTATCTCCATACCACTTCGATTTGGTAGGAATAGAGTCCGAGCATGACTTGATGAGCTCTGACTTTGCTCAATACGGAGAGAAGAACAGCGCATGGACTGCCGATGATGTTAAGGGATTCACCAACATTTACGGCATGCCATTGAAGATATACAATGCTGTAAACAAGGAGGAGAAGAACTTATGGTAAAGGTAGGAATTGCAGGTGGTGCAGGTTATACTGCGGGCGAGCTAACCCGTTTGTTGCTTTGCCACCCCGAGGCTGAGATTCGCTACATTGCCAGCGAGAGCCACGCAGGCGAGCATGTATCATCTGTACATGCTGACCTTTTGTGGTGTGATTTGCACTTCTCAGAGATAGATTTCAACGATATTGATGTGCTATTCCTATGTATGGGGCACGGAGTATCGCAGGCTTATTTGGAGAGCCACTCTATCCCTGAGAGCGTTAAGATTATTGACTTGGGAAATGATTTCCGTTTGGCAAAAGATGCAGGCGATTTTATTTATGGATTGCCGGAGGTTAGTCGCGACGAGATTAAAAAGGCAAAACATATTGCCAATCCTGGTTGCTTTGCTACATCAATAGAGTTGGGATTGTTGCCTTTGGTTGCAGCGAACTTGGCTCCTGAGCAGGTTACAGTGGTGGGAATTACCGGTTCAACCGGAGCCGGCCAAAAGCCCACTAACGACACCCACTTCAGTAATCGTACCGCCAACTTGTCAAATTACAAGATATTTACTCATCAGCACTTGGCTGAGATTGGTGAGACACTTACAAAGAGCGGAGGTTCAATAGTTCCTGACATTGCATTCGTACCAGTACGCGGATGCCATAGCCGAGGAATATTTTCTGATATTGTTGTAAGAACTGATGCCTCGCTCGAAGAGATTAAGGAGTTGTATAAAAACTATTATGCAAACCATCCATTTGTTTGCGTGAGCGACAAAGCTATATATATGAAGCAGGTTGTAAACACCAACTTCTGTTATATACACTTGGCAAAAGAGGGAGATAAACTTCTTATAACCTCAACTATAGATAATCTGCTTAAGGGAGCATCGGGACAGGCTGTCCAAAATATGAACCTAATGTGCGGATTGGATGAGTGTTGTGGATTGAAATTAAAAGCTAACTACTTCTAATATAATTAAGGTATGTCAAATCTGTTTGAAGTATACGGATTGTTGGATGTGGAGCCGGTTAAGGCTAAAGGTTCATTATTGTGGGATGCAAACGGAACAGAGTATTTCGATTTTTATGGTGGCCATGCGGTTATCTCAATTGGACACTCTCATCCACACTACGTACAGAGAATCACAGAGCAGTTGAACAATATTGGTTTCTACTCTAATGCTGTAAAGAATCCTTTGCAGTTGGAGTTGGCAGAATTGTTGTGCAAAACAGCCGGGTACCCTGACTACAAATTGTTCCTATGTAACAGCGGTGCCGAAGCTAACGAGAATGCTATGAAGTTGGCCTCGTTCAAGACCGGACGCGACTCTGTTCTTGTCATGAAATCGGCATTCCATGGACGTACCAGTCAAGCTGTGGCAGCTACAGACAACCCTAAAATTCAAGCTCCAATCAATAAAACACAAAAGGTTACATTTATTCCTATGAACGATGTAGCTATTTTGGAGGAGGAGCTGAGAAAGGAGTGTTATGCAGCAGTTCTTATTGAAGGTATTCAGGGAGTCGGAGGTATTCAGGTACCAAACGATGAGTACCTATTGAAGATGCGTGAGTTGTGTAATGAAACCGGCACTATGCTTATTCTTGATGAGATTCAATCTGGATATGGAAGAACCGGACTATTCTTTGCACACCAACAGAGCGGAGTTAAGCCTGATATGATTACTATGGCAAAGGGAATAGGCAATGGTTTCCCTATGGCAGGAGTTTTAATAAAACCTGAGATTGAGGCAGTTAAGGGAATGCTTGGAACTACATTCGGAGGAAGCCACCTGGCTTGTGCTGCGGCATTGGCAGTTTTGGAGGTTATGAACAGCCAGAATTTGGTGCAGAATGCAGCAGAGCAGGGAAAATACCTAATGGATGAACTTAGCAAAGAGAGTCGCATAGTAGAGATGCGCGGACGAGGTTTAATGATTGGAATAGATTTGCCAATGCCGCAAGGTGAATTTAGAAGCGTGCTTCTGAATGAGTACCGAGTGTTGACAGGAATGGCAGGAACAAACACATTGCGTTTGTTGCCGGCTTTGACAATCACACGTGAAGATTGCGACCGCTTCCTTGAGGCATTCCATGGTACAATGAAAAAATTCTAAAACCAAACCCTATGAAAAAGATAAAGGTTATCAAGATAGGAGGAAAGCTCATCGAGAACAAAGAGTTGTTAAACCGCCTTTGCGATGAACTTCCCAAATACTACCCAAACTGCGTTCTTGTACATGGAGGTGGAACCTTGGCAGGACAATTGGCAACAAAATTGGGTTTAGAGGTAAAAATGCATGAAGGACGCAGGATTACCGATGCCGAGACATTGAAGGTAACGGTAATGGCATACGCCGGATTAGCAAACAAAACCGTTGTTGCCGAATTACAGAAACGTGGAGTGAATGCTTGCGGAGTGTCAGGTTGCGACATGGGAATTGTTGTTTCACATAAGCGTCCTGTAAAAGATATCGATTGGGGATATGTTGGCGATATTGAGAGTGTTAATTGTGATATGGTCTCAATGCTACTTGAAAAGGGAATCATGCCTGTGTTCTCGCCCATAACCTTTAGCAAAGAGGGTGAACTTTTGAATACTAATGCCGATAGTGTTGCTAATGCAGTAGCATCGGCTCTTGCCGAGCGATATGAGGTGGAGCTGACATTCTGCTTTGATAAGCCGGGAGTGCTAATGGATATCAACGATGATAACTCGGCAATTCCATCAATTAACCGAGAGCAATTTGCAGAGTTAAAAGAGAGTGGAGTTATTTACTCAGGAATGCTCCCAAAACTTGAGAATGCTTTTAAAACAATCGATTCTGGAGTTGCTGCGGTTCGCCTAACCGATCCAGACCATCTTGGCGGAGGAACCGTAATCATAAAATAGGTTATGAAAGCAAAAGAGGCGGTCGATCTTTTAAAACAGATGATAGCCATACCCTCGCTTAGTAGAGACGAGGGCGCAGTGGCTGATATGTTGCAGGGGTACATTGAAAAATTTGGCTATCAAGTTAACCGTTGCCACCATAATTTATGGATTAAAAGCAAGTATTGGTCAGACGAAAAGCCTACTTTACTGCTTGACGGACATATAGATACGGTTAAACCTGCCGATGGATGGCAAACAGATCCATTCACCCCTGTTGAAGAGGATGGTAAGATTATTGGATTGGGTAGCAATGATACAGGCGGAAGTGTTGTGAGCCTGCTTGCAACATTTCTACAACTCGATAAAACTGAACAACCTTATAATCTGATATGGCTTGCATCGACCGAGGAGGAGGTTACGGGAGAGCACGGAATAAGAGCCGTTCTTCAGGCCTTGCCTAAAATTGATGCTGCAATAGTTGGAGAGCCAACAGGTATGGAACCTGCAACTGCTGAACGAGGTTTACTTGTTTTAGATTGCAAAGCGATTGGAAAAGCAGGACACGCAGCCAGAAACGAAGGTGTAAATGCAATATATCAAGCATTACCGGATATAGAGTGGTTCAAGAGTTATAAATTTCCTAAAGAATCAGAGGAGCTTGGTGCCGTGAAGATGAGTGTTACCGGAATACAAGCCGGTTCGCTTCATAATATAATTCCGGCAGAGTGCACCTTTATGGTTGACATCAGAATTAACGACTGCTATACAAATATTGAGATATTCGATATTGTACAAAAGAGCGTAAAGTGCGAGGTAAAGGCTCGCTCTTTCAAGCATAACTCTTCGCATATCGACAATAACCACCCTTTGGTAAGAAGATGTGTAGAGTTGGGGCTTAAACCATTTGGCTCGCCCACCACTTCAAACCAAACAGCAATGAACTTTCCCACATTGAAAATAGGACCGGGACAGAGTTCAAGAAGCCACACTGCAAATGAGTTTATCTACATAAGTGAAATAGAACATGCCATTGAGCTATATGTACAAATTCTTAATGGTTTAAAAATATAACAGAGAATGAAACTTTGGGATAAGGGTTACGACATTGACAAATTTACCGAGGAGTTTACTGTCGGTAAAGATCGTGAGTTGGATATATACTTGGCAAAGGCCGATGTATTGGGCAATATGGCTCAGGCAAAGATGCTTCATAGCATTGGACTCATCAATGCCAATGAGTTGATGCAACTTGAAGAGGGGTTACGCAAAATATACCAAATGGTTATTGACGGAACCTTTATTATTGAGGAGGGGGTAGAAGACGTTCATTCACAGATTGAGTTTATGTTGACCGCATGGTATGGCGAGGCCGGCAAAAAGATTCATACAGGCCGTTCAAGAAATGACCAGGTGTTGGTTGATCTAAAACTCTACACCCGTGATGAAATATTTACTATTCTACAGAATGTAGAGGGGCTTTTTGATATTATGATTCAAAAGGCAGAGCAGTATAAAGATATAATGCTACCGGGATATACACACCTGCAAATTGCAATGCCCTCATCGTTCGGAATGTGGTTTAGCGCATACGCAGAGAGCCTTGCCGATGATATTCTTCAACTCAAGGCTGCATACGACATGGTAAATACAAATCCATTGGGTTCGGGAGCCGGTTATGGTTCATCCGTACCATTAAATAGAACTATGACAACTGAACTACTTGGATTCCGCGATTTGGCATACAACTCTGTATATGCCCAAATGCAACGTGGAAAGTGCGAGAAGAATGTTCTTTATGCAATAGGCTCTATAGCTCAAACTCTTGGCAGAATGGCATACGATATTTGTCTTTATACATGTGGAAACTTCGGTTTTGTACATCTACCTGACAGATATACTACCGGTTCAAGTATTATGCCACACAAGAAGAATCCTGATATCTTTGAGTTGATGCGAGCAAAGTGTAACCGTCTGCAATCATTACCATATCAAATGTCAATGGTGTGTGGAAACCTGCCTTCAGGATATTTCCGAGATATGCAGCTTACAAAAGAGATTTTCATGCCTGCATTCAAGGAGTTGAATGATTGTTTGCATATCGCAGGCGATGTGTTCAACGTAATGGAGGTAAACAACGACATATTTAGCGATGAGCGCTACAACTATCTATTTACAGTAGAAGATGTAAATGATATGGTAGCTGCAGGAGTGCCATTCCGTGAAGCATATAAGATTGTTGGAATGAAGGTTCAGAATGGCGAGTACACCAAGAATGCAGTTCGACCAATTCACCATACCCATGAGGGTAGCATTGGAAATCTATGTTTAGATAAGATTCAGGCCAAATTCAATCGAGCTAAAGAGGGAATAGATGTTGAGTTTGTTCACAATATTGAGCAAAAGCTTATGGGTCTAAATTAATAACGTATCCTATTATTTCAATTGATAGCAATAAAGAGAGGGCGGTCATTGACCGCCCTCTGATTGTATAATATGAATTAAGAATTCTATATTATTCCAAAGTAACTGTTACAGTTACGTCAACAGCCTTCAATGTAGCTGTGTTAGCATAACGATAAGTACACTTACAGTTTACAGCTCCTTCTGCAATAGCTGCGCAATAGCTGAATGTACCGTCAGCAACTGGCTTCAAGCAGAACATCTGAGCCTGTGAACCCCAACCTGCAGCCTGATCCTCACCGAACCAACCGTCAGTTACTGACCACTCCTGGAATGCAAGCTCCAAGTTATCGTCATAGTAACCCATCATCAACAAGTCAGCCTCACCACCAATCAACTCCTGGATATCAGGCATGATAGCCTCGATAGAGAAGATAGGATCTGGTGTTGTGTAAGCACCTGGGTTTGTTCCTGTATATGTCTCCTCGTATGTCTTAACAACCTCGAACTCTGGAAGAGGCTTCTTCTCAGGAGCTGCAACAGCAGTACCCTTAACCTCTACTACGTACTCAGCATCATCAGTCTTGAATACTACGTAACCAGAATATGTTGTTCCAATCTGTGCGCTATTTGGGAACATACAAGTTGTTCCATAAAGCTGAATAGCATCTGAGTGGAATCCAATGTTGTCGATACAGAAGAATGCTCCGTCACCCCATCCCTGAGCGTAACCAGCCTCTGAGAACCAATAGAAGAAGTTAGAACCTTTCTCCTCATAACAATCTCTGAAGTAAACCTCTCCATTCTCGTCAAGACCATAAGCACCTACGTATACAGAACCGCCATTGATTGCATCCTCCAATCCGTCTGCCTCAATTCCAAGAGCAGCCTCAATCTCTGGAGTAATATCTACTGATACATCCTGAATAGTTGTCTCGTAGTCATCTGGATCTGAATAAGCTCCCCAGTAACCGAACTCTGTTCCATCCAATGCGATATATGTTGCACCGTAACCATTGTCCTGAGCAACCTCTACCTCAAGTACATAGTCAGCCTCGATCTCAATCTTCTCACCTGGCTCTGGAGCTGGCTCTACTACGTTAGCTGTAATTGCTACGATAACATCGTTACCATAGTTGAAGATTGCTGTTGCTGTTGCACCTACCTCAAGATCACTGTAAGCAGCGATATAACCGAATGAACCATCTGTGTTTGGCTTAATACAAGCGATACAACCGGTACCCCACAAGTGAGCGCCCTCTACGCCGAACCAACCATCTGATACAGTCCAATCCTGCCATGCCATCTGGCCATTCTCGTCAAGATAAGCCATCTGAACTGTTGCCTCTGTGTCACAACCTGCGATAAGATCTGCAATATTGTGCTGAGCTGCAATATCAACATAACCTGCTACGTCAACCTCTACAGTGTAGGTCTTAGCTCCCTCTGGAATTACATAACCACCTGCTGGTTGAGTTGGCTCTGGAGTTACATAAGCAGCCTGCTTAACAACAACCTCTTTTACTGTAGCAGCCTCGTCCGCAAAAGTAACGGTAATCTTACCCTCACGAGCCTCACCCTTGTTAGCAGCAACAGTAGCTGTAACAGTGTAAGTAGCTGTCAAAGCACGACCATCACTGTCAATTGTAATCCAACCAGCTGTAGAAGCTACAGTGTAATCCTGATTAGTTGTTGTTGTGAAAGTAATTGTTCCACCTGTGTAAGGAACCTCCTCAATGTTAGCTGCTACCTCCATTGTATCAACAACGATTACAGACTGAGTTGGAGTTGGAACAGGATCCTCACCATCTGTTGGAGGTACTGGCTGAGTTGGAGTTGGCTCCTCTACTGGAGGAGTTGGAGTAACATCCTTCTCATCATCGTCGCTACATGCAACGCTGAAGCTCAATCCAAATGCGGCGATTAAACACCACAACCACATTCTTTTTTTCATGTTCTAAACGTTTTTAGTTAAACAATATTGATAATTAAATTTATTTCAGACCTTATTATATAGCAAGTGAAATCGTTTGCAAAAGCAATGGCGCACCTGCCATTAAAAAATCCTTGTGGCAAAGATATAGTTATTTTTTTAATTGTGTACCGTTACCCACAAAAAAAATTACACTTATCACTATATTTTTCCTATTTTTCACTAATTTTGGGACGGAAAACAATAATAACTTCGAAATACACAAAGTGTTATGGTAAATTACAAAGATTTAGGATTGGTTAACACCAAAGAGATGTTTAAGGATGCAATGGCAGGAAACTATGCCATTGGAGCATTCAACTTCAACAACATGGAGCAGATGCAGTCAATCGTAGCTGCTGCTGTAGAGTGCAAATCACCGGTTATCTTGCAGGTTTCTGCAGGTGCTCGTAACTATGCAAGCTCTACTTTGTTGCGCTACATGGCTCAGGGAGCTGTTGAGTATGCAAAGGAGTTGGGTTGTGCTGTACCTATCGTTCTTCACTTGGATCACGGTAACTCTTTCGAGTTGTGTAAGAGCTGTATCGACTCTGGATTCTCTTCAGTAATGATCGATGGTTCTCACCTTCCATACGACGAGAACGTTGCTTTGACAAGACAGGTTGTTGAGTATGCTCACGCTCACGATGTAACAGTAGAGGGAGAGCTTGGAGTATTGGCAGGAGTTGAGGACGATGTTGTTGCAGAGCAATCTCACTACACACGTCCAGAGGAGGTTATCGACTTCGTTACAAAGACCGGAGTTGACTCTTTGGCTATCTCAATCGGTACTTCACACGGAGCTGTTAAGTTTACTCCAGCTCAGTGCACACGCGACGAGAATGGTATTTTGATTCCACCTCCATTGCGTTTCGACATTCTTAAGGAGATTGAGGAGAAACTTCCTGGATTCCCAATCGTTCTTCACGGATCTTCATCAGTTCCTCAGAACTATGTTGCTCAGATTAACCACTATGGTGGCCAGTTGAAGGATGCTGTAGGTATTCCAGAGGAGCAGTTGAGCAAGGCTTCTAAGTCTGCTGTATGTAAGATCAACATTGACTCTGATGGTCGTTTGGCTATGACAGCTGCTGTTCGTCAGGTTATCATGGAGAAACCAGCTGAGTTCGATCCTCGTAAATATTTGGGTCCGGCTCGTGATGAGTTGAAGAAGTTGTACATGCACAAGATCACCAATGTATTGGGTAGTGCAAACAGCGTTAAGTGTGACTAATTCCAGTTACCTTATATAATATGAGAGCCGAGCATTGAGTTGCTCGGCTCTCTTTATGATTGAAAGTTTCATTAAAGGTTCAACATTGCGTCGATCGATTTCACCGCCTTTTCTCGCATCGGCTCATCAATCTTAACTTGATACTGCTCATTCTCAAGCGCATTTAACACACCCTCGAGTGTTACCTTCTTCATCTGCGCACAGATTAATCGCTCGCTAATAGGAATAAACTCTTTATTTGGACTATCCTGTTGTAATTTGTGTATTGTTCCAAGCTCTGTGGCAATCACAAATCTACTCTTTGATGACTCCTTCGCATGCTTAACCATTCCTGCTGTTGAATAAAAGTACGCATTTGGCATATTCAATACTCTGTCATCAGACGAGCATATACTTTCAGGATGGATTAAGATATCTGCATCGGGATATTTTTCTGCAGCCGCAATAACCATATCTCCATCTACAATGTGATGGACACAACAATGGCCATTCCACAAGGTCATCTTTCTGCCGGTAACCTTCTCTATCCAAGCTCCAAGGTGTGAATCCGGAGCGAATAGAATCTCTTTATCTTCAGGCAAAGCTTTCACTACCTGCAAAGCATTGGCAGAGGTACAACAAACATCGGTATATGCCTTGGTATAGGCTGTAGTATTAACGTAACTAACAACCAACCCATCAGGATGCTCCTCTTTCCACTTTTTCAACTCATAACCGGTTACAGCCTCGGCCAAAGAACATCCCGCTCCCAATTCAGGAATCAACACCTTTTTATTGGGCGATATAATTGCAGCTGTCTCCGCCATAAAGTGAACTCCACAGAATACAATAATATCGGCATCGGTCTTTCCAGCCTCTTGCGATAATCCCAATGAATCACCAAGATAATCGGCCACATCCTGAACCTCTGGACGAGTATAGTAGTGCGCTAAAATCACTGCATTCTTCTCTTTTTTTAATTGAGCTATACGCTCGCTCATCTCCTGAATAGTCATAGTATAGAATTTTCAATGTGCGAAGATAACAATTTTTGAACTAACTTTGTCTTTTGGAAAAAATAAAGAGCATCATTTATGAAAGAGCGGGTTCTTATGGCTATGAGCGGTGGTGTAGATAGCACAGCTGCCGCTGTTCTTTTACTTCAACAGGGATATGAATTGGTAGGCGCAACTTACCGGGTATACGACTCCATCTCTACTGCTTGTATGGAGAAGGAGAAGGGGTGTTGTAGCGTTAATTCTCTGTTTGAGGCAAAACAGATTGCAGAAAAACTCGGTTTTGAACACCACATTCTGGATTTTCGTCAAGAGTTTAAAGAGTGCGTTGTTGATAACTTCATAGATGAGTATCTTCACGGCAGGACCCCCAACCCTTGTACTCGATGCAACAAATTTATCAAATGGGGAAAACTGCTCGAAACTGCCGATAAACTGGGCTGCAAATACATTGCAACCGGCCACTATGCCAGAATCGGCAATGAGAATGGACGCTATTTTATAAAGGCAGGCGTTGATTCTGCAAAAGATCAAAGCTATTTTCTTTGGATGTTGACTCAAGATCAGTTAGGACGAACCCTTTTCCCTTTGGGAGGATTAACCAAACCTGAGGCTCGTGCCATTGCTGCAGAACATGGATTTATTCAGGTATCTGAAAAACGTGAAAGTCAGGAGATATGCTTTGTTCCCGATGACAACTATAGAAATTTCCTTGAGGCAAATGTTCCTAACTTTAACGAGACGTATGGCCCGGGGAACTACATAGATAAAGATGGTAAGATTTTAGGCCAACATTGTGGTTTCCCAAGGTACACCATCGGACAACGCAAAAAATTAGGAATTGCATTAGGACAACCTATGTTTGTGCTACATATCAACCCTCAGACCAACTGCGTAACTCTGGGTCCAAGAGAGCAGGTTTTCTCTTCAGAATTTACAGTTTCGGAATTGAATCCTATAAAGGTTCCCTGCTTTGAATCCGGCATGAAGGTTATTTCAAAGATTCGCTATAGAAGCCGAGGCGTAAATGCCACCCTATTCCCCAATGCCGATGGCAGAACTCTAAGAGTAGTATTGGACACCCCTATAGACTCTATCACTCCGGGACAGAGTGCGCTATTTTACGATGAAGCGGGCGATGTTTTGGGCGGAGGAATAATTACCAATCAATAGGCTCCTGCCCTACAGAAACAAGATAGTCATTAGCCTTACTAAAGTGGTGATTCCCAAACCATCCACCTCTGTTTGCCGATAGAGGAGAGGGATGAACACTCTTTAATACCAAGTTTTTGGTGGTGTCAATAAATGCCCCCTTTTTCTGTGCGTATGCTCCCCACAACATAAAGACAATATTACTACGCTTCTCTGTTAAATGCCTGATTACCGCATCGGTAAAGCGCTCCCAACCTCGCTTTTGATGAGAGCCCGCCTTGTGTGCCTCAACCGTCAATGTTGCATTTAGCAATAGAACTCCTTGATCTGCCCACCTTTCCAAATTTCCACTTAATGGAACCTCTTTCCCTAAATCACTCTTTATCTCCTTAAAGATATTGATGAGCGAGGGCGGAGGGGTAACTCCTTCAGGCACAGAGAAGCACAAACCATGAGCCTGGCCCTCCTCGTGATATGGATCCTGTCCCAAAATCACAACCTTCACCTTATCTACAGGGCAACGATCAAAGGCATTAAAGATATTCTTTCCTGCAGGATAGATTCTCTTTCCTGAACCATATTCAGCACGAACAAAGTTTGTCAACTCATAAAAGTAATCCGAAGCAAACTCTTCGGCCAACAAACTCTTCCACGACTCCTCTATCCTTACATCAACCATTATCTTGCAATCTGTATTTCAAATATTTTTGGCCAGCACTTTCCGGTAAAATAGAAAATATCCCTACTCTTATCGTATGCAATTCCATTAAGAACATGGTCAATATCATCCAGAGTCTTACGCTCGGCAGGAGTCAGCAGGGTTGAAAAATCAACCTCACCAACCACAGCTCCACTCTCAATATCAATTGCAACCACTCGGTTACTCTGCCAGATATTAGCCCACACCACTCCATCAACAAACTCAAGTTCATTTAATTGCTCTACCGGTCCATTTGAATCATAAACCTGGATTTGTCGCAACTGCTCAAAGTTATCAGGACTTAGAATAGTCAACTTATTTGAGCCATCGCTCATTATTAAATTCTTTCCATCGGTAGTCAACCCCCATCCCTGAGAGGCATACGAATAGCTCTTCAATGGTTGTAGAGTTGTAGCATCGTAACTTAGGCACAATCCATTCATCCACGTGAGTTGAAAAATTTTACCATTCAACTCTGCGATTCCCTCTCCGAAATATTTATCCTTAATAGGAATTTTTGTCACTATTTTCCCGGACGAGGGCTCAACCTTCAATAGTGCCGATGCTCCGTATTGACCGGTACCTTCGAACAAAAAGCCATCTTTATAGTACAACCCCTGGGTGAAAGAGCTACGATCATGAGCATGTGTTGCCACCACCTTATACTTAAAACCTTTAGGTGCAGCAGGGAGAACCGTAACCGGAACAACAGCAACAGCACTCTTACCATCGGCATAGTATGCCTGCATCTTTATATTGCGCACTCCTACAGTTTTACCGCTCTTAAAAGTATAAAGAGTATCTGTTCCGGGAAGTGTTGCTACAACCTGATTGTCATACAACAATTGGAGCGAGTCAGCCTGAATTCCATAGGTCAATTTCCATGTAACAACCACCTCTGACCCACTACGAAAGGTTGACTTCCGTGCGGGCGAGGTTATCTTTAGTCCTGAAACATACTGAATTGTATTGGCCTTTGGCGCTTCAGTCATTACCCTCTTCTGTCCCTTCTCTGCACATGCAATAAAACAGATTAGCAGAGTCAGAGTTGCTAAAAAGAGAGTCTTATGACTCCAATGTCCACTCATAGCCATCCTTTGTATCCTTTAACAAAATTCCGGCTGCCTTCAACTCATCACGAATCTTATCGGCAGTTGCCCAATCCTTATTCTGTTTAGCAGTAGCTCTAATCTCGGCAACCATTCCAATAACCTTATCCAACGCCTCATGCTCAGAACCTCCGCTCTGAGTCAATGGCAACAATCCCAACACCTGGAATACCAAATCGTTATACAACTTTGTTAATGCCTCAAGATTCTCTGCATCAATCTTCTCTGTTCCCGCAACAATCGAGTTGATCATTCGAACTCCGTCGAATAGATGAGAGATAAGAATTGGGGTATTCAAATCATCATTAAGAGCCTCAAAACACTTATCACTCAACTCCTGAACATTTACTGTATTGGTAGCACTTGCCTTTATCTTCTTCAATGACTCAACTGCTGCCATTAAGCGCTCATACCCCTTCTCCGATGCCTTTAAGGCCTCGTTCGAAAAATCAAGAGGGCTACGATAGTGAGCCTGCAAAATAAAGAAACGAACTGTCATTGGTGAGTATGGCTGCTCCAATATCTCTGCTCCTCCATTAAAGAGCTGATCCAGAGTAATAAAGTTGCCCAATGATTTTCCCATCTTCTGACCATTTACAGTCACCATATTGTTGTGCATCCAATATTTAACAGCCTCGTGTCCATACGCAGCGGTGCTTTGAGCAATCTCGCACTCATGGTGAGGGAACTGCAAATCCAAACCGCCTCCGTGAATATCAAAAGTATCGCCCAAATACTTCTGACTCATACAACTACACTCGAGGTGCCATCCAGGGAATCCCTCGCTCCATGGCGATGGCCAGTGCATGATATGCTCGGGAGCAGCCTTTTTCCACAATGCAAAATCGGCAGGATTACGCTTCTCACTTTGGCCATCCAACTGACGGGTATTGGCAAACAACTCCTCAACCTTTCTTCCCGATAACTTTCCATAAGAGTACTTCTTGTTATAGGCATTCACATCAAAATAGATGCTACCATCGCTCTCGTATGCGAAACCGTTATCAAGAATTCTCTGAACCAACGCCTGTTGCTCAATAATATGACCAGACGCATGAGGCTCAATGCTTGGAGAAAGTGTATTCAACTGCTCCATATTTTTATGGAAACGGTTGGTATAGAACTGCACAACCTCCATTGGCTCCAATTGATCCAATCGAGCCTTTTTCTGAATCTTATCCTCGCCCTCATCTGCATCATTTACCAAGTGACCTACATCGGTAATATTTCTAACGTAACGAACCTTATATCCTAGATAGGTCAAATAACGGAACACCAAATCGAAAGTGATTGCCGGACGTGCATGACCAAGATGGGCATCGCCATATACAGTAGGTCCGCACACATACATTCCCACAAACGGTGCATTCAAGGGCTCAAATGTCTCCTTCTTACGAGACATTGTATTGTAAATAACCAAATTACTCTTCATATCTATATCTTTATTTGAAAAACTCCTTCCATTTAACTTAGCAAAATTAGGGAAAATATTGAAATTGTAGTAATTTTGTGGGCGATTATAGAGAATTTATATGCACAAGTTAAGAAACATTGCAATTATTGCACACGTTGACCATGGAAAAACCACTTTGGTTGACAAAATGATTCTTCAGGGAAGAACCTTTCGAGATAATGAGAAGCCCAGCGGCGAGTTATTGCTTGACAATAATGATCAGGAGCGCGAGCGAGGAATTACCATATTTTCAAAGAACGTATCTGTTCGCTACAAAGATTACAAGATCAACATTATTGACACTCCGGGTCACTCCGACTTTGGAGGAGAGGTTGAGCGCGTATTGAACATGTGTGACGGAGTGCTTCTATTGGTAGATGCATTCGAGGGGACCATGCCACAAACACGCTTCGTTCTACAGAAGGCACTATCTTTGGGTAAAAAGGCTGTAGTTGTAATCAACAAGATTGACAAGCCTAACTGCCGTCCTGAGTATGTTCAAGAGCAAGTATTTGATTTAATGTTCAACCTCGGAGCAAGCGAGGAGCAGTTGGACTTCAAAACCATATATGGAAGTGCGAAAAATGGTTGGATGTCATTAGACTACAAGAAACCTACCAACGATATCTCTGTACTTCTTGATACAATCATTGAAGATATTCCTGCTCCTGAGACATCCGATGGAACTGCCCAGATGTTGGTAACTTCATTGGAGTACTCATCATTTGTTGGACGTATTGCCATTGGAAAAATTACCCGTGGTTCATTGAAAGCCGGCCAAAATGTAACTCTATGCAAACGTGACGGCTCAATGGTAAAGACTAAAATCAAAGATATCATGCTATTCGAGGGCATGGGTAAAGAGAAAGTCGAAGAGGTTAATGCCGGTGAAATATGCGCATTGATTGGTATCGAAGGATTTGAAATTGGCGATACCATTGCTGATTACGACAATCCGGAGGCTCTACCTCCTATCAGCATTGACGAGCCAACAATGAGTATGCTCTTCACCATCAACAACTCACCATTCTTTGGACGCGACGGAAAATATGTAACATCTCGCCACATCAAAGACCGTTTGGAGCGTGAGCTTGAGAAAAACTTAGCACTTCGAGTACAACCCGGTCTAACCGCAGACTCATTCATTGTCTACGGACGAGGTGTTTTACACTTGAGCGTACTTATCGAGACAATGCGCCGTGAGGGATATGAGCTTCAGGTTGGTCAGCCAAAAGTTATCATTAAAGAGATTAACGGAGAGCAGTGCGAGCCTATTGAGCTATTGACCATTGACGTACCGGAGGAGTTCTCGGGCAAGGCCATTGAGATGGTAGCCAACCGCAAAGGAAACATGTTGAACATGGAGACCATCGGAGACCGAGTACATCTTGACTTCGAGATTCCATCACGAGGAATTATTGGATTGCGTTCAAATCTTTTGACAGCTACTCAGGGCGAGGCCATAATGGCACACAACCTGAAAGATTTTGAGCCATACCGCGGCGAGATAACCATGCGTACAAACGGTTCACTTATTGCCATGGAGACCGGTGATACATACGCATACGCAATCAACAAGCTTCAAGATCGTGGAAAATTCTTTATTGATCCGGGCGAGGAGGTATATGCAGGTCAGGTTATTGGCGAGAGCACCCGTTCCGAGGATATTGTTATCAACGTAGGAAAATCAAAGAAACTTACAAATATGCGTGCAAGCGGCTCTGACGAGAAGGTGAATATTGCACCGGCTAAACGTTTCAGTTTGGAAGAGGCGCTAGAGTACATCCAGGAGGATGAGTACGTTGAGGTAACTCCGAAGTTCATGCGTCTACGCAAGATACTTCTTGACGAGACCGAGCGCAAACGCGCACTTCGTGCTAAAGAGGCTGCCGATGCTGCTGCCGCAGAGCGATAAAAAAACTCCCTTCGGGGAGTTTTTTTGTTAATTAGGAATTAGGAATTTTCAATTAGGAGTGAATAGTCCGAAATTATTCGGAGTAATCCGAATCTCCCCTTATTAGCCGTAATGAGCAAAGCGAATAAGGCGAAGGGGTTGGGGGTTGGTAAACACAATTTATTATTTTTATTATTCGGAGTAATCCGAATCTCCCCTTATTAGCCGTAATGAGCAAAGCGAATAAGGCGAAGGGGTTGGGGGTTGG
>SUWY01000026.1:26298-32499 GCA_015061245.1 Bacteroidales bacterium
ATTATTCGGAGTAATCCGAATCTCCCCTTATTAGCCGTAATGAGCAAAGCGAATAAGGCGAAGGGGTTGGGGGTTGGTAAACACAATTTATTATTTTTATTATTCGGAGTAATCCGAATAATAAAAATCGTTGTACGGGAACCGAGCCGAATGAATCTCCTTCACAGTCTCATACAACATATCCTTCAACTCCTCAATATTCTCTTTATTAGCTGCAGAGATATAAACAGCCTGAACACCCGGTTGTTTACTCATCCACATCTGTTTCAAATCATCAAGAGAGTAGTTGCAACGCTCCTTAGGTGTCAAATCATCTTCAGCCTTAACCTCATATTTAAATGCATCAATCTTATTGAATACTACAATGGTAGGCTTTTGCATCTTTATAAGCTCCGCAAGAGTTGCATTGACGACAGCCATTTGATCCTCAAACTGAGGATGAGAAATATCAACGACATGGAGCACCACATCAGCCTCGCGCACCTCGTCAAGGGTAGATTTAAACGACTCAACCAAATGGTGAGGCAACTTTCTAATAAATCCTACTGTATCTGCTAACAAAAAAGGAACATTCTTAATTGCAATCTTTCTTACCGTAGTATCAAGAGTTGCAAAAAGCTTATTCTCGGCAAAGACCTCTGACTTACTCAAAAGGTTCATCAAGGTTGACTTTCCTACATTGGTATAACCCACTAAAGCAACACGAACCAACTTACCTCGATTCTTACGCTGAATAACTTTCTGCTTATCAATATCTGCAAGTTCTTCACGTAAACGAGCAATCTTATCACGAATTATACGACGGTCTGTCTCAATCTCTCGCTCTCCTGGACCACGCAATCCAATACCTCCCTTTTGACGCTCAAGGTGAGTCCACATTCCTGCCAATCTTGGCAAAAGATATTGATATTGAGCCAACTCAACTTGAGTTTTAGCATGGGCTGTCCGCGCTCTACTAGCAAAGATATCCAAAATAAGATTAGTTCTATCAAGCACCTTAGCGCAACGCTTAAAGGCATCCTCAATGTTTCTTAATTGAGTAGGCGACAAGTCATCGTCAAATATAACCATGTCAACAGGATTCTCCTCTATCCATGCACGTATCTCCTCCAATTTTCCCTTACCAATAAAGGTACTTTGGATTGGTTTGTCCATCTTTTGAGTAAAAACCTTAACGGTCTTTGCTCCCGCAGTTTCAGCCAAGAATGCCAATTCATCCAAATACTCTTGCATCTTAGCCGCATCAACGCCCTCATGCATGCGAGTAATACCTACCAAAACAGCCTTTTCCTCTTCACGCTTGGTATAGTAATATTTATCCTTTTTAACTACGTTATCCTGCTGATAACCCTTATCAAACTCTTGCTCCATCAATAATTACATTAAAATAAAGGGCAGCCTTGTCGGTTGCCCTTTTGTCTATATTGTCCGAGTTAGTCAGACTATTAACGATTCTGCATCTGGAAGTTTACAGGAACTGTGAACTTAACACGAACAGCCTTATCTTGCTGTCTTCCTGGTTTCCACTTTGGCATAGATTTAACTACGCGAAGTGCCTCATTATCCAAATCGCGGTCAACGCTACGGATAACCTGAACTCCTGTTACCGAACCATCTTTCTCTACAACGAACTGAACGAATACCTTACCAGAGATTCCATTCTCCAACGCAGACATTGGGTAACGTGCCTGCTTTTGAAGCCACTTCTGCAAATCTCCTCCAGGGAACTGAGGCATCTCCTCTACGAATTGATAAACCATCTCCTCGTCAGAATACTCCTCACCGTAATCTCCATAGTCCTCGTAATCTACCTGCTCCTGAACCTCAGACATATCATTTACGTCCTCGATCTCCAACTCCTCGTCAATCTGAGAGTCATCCTCAACGATCTCCATGATATCAGTCAACTTTGGTGTTGGTGGGGGTGGTGGGGGTGGTTTCAAGTTAGAGAAAGTAATCTGGATGATCTCCTCCTCTACCTGCTCTTCCATTGGCGCTTGAAGCTCTTTTTTCTCCTCTGCTCTAGAGCTATACTCAAAAGCAAATAGAGTACAAGCCAACGCTACAGCCAATCCTATCTCTATGAACAATCCCCTTTTGTTCTGAAGATCGGCCTTCGGTGTCTTCTTAACTTCCATTTTGTTATTTATTTTAGATTTTGTTGTTATGCTATTTTCGAGAGGTAAAGTTATTCATATTATCCTAGATAAACAAGATTCTTTGTAATTTTCTCAAAAAAAATATATAAAAAGGTTACCTTTGAACCGTATGAGCGAAAAGATAGCACTATATATTGCCGATTTAAGGGATATTTTAACAAAAAATAAGAAAAGGAGCGAAATCACAAATCGCACCAAGGAACTTTTTTTACCTCAAATATTAAAAAAACAATTCTCTCTAGAAGAGGATAAGTTCGAAATTATCAATTCTGAACATGGGAAACCGCTAATTATCAGCCCTAATGGTCATGACTTTCACTTCAATATCTCGCATTCCGGAGATATGTGGATTTGCGCAACTGCTCGCTGTAATATAGGTATTGATATAGAAAAAATCAAAATAGGCAGAAAATCTATCGTTGAGTATTACTTCACAAAAGAGGAGCAAAACAACTTGGCTCAGTCTGATAATTTCGACAAATCTTTCTTCGAAATATGGACTGCCAAAGAGGCATTTGCTAAATTCTTAGGAAGTGGTATTTCGGCTACACTTCTACGCCAATACACTGTATCTGGAGAAGCTATTCTTTATGAAAAGAATGTAGAAGCATATATCCATTCCGGAATGCTAAATGAAGAGTACATTTATTCCATTGCCTGCAACAGTGAAGATATAACCATTGAGCTCCATTTCTTAACTTAAATTAAATAACCAAGGGGTACAGAAATCGTAGAAGAGTGAAAAACTCTCTATGAAAAGATTATTATTAATACCTATTATAGCTCTATTTACTACTGCTCTGACCTATGCGCAAACAGGCGAAAGTGTCCACGATGTAAAAATCCTAACACTTCAAGGCGATACAATTTCACTTCCATACTTTAAAGAGAAGAATCTACTACTCTTTTATGCCGATCCATCTAAACCAAACGAGAATCAAGATATTCGAAACTATTTTCAAAGTCACCCAGTAAACTCATCACATATAGCAAGCTATGGTATTATTAACATGGCAGCAGCTCCTGCCATTCCTAACAATATCATAATAAAACGAGCACAAAAAGCTGTGGCAGGTAGTCAAAGTAAAGTATACATTGATCCCAAAAGCTATTTACCTAAAGAGTGGCATTTAAATGGAGCCATGCGCAACGGAGCAATTATTGCAGTAAATAAAGAGGGAGTAATTGATTTCTGCAAAATCGGCCAGCTGGATTCAGCTGACCGATCAAATATGCTTTCTGTACTATATAAGTACAACCACGAATGACAATTAGAAATCGAACTTGTATGATAAACCTATTTGATGTTTCACATCATTATCTGCCGGCTCCGAATTTCTGTTATCATTAAAGTTGTAGTACAATTTCAATTTACTATGCTTAGCAATTTTATACTCTACTCCGGCTGAATAACGAATTCTATCAAGCGATTTCTCCTCAACCTTTGTATGAGTTCCCTTGCCCTCTGCTCCGGGAGCAACGTGTTTGTACTCTCCGTTTGAGTCTTTATAGTAATTACCTCCAGTCTCTACCTCGTCATAATCGGTGTCAGGGCTCAACAAATTAAAGAACTCTATTCCTACATAAGGGATAAATTTGGCCTTCTTCTTATCAAACTCTACCTGAAGTCTTGAACGCATCATAGGTTTGTAACGTCCCTCCTTATAGGTAACATTAATCTTATTACCATTCTCATCCTTTATATTCTCGCCCCACTCATCTTTCATTCTACGTATTTTGGTTTTATCCCACATTGTATATTGGAAGCGTTCACGAAGCGAAAACTTGAAATTACCCAACTTATAACTACCGGTTACATATCCATTGAAACGATGTCTGTTCTGCCAATAGTTCAATACTGCAGTATCGCTCTTCCACTCCTTAACGTAGTGCTCCTTTTTATGCAACAACGCATACGATGCACCAAACTTGAAATACTTGTTAACCTTGTAATCCAAACCGAAGGTTCCAGAAATTCTTTCAGTATCCTCGAACGCATCTTTCCAGCGGTATTCAGCCTCGATTGTAGCAGAGAAGTTCTTAACAATCTCCTTCTCAACCTCAACTCCCAATATAGGACCAACCTGAGCTTTAAGAGCCATCGGAATAAGCCCCATTACTGCTATTGCAATGATAAATTTTCTCATTCTATTATAGTTTCAATTTCTATTCCTCTTTAGGAAACTTAGTAAGTCTATTAACCGAGTTTACCTGTCTATCAGGCGCATCATAATAGATCTTCAACATTGCAGCATCTTTAAGGAAATCAATATGACCAACCTCAACTCGAACAATTTCCAAGCCGGTTCTCTTCTTCAAATCCTCAAGCATCTCATTGTATTTCTCTGGCACAACAAGATCGATTTTATCATACATGACCAACTTGCATGAGGTATGCTCCAACCACTTCTCGCTTTCAAGTACCCATGTAACAAGAAGCAAAACAACATCGATTATCAACAATGTCCATGAACATGGAGCCAAAGCATTAATAACCGACAAGGCTGTAATAGTGAACAAATAGGTCATCTCACGTACGGGCAAGGTTTCCGTTCTATATCGGATAATTCCGAAGATAGCAAAGATTCCCAACGCAAAACCAACCTTAATTTTAACTCCACCCAACAAGAAGATCAATACAAATATGCTGACATTTACCAACATAAATGTGAAATAGTAGTCACGTCTCTTGCTCTTTGGGTAGTAAAAACAGTGAATTAAAGTTCCTACTACTAAAAAGTTCAGAATAAATCTGATAAAGAACTCTGTTAAACTTGCACTGCCTGACGCTGCATCAGAGACACCTTCAGCCAATTGATCAAATAGCTCTAATTCCTCCATGATATTAATGATTTAATAGTTTATTTACCATAACAAGCTTCTCCTTGAAGCGATTCTTCTTTAGCATTGGATTTGTCAATGCGCTACCGATACAATATTTACTGAATCCCGTTGGAAAGATTCTCAATTCGCGCAATAATGGACGCACGTATGAGGGATAGTTACCATCCTGCTTAAGCTCAATAATAACCAATCCATTCATCTCCTTATCATTTCCGGTAACACAGTTATGAAAGCTCAAAGAGGTATCAATAGTCAGACGCTCTGTACCTGCCTTATTCACCAAAGTAGTTCTCTCAAAACGATTCTCCAAATGAGGCATTAAATCCTCATATTTGAACCACGACTCTCTCTCCAGGAACTCTCCAGCCTCACTTTTATCATAGGTTTGCAAATCTGGAATTTGAATTCTTTTCTTCTTAGTTCTACCTTTATTACTCTTTCTCTTTACCTCTAAGAAGAAATCTCCTGTATCCATATATTCACGCATACGGACCTTCTGACGACATTTTCTTCCTCCATGATGATTAAGATACATAGAGTAATCAGTTGTATCAAAATAGAGAGTGTGATATCCGTTCATAGAGACGCCATCAACGGCTTGGACATAGTAGTTATCCTTAAGTAAAGGCAATAACTGAACAAGCTTATGAACATTAGTTACAAACTTTGTATCTATTCTATTCATTAGCTTTACCTTCCCCATCTTCTGCAATGTGATAGGTTCAAAATCTGAAAGTAGTGTTGTTAGCTTGGTTTTCATTTGCACAATAGCGCATATTTGTGGCAAAGATAAATGAAAAAAATGTATTATACAAAGAAATATCTATAAACCTTTACAAATAAGGGTAAAATCAGCAATAAATGTATAAAGTTTAACAAGAAAATATAGAACACAAAAAAAGGACAGTAATAAAACTGTCCTATAGTTGTAGCGAGACCCGGGATTGAACCGGGGACCTCATGATTATGAATCATGCGCTCTAACCAGCTGAGCTATCTCGCCATAAAGAGCGAGTGAATCATTTGTGAGTCACTCGCTACTTAAATTGCGTTCCGCCATTACTAGCGGCGCCTCTGCATAAACTGCAAGTAAACTTGCGTTTCTGCTCTCGGCTTGCACAGAAATTCGGCGTCTACCTACTCTCCCACCTCAGTGGCAGTACCATCGGCGTGAAAGGGCTTAACTTCTCTGTTCGGA
>SUWY01000027.1 GCA_015061245.1 Bacteroidales bacterium
AGTGCTGCACGAATTTGTCTATAGACAACAAAAAAGAGCTGCCTAACATTATTCATTGTTAGACAGCCTCATTTATAACATCAGATAAAATAGGGAAAACTACTTGAGTTTCGCTTTGCTATTTCTTCAAGTTTCCTCATTAAATCCAATGTAATTGCTATTTCTTTTGAGGAAATAACAGGTAAGCTCCCAATCTGGTCATGGGAACCCTGATGTAGTATGACCTTTTGATAAGTTTTAAGGTTTTTAATTGTTTCTGAAATCCATGGAATTTGATTATTACAATCATATTTTTGAAATAAATTTATAATTTTTGATTGTAATAAATGCTGAGGACAACTATGAGCTAATGTAGATATTTTCTTTATTAAATCAAAATGCGTATAAATATTACCGCCATCTGTATAACAATATAATCCGTTTCCTACCTTAATTATTTGTTCAATTAAATTAGAGGTCTCTTCTTGGACACCTGTTACCAATATCTTAGCAAATTCATGTAATAAATTTTCAAACTTTTTTCGCATAGCATTTACAGCATCACCATTTGAAGGTAATATTACTCCATCATATTTAGCTAGTAAACTATCAACAGAATCATCATTGTTTTTTGAATATGGCATGTGGGTTCCATCATGCATATATAAAGAAGTTAAATTCCAATCATAGGATGAATTATTACTTGCTGACAAATGTTTGATTAAGTTATAAAAACCAACATTGTGTGTCATTACCAATAACTGATGCTCTTTCCCTAAAGAAATAATAATGCGAGCTAGGATAATACGATTTGCCAAATCCAAACTAGACATCACATCATCCAGCACGATGAAGTATTTGGCATTATCTTGTAATTGAGGCAATAATTTTAGATAATTAATAAAGATGAGAATCTTTATTAGATTCTGATTAGCTTCATTTACTTTTTTGTCAATATTTTCCGTAATAAATTCATCTTGTATGCCTTTTATCCCAACAATATATTCAGTTGTTTCAACCCTATCAATTCTAATACTTTCTTTAAAATCATATTCTAGCATTCTATTAACTTCGTCCAAGACCAATTCTATAGCTATTGGTGACAATAATACTTCTCTTGGTGTTGGTCCTCCAAAATGCGTTTTTGAAATAATTTTCTCAATATCAATTTTAGAAGTCGGAATTAGCAGAGATCTATCCAATACAAATATATAGGTACTTGGAGACACACTTGTGTTAATTGATGAAAATTTCGCATCATCAATTCCTATCTCAAATAAATTTATTGACTTATTATGTAAATAACTGTTTAGCCAATCCTGTTTGGCCGCTTCTCGTTCTTCCCCTACAATATAGGGATTGATCATTTCATTCTCAATGTTACTTGCAAAATGAAATAATCTTATTGCTTCAGAAATAGAAGTTTTTCCACCTCCATTTTCTGCATATAGCAAAAGATTTACCTCTTTTTCACATCCATCTTGAGATCTTGTTAAACTCAAATCTGGAAGAGTTTTTATTCCTTTAAAGTTAGATATTGTTATCTTTTTCACCTTCTGACTGGATTAAGAATTTAGAAAGAGTTTTTTGCATATTATTTTTTCGTTCATTGAAGTCGGTATATGAATAATATGTTTTACCTTTAAGAATACTTGAAACAGAATCAAGAGTAGATGAATTATATAAAAGACTCCTTTCAAATAAAGATTTGTAACTTTTAGGAAAATCTATAATTGAAAAATTAGCCATGTTCTCAATGTCTTGACCTATAGTATCAGCAGGCCAGTCAGAATGTGCTGAGGAGTCATTCTGACGAACAATACGTTCAACCTTCAAAAAGCAATCTATTTCAGTAGTATTCAAATTATCTTCAACTAAATAATGATAAAGCATCACAAATCCATTTCTGTACCGACGTCTTTCTTCAAAGAAATCATCAGAAAAATTAGTTGTTGATAACGGTAAAGATCGTTTGTTCATAACCCTTGCATTAATATCAAACACTTTATACTTAATGTCCTGAGATAAATCATAAGTATAACATATCCTTATGAGATTTTCGAGGAAATCTATAACTTCTTGTTCTTCTAGTTTATTACCAGATTCTAAGATTGTATATACAAATATAACCATAGCAGACAAGGGAATGGCACTAGAATGCTCTTGTAATACTTGATAAAGCAATGCTGTTTTTGCAGATGAACGCTTTAATGCATCGATATTTTCTAGCACACTCTCTATTAAATTTAATTCTGCCATAATGGTTTTCCATTTCTTGGTCTTAAATGGGGAAAAATCATTATTTAAAAAGAAGTTTCTTAGATTGGGTTCCGAAGTAGTCTGATCATTTTTGGCTCTTAAAATTCTCAGATAGTATCTAAATACATCATTGACAGAAACATTTAATTCAACACACTTTTGACCTAAATCTTTCCATTGAGAAATAAAATCATCCCCCTCTTTAATACTACTAGCCATTTCATAAAGTTTGGCCTTTAAGATATCGGCATCTGCTAAATCCAATCCTCTGTTATTTATTGTTTCAAAGATAGTCAATGCACGAGTAGTTGCTTCAGCCATATCTTTTCCGTCCAAAACTATAGGCAGTAAATATACTCTATCAATAAAATATTTCCAAAAGGCCGTTTGGCTTATATTATCAATTCTATTAAAATATTCTTGCAGCCATTTATATATATATACGGCATTTGATTGAATTAGTCCAAGTTTTGAAATTTCTTTAGTTTTTGATTTAAAATCATCTTGTTTCCAGGTTAACAAATCTTCAATTCCTGACTGATCTGCTTCTTCAAAAACCAATGAATCTATTTTAGAAAGGACTTTGTCATCTTCCCAATCTCTGATTGATAACATTTCCTCAAGTCTAGATACATTTGTAAGAATAGCAAGCACTTTTAAGTACATCCATAAAGTTAAAATGCGTTGCTGCCCATCTATAATTTGTGGCCTAGCCTTATCGTCATTTCCACGAGCAATTACTATATTACCAACGAAATAGTCTTCATTAGAATTAAATGCTTGAGTAATATCATCAAATAACTGTTTAGTTTCTTTTTTAGTCCACCTATATGGCCTTTGAAAAGAAGGAACGATATACCTGTCATCATTTATGAATAATGATCTCAAATTCTTTTGTTCTGCTGATAATGATAATGCCATTTTTGTATAATGTTTTATTTAACTTAACATATATTAATCTTATCTCTAAATTATTGTTTCAGATTGATTCATTCACATATTAAAAACTTTTTCAATCTT
This sequence comes from Bacteroidales bacterium, assembly GCA_015061245.1. GTDB lineage: Bacteria > Bacteroidota > Bacteroidia > Bacteroidales > Marinifilaceae > RGIG9079. Next base: position 3,259 of record SUWY01000027.1, read on the forward strand.
ATCTATTTAATAAATAAACCATCTGACACAACATTTCTGTCATATATTCCCCACTCGTTTTTGTAGTTCCTCTATTCTGTGCATAAGTTCATCAAACTCTAAAGATTCACCATAGATGAAGAACCGTCTCATATCGGCATAGTCATCTTGCCACGCCTCCATAGCCGATTCTGGTATCGTAAAATTGATGGTTGATGGGGTGTGTGAATCATAGTTTACATACTTCAAAGCATAATAAGCCTTACGATGTTCAACAATGGCATCATAAAGTTCGCGATTCGACAACGCTTCTTTACCATACTCTGTATCCATCAGTTTTTCCAAGTCATACAGATGTCGTGACATTCGTACGCTCCGAGGTTTTTCTTTTTGGAATTCTTCCGCCAAAAGAAATAGTTTTTCAAGGAATGTGCGAGAAGGAACTACTGTTCTGACAAAACTATCTGTGTCAGTATCTTCGCCATCAAAACTTTCACCGATTAAAGAACGAATTGGTCGTAATTCCGTTGGTTCATCCATTGAAAGACAACTAATCTCAATCTTTACACGTGGAGGAATATAATTGATAGTATCTTCAAGAATTGACGGATAGTGTAATAGGATTACAGTAGGATCCTTGTCTGAATCTATCGGTCGCCATTCTCCATTTTTATCCTGTACTTGAGAAACATTCTCTATACTGTAACCAGAGACTCCCATTTCTTTCAAACGGGCATCTAATTGAGCAGAAAGGGTCTTATGAATATACGCTCGTGACATTTTGCGTAATTTCTCACGCTGACTTTTACCAGTCTTCTCAATACGAAAGAACGAATGACTAATTGCCAAGTCAATATCTTCAGAAAAACGCTCAATGATGCCAAAACCTTTTGACAACGATGTTCCGCCTTTGAATATCAAAGAATCACGGCAATCTGTTTGGAATAATGCCTTTAATGTAACTGTTACCCACCAATCCTTTTCTATTGCTACCTGATTAATACCTGGATGCCCAGCCTCTGTGTGCTGCAACATAGCTAAACGGTCCACTATCTCATTGTTTAACCACAATTTTCCCATAATCTATTTCTATTTTAAGCGGTTAGCATTGGTTTTATAATTCGCTTCATCCATGCAGGCATCATATCTACATCTTTAGCAAGTGTCTCCTTGTTAGTTTCTTTCGATAGCAATTGTTGGATTATATTTAGTTCTTCTTCTCCTACATTCTCTTTTTTAAGGGCTTTAAGAGCCTGAACAAGTAAAGAGATGAGACGAGTACCATAACAGAAATTCTTGGGTACACCTCGCTTTAACACGACTTTTCTATTGGATAGGTTTACAGTTCTTTCGCTTCCTGTAGTTAAGTATGTGTAATTCATTGGCACTTGAGTTGATAATCCTAGTGCATTCAGAGCTGTCATGCCTGATGGCAATACCTTTGCGTTATCTCTAGTAGCAATTGCCTGTACTACCTTATCGACTGAGGGCAGTACAACACCGAATTTGCTTCTTCTCGGTTTGGCATATATCCCATGTGCAATTTTAACAAGCATACCTTCTGTCGTTAACTCAGACAAAATGCTTCCCGCAAATTCTGTGTGGTATTCAGGGAAATCGGACCGAAACAGAATGCAATCTTCTGGCATCGCTTCTATGCGTTGCCTAAGAGTAATACCATCTATAGAATATTCATTAGTCATTCACCTTTGAAATTTTGATGATTTTTCAAATGCAAAAATACAAAAAGGATTCAAATAAATGATGAATTGCTAAGAATTTTATTCGGTTAACTCATATAATATCGCTTTTTACAATGTGTAATATGAATGCAAATATTCTACTCGCTTCATAGGTGTTCTAACGAAACGCAAGAGCAATGACCACTTCAAGATTGTAGAGTGTAGCCCAAATTTTAGGCGTTACCAAATCGCATCGTTGTGTAGTTTCAGGGGAAAGCATTTCATTCTTGTATATCGCTCTAATGGCAGCTCGGAGTGTCGGGGATGTTACCCCGAACAACTCCACCAATTCCATTTCAGACATCCAAATATCGTTGCTTGGGATATTTACTCTGCAATTTTCGCTGATTGTTATAATTGCTCGTTCCATAGTTACATCGCTATTGAGATTTTCAATGGTTTACAGATGTTCCAATAGTTAAGATTCGGGAATACCAACTTGTCCTCTTGGAATCTCTCATATCGCTTGATTATCTGTAATGGAATATCCAATAACTTCACTTGGAAATTTACCTTTGTTTTGTATCGCTTTGACAATATCCACTTCTCACCGTTTATCTCTTCAATATCATCGGTGGTCAATTCCTTAATATCCACAAATGACAAGGCTGTAAAACTCGCAAACACGAACAGGTCTCGGATATAAGCCAACTTCTTATCTGCAAACTCGTGTGTCGTTACAGCCTTGATTTCATCTTCGGTCAGGTATTGTCGCTCCTTGATATTCTGATTCACCCGATACTGAGCAAATGGATTTCTCGGTGTCAGTCCGTTATAATGAGCTTTTGACACGATTGTTTTCAGCCACATACAATGTGACCATACACTACATTATGTAAGCCTGCATCAGTAGAGAGATATATTTCATACTACTTGATAAAATCGGGAGTAAGTTCAAGCATAGAAATATCACTACGCTTATAGCACTTCTTAATGAATGCTGCTAAATGATTTCGTGACCTTACACGCACCTTGTAGGAACGTGCTGCACGGTCTATGCCGATACGCTTCTTGAAACTCTCGTTGTCCTTGTCAAATGCACCTAGCAATGTTTCATACTCCGTTCCGATACCTTGATAGGCATTGCGTACCATTTTGGCAGTTACAAATGCTTCTCTGTCCGAAATGCGTTGGTAGTGCTTGATAATTTGAGCCTTGATGTTATCCACAGCCAAATTGATGTCTCTTGATTCTTTGCTCTTGCCTTTGGCTCGGTTACCTTTGGCATCCCACATTGTTTTTACAATGGTCAGTTAGCAGCTGAATTGAGCCACCGAACCATTGATTGTAACTCGTCCCATAATGGGAACAATACTGTTTTTCTCTTTGCTTTCGTTCACGTAGAACAGCACTTTAAATGTACTTCGCATAATCTAATCTTTTTTTTGGGTTACAAAATTAGTTATCTGCGAGTTATACATTGATATGCAAACTGACGCAGAACGATGAAACGTGACGACACAAAGAAAAACTTTACAGCATTATCGGGTAATGACTTGGTAACCGTTCTATTTCATTACCTTGCGTTTCTTTGCTAAATTGCCATCGTTACTATTTCCGAGGTTTTCTGTTTAATGCGTTATGGCTCAGTTCAAAACGCAGAAATTCATCTTTTTGCTCCAAGAACCGTAATTTTTAATAGAAATGTGATTTGGAGTTTCTATGTATTGTGCATAGATATAATAGTGAATTTCAAAGTTCGGAAGTCAATATCGCATTTCGTAGTTCTACCTACTATCTATAAATAGTAGGGATTTAAGTAATTGTAATTGTCCAAGTTCGTAAAAATAAACTTAGAAAAAAAACTAACATCTCACTTTGAGTGTTAAGCTATATGTTTTATGGTTTTATATTCGTAAATTCGTAGAGGAGAGATATTTCTTTAGGAATAGTCTCAAAACAGTACCATTACAAAGAACTAACTTGATTTTTCGTATACACAAATAATAAAATACAAATGAATATGGAAACAAAAAAGGTTATTAAGTTGGCAGCAGATATCTGTAAAGAGTCCGTTGAGATAAGCAAAGATGTCAAAGAGCAACAAAATACTGTTAGAGAGGACATACAGTATATGCATGATGTAATATTAAGAGCTAATATAAGTGAATTGAGGAATTGTAACACTTATATAGCAAACAAATACCCAGACATTACCCTATATACGCCTTTCAATTATTCTTTGCATGTAGTTCCTTGTGCTGTTGTAGATGCAATGTCGATAACACAATTGCAGTATAGTTTACTTGTTGCGATGGGGGCTCTTAATAATATGTTGTCCAGTTATAAACTTTTACGCATTATTGGTGGAGGAGCAAAAATAGCAGTAAAACAAGCTATTGAAGGAGCATTGAAGCAATAGTGTGCAGGTCGATTGTTATAGTTCCATGTAACGTTCCCAATATACAAAGTTCTTTATTTCGGAGTAATGCCAATAGATGGTCTAGTATTGTGTGAACCATGATGCCAGAGGTGCTTAGAAAACGGTGTTGTATAATGGATTGAGATTTTCTGAGCCCTCGCCCGAAATTGATGGTTAAAATTGGGTAGCGCACCGAGTGATTTAAAGTTGTAGAACTAAATTACTGGAGCGCTCAATGTTATGCCGTTTTACCGAATAATTAGAAGTCAAATTACCGAAAAATACAGCAATCCTTTTTATAGCTCCGCAATTTGTGGAATGTAAATGGCGGCATGAGGCTTGGGGTGTTTTGAGAGTGTTGTAATATCTGTTGGAGGGTATTGCGTTAAAAATTGTTGTTTTGTGATGCGCGGCATTTGGTTTTAAAAGAAAATGTTGTATATTTGCCGTTAGAATTTAACGGAATGAACTATGATACTACGATTGATTGTTGAAAATTTTGCGTCATTTAAGGATGCTGTTGAGTTTAATACTTTCCCTTCAAGTAAGAGTCAGAGCCACAATAATCATAAGGTTAAATGTGGTCATGCTACTGTACTTAGATTAGGAGCTATTTATGGTGCAAATGGAGCAGGTAAGAGTAATTTGTTATCAGCTCTTGGGTTACTATGTCAATTAGTTAGACAAGAGAGCTTGCAAAAGGTTTCAATAGGAGATGATATTACATTTAAGTTTGATTCTAAGTGTGCTAATACTCCGTCGGGTATTGCGTTGGAGTATTGTTATAATAATAATGTGTTCTATTATCATATTGAGTTTTATAAAGATAGAATTGTCCTAGAGGAATTGTTTTTGAGCAAAACAAATAGAGATGAGTTGCTCCTTAAACATGATGAAAATGGTTTGTATATATCGAAAGATTGTTTCTCAAATGGATATAATGATCAATTTGCAGATGGTTTGAGTAGACTTGTGCGTTCAGATATGCTGGCTCTTTCTTTTGTAGGCCGATTGTATGCTAATGAGTTTCCTGCTATTGCAAATGCTTATGCGTGGTTTGTTAATAAATTAAGAATAGTATTGCCTGATGCAACTACAGGATTTATACCCCATTTTTTAGATACAGATAATGAGTTTAAAAAGCTTGTAAATGCTACTATCAAAGAAATGAATACCGGAATATCTCAACTTAATGTTAAGATAGACCCGATAGATGAAGATGCTATAAAACAGAACTCTTATTTGTCTGCTGCAATTAGTGCAGCCAAACAATATCCGGGTATGCCACAGCCTCTGTTTGGCCTGAAAAGAGGAGATATTGCAAATGTGGTTTTTATGAATGGACAACTTGTGCTTAAAACATTGGTGGCACTCCATGTTGATGCAAGTGGGACTGAAACAGAGGTCCCTATTTATTTAGAATCGGATGGCACTCGTCGTATTATAGAGTATATGCCTCTGTTATATACAATAACTCAGGAGAATTCTGTTTATGTAGTCGATGAGATTGAGCGTAGTATTCATCCTATTTTGATTAAAGCGATTGTTCGTAAATTGTCAGAAATGAGTGGGACAATGGGACAACTTATTTTTACTACACATGAGTCTGCGCTTCTTGATCAAAATATATTCAGACCGGATGAGATATGGTTTGCTCAAAAAGATATTGAACAGGCTACTCAATTATATCCATTGAGCGATTTTAATGTTCATAAAACAGCAAATATTGAGAATGGGTATCTTAATGGTAGATATGGAGCGATCCCTTTTTTGTCAAATCTCAAGGATTTAAATTGGTAGTATGATAGAACGTAGAAGAGATTACGAGAAGAAGAAGCCTTACAAAAATGCACATAAGATATATATTGTTTGTGAAGGCTCTTTAAATGAACCAAACTATTTTGAGTTCTTTCGGGGATTATCAAGTAATTTAGAAATTATTCCTATACCTTCAAAAGATGGTAAGACTGATCCTGTAAAACTTATGGAGCGTGCGAAATCTATTTTTGTGGAAAATGGTTATTGTTTTGAGTTGGATTATAGCCAGGGAGATACAGTGTGGTTTGTAATTGATACTGATACATGGAAGGAAGAGGGAAAGATTGATATTATTCGTTCTTTTTGCATAAATATAAATCATTCTATACGTTGGTCGGAAATTAAAACAACACAATATTCGGCATGGAGAGTAGCTCAGAGTAATCCATGTTTTGAAATATGGTTGTATTATCATTCGTACAATACGAAACCTATTGAGAAAGATGTAAGTGAGTGTATTTCATTTAAAGAGTTTGTAAATAAGGCTTATAATGGTGGTTTTGATTATGAATATGATCCAATAAATCTTCCTAAGGCAATTAAAAACTCAGAATTGAATTTTGAGATGCAGGGAGGAGGTGTTGGAGTGTATTCAACTGAAATGCATTTATTGGGAAATGAAATATTGGGTTTTGTTAAGCAGGATCTTAGGCGTTTACAAAATAAATTACAAAAAAGACGATAATAAATATGGATTGGGAGTATATCGTTTGGTGTGTTGGGTTGGTAGCGACGATTTTGACTATCGTAACCGGGGTGCATTTTTTGGTGCAGCTTTTTAGTAAGAAACGTAAAAGGGCTCTGTTGTTCGAAAATGTAGAGTGTAAGCTGTATCAAGCAAAAGAGCATGATAGGGTGGCACTTTGTGTCTATTATGACGGAGTGAAGCAACAGAGTAACTTGGTTGTTCTAAAGGCTAAATTAACAAATACCGGTCAAGAGGATTTAAGTAAAAGTGTATTGGCCGATCCTATTAAGTTGTTGTGTGGTGAGGGGTATAGGATTATCAATGCAATGGTAGTGGGAGAGTATGAAAAGATTAGACCTTCGCTTATGTGGAGTCCTGATAGTGTGGAGTTGAGTTGGGATTTATTAAAAAGGAAGGGCTGTTTTGAGATTGAGATTATTGCTACGATTGATGAAGGTGTACGGGGTGCCGATATTGCTATTGATTTTTATAATGCGATAAATATTGATATTAATGCTGATGGTATAGATTTCGTTGATAAACAAGTTGGATTGTCTAGAGGTGATAAGAGTATTAAGTTTAGAAAACGCATAATGCTGTTTTATCTTTTTTTGCTTCTTGGCTGTGGCGTTTACTTGTGGTTTCAAGAACGCAATACGGTTAGGTATAGTATTGCTTATGAGCTAATAGTTGATTCGTGTAGATATATCTCGCCTATAGCATATCGACCATTTGATGATAGCGTTAAATTAGTGCTTGATGAGCAGGAGTGTTGTTTTTCAATTGATGAGTTTAATTCATTGTGCAAGGTATTGAATGTTGCCGATGTTGAGCTATTGAAAATGGATGTTCGCAAATATTATCGAATGAATTATGGCATGATAATCTTCTGTGTTGGATGTGTTTGTTGTATTTTTATTCTTGATTTTATGCGTAAAAAGAGAAGAAAAAGATAAACCTCGCCCGAAATAGAGAGTTAAAATAGAGTGACGTACCGGTGTGACTTGATGGAGTTGCCGGTGCGTTTTTTGTTGGGAATTGGATAGTTTTGAATTTGACAAAAAGTATTAAATTTGTCTCTATGAAACAAAAAGTGCACACAGAGAGTGAAGAGGTGAAGGTTGTTAATGAGCTTGAGGCTAATAACGAAGTTGTTGGTAATTTTATGGAGATTCCCTCATTGCTTATTGACCGTATTAATGTAGATTTCCAACCGGAAGTTTCCGAGTCTTATGCGGGAATGTCAAGTTCTACCGCTGAGTCTTTTGCAAATTCATCTGCAACATGCTTTGCTAGTAAAGTTAATCTTTCAGTAAAGGTGACCTCTGCGCATAAGGACTCTTGTAGTATTAATCAAACTGAGAAATATCAGGTGCATGTATCTGCCACCGAACAACAACAGGCTGAAGGTTTGTCAAAGTTGATGGATATTATGGCGGGTAAACTCTATTAGTTATTCGCTCTAAAAAGTGTCAACCTTTTCTAGGGATAGTCAGATTTGTGGAAAATTGGAGCATCTAAATGTCATGTGATTAACCTAAAGGGAAACTTTTTCTGTTTTTTTCTTGTATATATTATGGATCTTTTATATTTTTGTGCAGTATTAACTTAAATGTAAATAGATTTGGAGATAGTTGAAATATATCATGATAGTCTTTTTGCTGTCAGATTTGATGAAAAAGATTCTAATGAATATGAGGCTGCATTTTCATTGTGGCGGGATTTGGACTATCTTGTTAGATTTTTTGAAGAGAATAAATCGCTTGTTAGTACTGATTTTTGGAAGGATACTTTGCCGTCAGTGGATTCAGAAGATTTGGCAAAATCTATAGTTGATGAATCATTTGATTTGTTAGGCTATATTCAAGTAATTGCACGTAATACTGCGGATGGCAAATTGCCAGATTTTGATGTCTTTTTTAAAGAGCTAGGAGGTAGGAAGTATAGCCATTTGAGAGAGTATATTCCACAAAAATCATATGGAACTGCTTCGCCTACAATGTTGAGATTATATGCTATTCGTCTTGACAAGAATTGCTATGTTGTAGTTCATGGCGGTATAAAACTTACTCATGATATCCAAGGGACGCCTTCTCTAAATAGAGAATTGTTTCCCAAAATAGATAATGTGCTTCAGTTCTTTAGAGCTAATGGCATAATAGATAAAGAGGATTTAAATGATTGAAATTATGAAATTCAATGTTGAAAAATTAAAAGAGCTTGCTCGGCCTATGAACGAGAAAGAGCAGAATGCTATGAATTTTAGGCAAGAGAATGCAGATTGGCTTAGACTTTCTGCTGAAATTGCATTGAAGATTCGTAAAATCCTTCGTCAAAAAGAGATTTCGCAAGTTCAGTTCGCATCTAAGCTTGGAGTAACTCCCGCACAGGTTAGTAAGTATCTATCAGGGGAAGTAAATTTTGAATTAAAAACAATTTCAAAACTTCAGTCTGTTCTAGAAGAAAATTTAATAGATGTAAATCTATCAAATTATACAGAAACTTCTATAGAACAACGTTTAACTACTCATGTTGTGGTTATGGCATATTCTAATAAGAGTATGCCTGTTCGTTCTTATTCTAAAATAGGTGAAGAATTATGTTTTAAAAACCAAAAATTGATTAGTTAATGGAACAAGCAGTATATTATAAATTTGTGGGTTTGGAACTTCCTCAATTTGCAACTTTTGAAGATAATTACAAGGAGGATGATTTGAATATTGATATCTCATGTAAGTTTTCGTTTGCATATAATTCATCTGAAAGAGTTATATGTTGCTCTAATTCTATTGTTGTATCTAAAGAAAGAGTACCTTTAATAAAAGCAGATCTTGATGCATATTTTGCAATTAATGAGTTATCTGTAGAGGCTATTTCTGAAAATGGAGAAATTGTTTTACAGCCTGCTTTGCAGGCACAATTTGCTTCGCTGACATATGGAACAATGCGAGGAGTTATTTTTGCGAAGACTCTCAATACTCCTCTTAGTAAGGTAATACTTCCTCCAAATGATGTTATGTCTATTTTCAATCAGGTAATTCGTTTTAAGGTAAAATGATTTGTTATAGCATTGAAAATAAGTCCTGATTAGTATAAATATCAATACGAATCAGGACTTAATATTTTTATATGTAGTATATCTGTTCGTTATAAAAAGGATATTATATGTTTTGCTTGAGTTAATAACAAATAAAATGTAAGGAATGTAAATGTCGGAGACCGGAGTTGAGTTTACCCTAACCTCCTTAGTTTGTGGAGGCTGGGGGCGATGCTCTGTTTGTCGGCGTGTTGAATGTCCCAGGTTTTGGCTCTGACTTTCTCGTAGTAGGGTGAATAGACCTCAACAATGCTACGAATAAGGGGCGCAAAGGTGGTGTGGTCTATCTGCTTACGGAACTTCTCCATTACCCATGCAAAGTGAATTATACAGCTGTTCAGCTGCTCGGAACTCTTGGTTAGAATCTTGCTTGCCATTACAATGTAGATGTATTTGTACTCCTTAATATTCTCTGCATTTATGTTTGTTGTAAGGTGCGTGATTATCTTCCCGGTGTTTTTATCTTGTATAAGCTGGTTTGCCAGATCGTTGCCTCCTATGTTCTCAATATAGAGGCGTGAAATGGTTTCGAATGTGGTTGTAAACGAGGCCTCGCTCATCAAAATTTTACTGTTGTTTTTGACGAAATGGTACATTTCAAACAGAATGTAGTGCCAATCGCTTAGTTGAATGAAGAGGTGACTTCTGTCGTTCTGAATGTTCCGTTGAACGCCTTTCATTGCAGGCTCCATTTTTCTATATATCTCTACTATCTGTGAGTCTGAAAATTTAATGCTTTTTTGCAGTTGGCACACCTCTAAAGTGTAGCCGTAGTGCGATACCGTTCCCTCTTTGTCGTTGATTCCTGTGAGCCATAGTTTAGGGCTCTTTACCGCCAATTCACTCAATCTTCTCTGTAGTTCGGGGTGGCGTTTGGCAAATCGTGCCGCACCATATAGCAGGCCAAGCTCTTTGTATTCCGTGTCGGCAAGGGATAGCAGTTTTTGACACAGTTTATTGCTATCTACAAATCGTTTCATGTTGAGCAGCATAAAGAGTTGCGGAGTGTTTGCTCTCTCTTTTAATAACCTTTCCAGTAACTCTAATGTCTCATTGTCAACCTCTTTTATTTTGGGCGAGGCTGCAATTAATAGAGAGTTGTGCAGATAGCTGCTCTTGGAGCCTTGACTCAGGCAGTGCTTTACCACCCGTACTTTGAAGTTGTTGTCGCTGCATAACTCAATTCCTGTACAGATAAAATCATCCTTTTCGGTAGCTCGGTCATATTGAGAGAAGCCCTCTTTGATTATCTTGTTGTAACACTCAATAAACAGCTCTTGCCATTTTGCAGGTGAAATGCCCTTCATGAATATTGGTGCTGCAATGTATATTGCATCAACAACGGAGTGTGGCGTGTTTTTATCAAGCAGTGCGGTAAGCATCTGCTTTAGCATTACAGGAACAATGCTCTTTAGGGCGTGGTTGTAGGTAAAGAGTTGTGCAATCTTTTTTACCATAGCCTTTTCGTTGCCGTAGAGCAGTGTGAAGTAGAGTGCGGTTTGCGGATACCTGTCATAAATCTGTTCGCATATCGCTACCCACCTCTCTTTGTTTAGTAGGCTTATGTAATGGGCTTTGGTCGGGATTCCCAACTCTATAAAAATCTGCAACAGTTTAATGGCACTGATTAATGGCCGGTTGAACTTGCTAAAATGAATAGTTCTATGGGCATTCCCGAAGGGTTGTGTGTCGCGTTTCTCTTGAGTCTCTTGGATTAAAAAGTCAATTGTTTTGTATAGCGAGTTTAGCTTTGGGGCATGTTGTTCTAACCACCTCTTTTTTGTGGCTATATCCTGGTCGGAATTCATGCCGCCAACTCTATCTTGAAATATGATACCTCGAATTTGAGGCAGAGTTTCAAGTGCGTATTTATAATCTTGAAGTGTAGGGTAGTGCTCTTTGTTTATGGCATTTTTGAACTCCGTATTCGAGGGCCTGCCATCCGGGAATATTGAGTTTAGCATTATCCTTTGTGAATTTTCAATGCCATTTTTATTCTCGGGTTTCCACTCTTTTAATGTGGTCATGGCTTGGGTGAAGTTTAGGGTAATCAAATTTGCCCAAACTCTATGTAGTGGGTTTAGGTTTTCCTGCTTTAGGGCGAGCGAGGGCACTTCGAGCACGAAACTGCGGTGTTGTAACTCTGTGAATTGCTCCTGAATGCTGGCCGATGTGCCATGCATAAATTGTTTTATCTCTGCATGAGACATGATGGTGTCGATAGGCATTAACTCGCCCTTTAATGAGCTGTAAATAAGTTTTGCCCAACACTCCTTCTCCCCCTCTGCTTCCCTCCTTTTGGTGCTTTTGTCTATTTTTAGTGCTGTGCCGATATAGCTGAATATATCGCTACGGTAGTGTTGTATTATCCCTGTTTGCGATGGTATGCGGTTGTATGGAGTTAGTGAGTATATGTTTTGAATAATACTCTTCTGGCTAAGAATGTCGCACTCCTTAGAGCTCCAATTTCGTGTATCCAAATCTCTCCATGCCAGATTATATCGATCATATTTTTGATTGTCGGTCTCAATAGATTTGAAGAGTTTTAATATCCTCTCCTTTGGCGTTTTGCACTCAGGATATACCACCGATAACTCCACAGGGGTGATGTAGTGATTCTTTAGAAGTTGAAGTTTTGCCGAGTCAAGAGTGTTGTTGTCAACATTAATAAAGAAAATAGGGTTGTTGGCTCTTCGCTCTATGTATTTAGAGTTAAAGCTCCTCTCTCGGTCTAAAACCTCTTTTACCCAATCAATCCATACTAAGAAGTTGGGGTCATTGCCCGAGAATCCGATTACGCAAAATGCTCCTTTCAGCAGCGAAATTTTCATGAGGTTTACAAATGCCTCATGTTTAACGGGATACTCTTTATAGTCCGATTCGGTTATGATATAGTGCTTGTGTGACTCGTTATCGAAGCCAAATTTTTCGTTGCTGTTACTGCGCAATGAGCCGTGCAGTTTATATATGTTCTTGCAGTTTTCTGTTAATGAAATTTGATATGAGTTTGTAATCAGTTGATATTTATCTGAACGTTGTTCAGCTGCCTCGTCGGCCTTTAATTCGTTATTTGAGATCTCCTCTTCTATCAAGGCAGTATGCTCCTTGATGAGTTGCTCAATGTTGCAATTTTGGTTGAATCTCTCCAACGGAAGTGGGATTTTCTCCACTATATTGTTCAGATTGTCAATGTGGTATGCAATAGCGTTGCCGGAGTTATGCTCTTTTTCATTTACGGGTCTCTCTTTGTCGATGTTTTGTTTCTCATGCTGCTCCTGCTGTGCCGAAATCACTTCGCGTAGCTCTTGACTCTCCTTTTTATATTGGTCAAATTGCTCTTTAAGTTCAGCCTTTCTGTTTTGGGCAATTATCTCTTCGTTATATGCGTTCTCTGCTATATGTGTCTCTCCTGCAATGTCTAAGCAGTTGTCGTAGTTAAATGTGTAGATGTTTTTTACTCCCAACGCCATAAGCCTTTTGTGGCACTCTAAGTCGGGATTCGGGTCGATGCACTGCTCATTGAGGTATAGTTTGTGGCCTCGCCCATCATCAGTGGTTTTCAGATAGGGGGTGTGATTCTCAATGTAGATATCGATTGCCTCGTGAAATCCGCTCCGTTTTACATACTCTTCTGCCACAGCAAGATACCCCTTCTCGTCGATTATCTGTTTTATTCTTTCGGGCGAGGTTGCCTGTGGATAGAGCTCCTTAACCATGTCATGTAGAAGCTCACCCCAAAATGGAAACTTTTGAGATACATTTTTACTGAAGCCCGCTCCGACGATGAATGACAGGTCGCCCTGTTCAATGTGTTTACGTATGTTTTGGATATTTTTGGCGGTTATGGCAGTTTCGTTTTGTTTCATGAGTGCACTATTTGAATACGTAAAGTTAGTGATTTTTGAAGAGATTTTTTTAGTTTGTATGTGGTATTAAAAATTCTTATATTTGCAAAGTTATAGTTTTACATGGTGAATTAAATAGAGAATGAAAGGTATAGTATTGGCGGGTGGTAGTGGTACTCGTTTGTATCCAATCACAAAGGGAGTTAGTAAGCAGATGCTTCCAATCTTTGATAAACCGATGATTTACTATCCGATATCGGTTTTGATGTTGGCTGGTATTAGGGATATTTTGATTATCTCAACTCCACACGATTTACCGGGATTTGAGCGTTTGTTAGGAGATGGAAGTGATTATGGAGTACGTTTTGAGTATGCAGAGCAACCAAGTCCCGATGGTTTGGCACAGGCATTTATCATAGGCGAGGAGTTTATCGGCGATGACTCTGTTTGTATGGTGCTTGGTGATAATATCTTTCATGGTGCAGGTTTCAGTAAAATGTTGGCAGAAGCTGTGGCACATGCGGAGAATGATAAAAAGGCAACTGTGTTTGGCTATTGGGTGTCGGATCCACAGCGTTATGGTGTTGCCGAGTTTGATGCGAATGGTAATTGTTTAAGCATAGAGGAGAAGCCTGCTAACCCGAAGTCAAATTATGCTGTTGTTGGATTGTATTTCTATCCAAATAAGGTTGTAGAGGTTGCAAAAGAGATTAAGCCATCCGCTCGTGGAGAGTTGGAGATTACTTCGGTTAATCAACGCTTTTTAGAGGATGGAGAGTTGTTGGTGCAGACATTGGAACGAGGTTTTGCGTGGCTTGATACCGGAACACATGACTCTCTAAGTGAGGCAAGTACATATATGGAGGTTATTGAGAAGCGTCAGGGGTTAAAGATTGCTTGTCTTGAGGAGGTTGCTTTCAGAAAGGGGTGGATAGATGCTGATAAGATGCGCGAATTGGCTCAACCAATGATTAAGAATCAGTATGGTCAATATTTGTTGAAGGTAATTGATGAGGTTGAGCGTACCGGTAGGGTTAATATTAAATAAAGGGAGTTGAGGACATGGCAAAACGAAATATAGTAATTACTGGTGGTGCAGGATTTATTGGCAGCCACGTTGTACGTCTGTTTGTAAATAAGTATCCTGAGTACAATATTATCAATCTTGATAAATTGACATATGCGGGTAATTTGGCGAACTTAAAGGATATTGAGGATAAGCCAAATTATAAGTTTGTGAAGATGGATGTATGCGATTTTGAGGGCTTCTATAAGTTGATGCATGAGGAGCAGATTGATGGAATTATTCACCTTGCTGCGGAGAGCCATGTTGATCGCTCAATTAAGGATCCTTTTACCTTTGCGCAGACCAATGTAATGGGAACTTTGGCATTGTTGCAAGCTGCCAAGCTATATTGGGAGTCCTTGCCTGAAAAATACGAAGGTAAGCGTTTCTATCATATCTCTACCGATGAGGTTTATGGAGCTTTGGAGCTTTCACATCCGGAGGGAATAAAGCCTCCGTTTACAACTACAGCTTCATCCGGTGAACACCATTTGGCGTATGGAACCGATTTCTTCTACGAGACTACAAAGTATAATCCACACTCTCCATACTCTGCAAGTAAGGCAAGTTCCGACCACTTTGTACGTGCTTTCCACGATACATACGGAATGCCAACAATTGTAACCAATTGCTCAAATAACTATGGACCATATCA
Organism: Bacteroidales bacterium; assembly: GCA_015061245.1. GTDB lineage: Bacteria > Bacteroidota > Bacteroidia > Bacteroidales > Marinifilaceae > RGIG9079. Next base: position 18,511 of record SUWY01000027.1, read on the forward strand.
GTTCCCTGAGAAGTTGATTCCGTTGTTTATTAACAATATTCGCAAACGTAAATCTCTTCCTGTATATGGTAAGGGCGAGAATGTTCGTGATTGGTTATATGTTGTTGACCATGCACGAGCAATTGATGTTATTTTCCATAATGGAAAGATTGCCGATACATATAACATTGGAGGTTTTAATGAGTGGAAGAATATCGATATCATTAAGGTTATTATTAAAACAGTTGACCGTTTGCTTGGTAATCCTGAGGGACACTCTTTGGAGTTGATTACATACGTTACCGACCGTGCGGGTCACGATTTGCGTTATGCTATTGATTCAACCAAACTTCAAAAGGAGTTGGGTTGGGAGCCAAGTCTTCAGTTTGAAGAGGGTATAGAAAAGACTGTTCAGTGGTACTTGGATAATCAGGAGTGGATGGATAATGTGACCAGTGGCGATTATCAGAAGTATTATGAGAGTATGTATGAAGGATAAAACTTACCGCACCTTGGAGCATTTGTAGTGTCTGAGGTGCGGTTTTAAAAGAGGCTGGTATATTAATATAATTTATAAAAAATATCCATTATGATATCTTGTTTTGCCACAGTCTCAATCTTTATTAAAGAGTAGCAGTGTTTTGAATTAAAGGTTTGATATGGTGATAAAATTGTTTCAGAAAATTAGCTTGTAAAGGTTTAATTTTATATATTTGCATTGCGTAAAAATAATCAATCAACTGCGTAAAATGTAAGGTTATGTATAAAAGAGCTGAATATCAGAAGATTAAGTCAAGACTTGAAGAGGATAGAAAGTTTATTCAGGTTGTAATGGGTGCTCGTCAGATTGGTAAATCGACGGTTGTTAAGCAAGTGCTAAAAGACTTATCATTGCCGTTCCAATTCTACTCTGCAGATAATGTCCCTGCAACAAATACTGCATGGATTTCTAATTGCTGGGCTGCAACTCGTAGCATAAAAGAGAATAATGGCTGGGAGAGCGTTGTTTTTGTAATTGATGAGATACAGAAAATTACTAATTGGAGTGAGGTTGTAAAGAAGGAGTGGGATGATGACACATTTCACGACCGCAACATTAAGGTATTGCTCCTGGGTAGTAGCCGTGTTTTACTCGAAAAGGGGTTGTCCGAATCTTTGGCGGGACGGTTCGAAGAGATTCGTATGAGCCATTGGAGCTATAAGGAGATGAAGGAGTGCTTTGGCTTTACAGTTGATCAATATCTATTCTATGGAGGCTATCCAGGCGCTGCGACACTGATTGGCGATAGCGATCGATTTGAGCAGTATATCCAATCTGCAATTATTGATGCTACTATTAATAAGGATATTCTTATGGATACCCCAATTAGTAAACCCGCATTATTAAAGCAGACCTTTGAACTCGGTGCAGCCTATTCTGGGAACCTATTATCATTGAATAAGATGCTTGGATCGTTGCAAGACGCTGGCAATACTTCTACATTGGCAGGATATGTTAATCTGCTTAATGAAAGTGGATTGCTCTGCGGTCTACAGAAATATAGTGTTGATATGTCCCGCAGAAGGGCTAGTATCCCTAAGTTCCAAGTATATAACAATGCATTGAAGATGGTATATAGTCCTATTACATTCGAACAGGCTATACTTGATCGTAAGACATGGGGGCATATTTTTGAATCAGGCATAGGTGCTTATCTTGTCAGTCAGGCATTTGTTCATCGTTTTGATGTGTATTACTGGAGAGAGCGCAATGATGAAGTTGATTTTATACTTCAGAAGAAAAAGTCGCTAGTAGCAATTGAGGTAAAAAGCAATGCAGAGAAGAATACTAATGGGTTAGATAAGTTCAGGCAGATGTTTAATCCTAAGGCGTCGTTTATTGTTGGTGATGGAGGTATAGGTGTGGAGGAATTTCTGTCAATGGATATAAGCAAGCTCTTCTAATAACAATAGATGTAAGTTCTTTGTGATTTTGGAACAAAGTCATTATCATTGCAATGAATAAGATATTGTTTGTTAGTAAATGAGATATCATAGAGCTAATTGTGTGGAAAAGTTATTTAAAAATGAATAACTTTGTATGTAAATTGAATTGTTATGAATATACTGGTTACAGGAGCCAACGGACAGTTGGGTAATGAGTTGAGAATTGTGGCTGAGCAGGCTGCGAAGAGTGGTGATAATTACATTTTTACGGATGTGAATCAGGTTGAGGGAGTTGAGACTACCTATCTTGATATTACCGATATTGATGCTATCCAAAAGATGGTTAGTGATAACGGTGTTGAGGCAATTATAAATTGCGCAGCCTATACCAATGTGGATGGTGCAGAGAGTAATCGTCCGGTTGCAGAGCTTTTGAATGCAACTGCGCCCGAGAATCTTGCTAAGGTTATGGCGGAGGTTGGCGGTTTGTTGGTACATGTCAGTACCGATTATGTTTTTGGTAAGGAGCCATATAACACTCCTTGTAAAGAGGATCAGACCGGAACTCCGACAGGAGTTTATGGCGAGACAAAGCTTTTGGGTGAGCAGAAGATTATGGCAAGCGGATGTAACTACATCATAATTCGTACTGCCTGGTTGTATTCGGAGTTTGGTAAGAATTTCTGTAAGACAATGCTCAATTTGACTGCCACAAAGCCTGAGTTGAAGGTTGTTTTTGACCAGGTTGGAACTCCGACCTATGCTTACGATTTGGCTAAGGCTATTTATGATATTGTTACCGAAAGAAAGTACGTAGGAAATACAGGTGTTTATCACTACTCGAACGAGGGCGTTTGTTCATGGTTCGATTTCACTAAGATGATTGCAGAGTATAGCGGACAGACAGAGTGCAGTGTTCAGCCGTGTCACTCTAACGAGTTCCCAAGCCCTGTTACCAGACCATCATACTCTGTTCTTGATAAGACAAAGATTAAGGAGACCTTTGGTGTGGCAGTTCCATATTGGACCGATTCATTAAAGATCTGCATAAAGAACTTGAAGGGATAATTGAGGGATAGGGCGTTGGCTGAGTCCTCGCCCGAAATTAAAGATAAAATAGGGTGGCGCACCGGTGTGACTTGAAAAAGTTTCCGGTGCGTTTTTTTTGTGATGAGAGAGGAGTTGCAGGAGTGGGGGAAATTGTTTAATTTTGGGACATAACAGATGTAATAATGGCAATGAAACGATATAAGATAGCGGTGGCCGGAACGGGTTATGTTGGTTTGAGCATAGCCACGTTGTTGGCACAACACAATTCGGTTAAAGCGGTAGATATAATTGCTGAAAAGGTGGATATGATCAATGAGAGAAAATCGCCTATTCAGGATGAGTATATTGAGCGCTATTTGGCTGAGAAGGAGCTGGATTTGGTTGCAACTCTAAATGGCGAGGATGCATATAGCGATGCCGATTTTGTTGTGATAGCAGCCCCTACCAATTATGATAGCCAACGCAACTTTTTCGATACCAGTGCGGTTGAGACAGTTATCAATTTGGTTCAGAAGTGTAATCCCAATGCGGTTATGGTAATTAAGTCAACCATTCCTGTGGGTTATACCGCCGGTTTGTATAAACGTTATGGTCGGGGTTTAAAACTTCTCTTTTCGCCCGAATTTTTGCGCGAGAGTAAGGCTCTTTACGATAATTTGTATCCGAGCCGCATTATTGTTGGAACTCCGAGTTCTGAGTTGAGTGACAATGTTGCGGAGTTGGAGCAGGCTGCCCATACCTTTGCCGAGCTTTTGCAGCAGGGAGCCATTAAGCCGGAGGTTGATACTCTTTTCATGGGTCTGACCGAGGCAGAGGCAGTTAAGTTGTTTGCCAATACCTATCTGGCTTTACGTGTCAGCTACTTTAATGAGCTTGATACATACGCTGAGATGAAGGGTTTGGATACCCGGGCAATTATCAATGGAGTGGGTTTGGATCCACGAATTGGTACCCATTACAATAATCCTAGTTTTGGTTACGGTGGTTACTGCTTGCCTAAAGATACCAAACAGCTTTTGGCTAACTATCAGGATGTTCCTCAGAATATGATGAGTGCCATTGTCGAGAGTAATCGTACCCGTAAGGACTTTATTGCTGATCGTGTTTTGACCATGGCGGGTTACTATAACTACTATACTCGTGGAGATTATAATGAGAGTAGTGAGCGCGAGTGCGTGATTGGTGTTTATCGCTTGACCATGAAGAGCAATAGCGACAATTTCCGTCAAAGCAGTATTCAGGGAGTTATGAAGCGCATTAAGGCTAAGGGTGCTGAGGTGGTTATTTATGAGCCGACACTTCCCAATGGTTCAACTTTCTTCGGTAGCCGGGTTGTTAATGATTTGTCTGAATTTAAGGCGAGGGCTCATGCTATTATTGCTAACCGCTACGATTCGTGTTTGGATGATGTTCAGGAGAAGGTATATACGAGGGATATTTTTAGGAGGGATTAGTTTTTGAGAGGTGAGAGGTGAAAGGTGAAAGGTGAAAAGTGAAAGGTGAAAGGTGAGAGGTGAAAAGTGAAAAGGGAGATGTGAAAGGGGAGGGGGAGTTGTTGGGAGTTGAGAGATTTTTGTTATATTTGCATGTTGAACGAGTGGTTTCTATAGAACTGAAAGTTAGATTATGTGCGGAATTGTTGGATATATAGGTGATAAGCAGGCCTTTCCGATTCTTATGAATGGTTTGCGCAGATTGGAGTATCGTGGTTATGATAGTGCCGGTTGTGCGTTGATTTCGGATGAGGGCAAGCTAAATGTATATAAAGCGAAGGGCAGAGTTGCCGATTTGGAGCAGTGCGCTGCAAATGAGAATACGTCGGGTACATTGGGAATGTCGCATACCCGTTGGGCTACTCATGGTGAGCCAAGTGCAGAGAATGCGCATCCTCATATGTCGCAGTCGGGCAAGTTGGCGTTGGTTCACAATGGTATTATTGAGAACTATGTGGCTATTCGCGAATCGTTGATTAAGAAGGGATATACTTTCAAGAGCGAGACCGATACAGAGGTTTTGGTTCAGCTTATTGAGTATATCAAAACAACATACAGAACAAGTCTTTTAAGGGCGGTGCGTATTGCTTTGACAAAGGTGATTGGTGCATACGCTATTGTTGTTGTGGATCAGGAGCATCCGAATCAGATGGTTGCTGCACGTAAGAGCAGTCCATTGGTTATTGGTGTGAGCGAGGATAATTCCGAGTTCTTCCTTGCTTCCGATGCAACCCCTATCATGGAGTATACCCGTAAGGTTATTTACGTTAACGATGAGGAGATTGTGTCGTTGAAACGTGGCGAGGAGATTCGTGTTGTTAACCTCGCTAATGATACTGTCAATCCGGAGATTCAGCAAATTGAGGCTGATATGGGTGCAGTTGAGAAGGATGGTTATCCACACTTTATGTTGAAGGAGATCTTCTCGCAACCGGAGTGCGTTCGCGAGTGTATGCGAGGAAGAATTCTGGCAAAGGAGAAGAAGATTGTTCTATCTGCAATTGTTAACCACAGGGAGATGCTAGTTAAGGCACAACGCATTATTATTGTGGCTTGTGGAACTAGCTGGCATGCCGGTTTGATAGGAAAGCAGCTTATTGAGCAGATGTGTAGAATTCCTGTTAACGTAGAGTATGCGTCGGAGTTCCGTTACAGAAATCCTGTTATTAATCAGGGCGATGTTGTGATTGCCATTTCACAATCGGGCGAGACTGCAGATACCCTTGCTGCAATCGGTTTGGCAAAGAGCATGGGCGCTACAGTGTTCGGAATTGTGAATGCTGTCGGTTCATCAATTGCTCGTGCAACAGATACCGGTACATATATCCATGTGGGACCGGAAATCGGAGTGGCCTCGACCAAAGCCTTTACCGGTCAGGTAACTGTTCTTACTCTTTTCGCTTTGGCATTGGGCCGAGAGAAGGGTACTTTGAGCCGAGAGGAGTATGAGGAGATTGTTGCAGAGTTGTACCAAATTCCTGATAAGATGCAGAAGGTGTTGGAGTCCGCATCGCATATTGAGGAGCTTTCAAAACCATATACATACGTTAGAAACTTTATCTATTTGGGACGAGGTTTCAACTATCCTGTTGCGCTTGAGGGTGCATTGAAGCTGAAAGAGATTAGTTATATCCATGCGGAGGGTTATCCTGCTGCGGAGATGAAGCATGGGCCTATTGCTTTGATCGATTCTGAAATGCCGGTTGTTTGCATTGCGTTGCATCACCAGTTGTATCAGAAGGTTTTGAGTAATATTCAAGAGGTTAAGGCGCGTAACGGTAAGATTATTGCTCTTGTAACCGAGGGCGATGATACTGTTAGTAAGATTGCCGATAGCGTTATTGAGATTCCTGCAACTATCAGTTGTTTGTCTCCATTGTTGAGTTGTATTCCTTTGCAGTTGTTGGCTTACTATGTTGCTGTTCGCAGAGGTTTGAATGTGGATCAGCCACGAAACTTGGCGAAGAGCGTAACCGTAGAGTAGAGTGTTATGGATAGAATGGAGGTTATATATAATCAGATTGCCGATAGTATTGCTGTAAAACAGGCGGTTCTGGCCGATAAAGAGATTTGTAAGGCTATTGAGGTTGCTGCAAATGCAGTGGTCGAGGCCTATCAGAATGGTCATAGAGCGTTGCTTGCCGGTAACGGTGGAAGTGCAGCCGATGCTCAACATATTGCAGGCGAATTGGTAAGCAAGTTTTATTTTGAGCGCCCTGCGATTGATGCGGTGGCTTTAACCACAAATACTTCAATTCTTACTGCTATTGGTAATGATTTAGGTTACGAGGTTCTTTTTTCTCGTCAGGTTGAGGCTATGGGCCATAAGGGCGATGTTTTTATCGGTATCTCTACCTCGGGAAATTCAAAGAATATTATTAAGGCTTTAGAGGTTTGCCGTGAGCGAGGTATCTATACCATTGGTCTTACCGGAGCCGGTGGCGGAGCAATGAAGCCTTTGTGTGATTTGTGTATACAGATTCCCTGCTCGGAGACACCCCGAATACAAGAAGCGCACATGATGATTGGTCATATTATTTGTTGCTTGGTTGAGGAGAGGTTGTTTGGAAGAGGTTGATTTTAGGGGAAAGGTGAGATAAGGTGAAAGGGGAAAGGTGAAAGGGGAAAGGTGTTGTTGAGGTGAAAAGGTGAAGAGGTGAAAGGTGAGATAAGGTGAAAGGTGAATAACGAGCGTAGCGAGTAAGTCCCCCTTATTAGTGTAGGCGAACTTGTGAGCCAAACGAAGGGGGATTTAGGGGGTTGGCAGAACTCTAGTCCCGAGCGTAGCGAGTAAGTCCCCCTTATTAGTGCAGGCGAACTTGTGAGCCAAACGAAGGGGGATTTAGGGGGTTGGTAGAACTCTGGTCCCGAGCGTAGCGAGTAAGTCCCCCTTATTAGTGCAGGCGAACTTGTGAGTCAAACGAAGGGGGATTTAGGGGGTTGGTAGAACTCTGATCCCGAGCGTAGCGAGTAAGTCCCTCTTATTAGTGAAAGCAAGCGTAGTGCGTTGAGCGAAGGGGGGATTGATTAGGTGTAAGGTGAAGAGGTGTAAGGTGAAAAGGTGAGAGGTGAAAAGGTGAAAAGGTGAAAGGGGATTAGCGAGCGTAGCGAGATTTTAGGTGAAAGGGAATAAGTGAGAGGTAATAAGTGAAAGGTGAATATAGGTGTAAGGTGAAAGGGAAGAGGTGAAAAGGTGAGAGGTGAAAAGGTGAAAGGGGATTAGCGAGTGTAGCGAGATTTTAGGTGAAAAGTGAAAAGGAATAGGGAGAGTTAGGTGAGATGGATGTAGTGATTTTGGCTGGTGGTTTGGGAACCAGGTTGCGTTCCGTGGTGAGTGAGGTGCCTAAGTGTATGGCGCCCGTATCGTCGAGGCCTTTCCTTTTTTATCTTTTGAAATATTTAGCCGATTATCAATTTTCAAAGAGTTTTGATTCTAGAGTTTCGGGAGCTGCCAGAAATTTGAACATTGGTTCTGATGAGCAGAGAGCTGAAGAGCATTTGAATGTTGGTCTTGGTAAACAGAGAGTTGTGACTCATTTGAATGTTGGAGCTGATGAACCGGAAGTTGCCGGGAATTTGAACGTTGGTCTTGGTGAGCAGAGATCTGAATCGCATTTTAAAGTTTCTTCTGATAAATGTGGAGTCGGCGGGTCTTCAATAGAGAGGGTTGTTTTGTCGGTTGGTTATTTGCGCGAGAAGATCTATGAGTGGATAGATTCTTGTCGTGAGCAGTTCCCATTTCAGATTGTTTTTGCTGTTGAGGAGCAGCTTTTAGGTACCGGAGGTGGTATTCGTTTGGCGTTGGAACAGTGTAGTTCGGAGCATGTTGCAATTCTTAATGGCGATACCTTTTTTGGTGTCGATTTGGACTCTTTTTCGGATTTCCATATAAATAGTGGAGCGCTATTGTCGCTTGCTTTGAAACCTATGGAGCATTTTTCTCGTTATGGTACAGTGAACGTTTCAGAGAATGGAATGATTACTGCTTTTAATGAGAAGTGTTACTGTGAGCGAGGTTTGATAAATGGCGGTCTCTATTTGGCAAAACGTGAGGCGCTTTCACAATATCTTGCTACAAAGCCTGAGAAGTTTAGTTTTGAGAAGGAGGTTCTTGAGGCTTTGGTCAATTCTGCAACTCAGGTAAATCCTGCATGTGGGATTGATTCTGATAGTTTTATGAGCGCCGTTGCTGTGGAAGGTTCCGAGTGTTGTGCTGACCATAAAGCTGCTTTGGGGGCTGTTTTTGGCTTTGAATCCAATGATTACTTTATAGATATTGGTATCCCCGAGGATTATGCCCGTGCGGAGCGTGAGTTTAAGATTGCTTCCGGCACAATTGATTTGGGCGAAGGCGGAGATACTCTCTTTTTGGACCGCGATGGTGTTATTAATCGTCTTCGGGTTGATGATTACGTTAAGTGTGTCAAGGAGTTTGAGTTTTTACCCGGGGTGTTAAGTGCGATTGCCGAGTGGAGAAAAATATTTAAGCGGATAATCGTAGTGACTAACCAACGTGGTGTTGGTAAGGGGGTTATGAGCGAGGCCTCGCTCATTGAGGTTCATAAATATATGGTTAAGCGAGTGGAGGAGATGGGAGGTTGTATTGATGCAATTTACTACTGTACTGCGCTGACTGACAAAGATATCAATAGAAAACCGAATCCGGGAATGGCGCATCAGGCTCTGGACGATTTTCCGGAAATTCTCATGGCAGAGTCGGTTATGATTGGTGATAGTGAGAGTGATCGACAGTTTGCTAAGAATTCAGGAATAGGAAGATTTATATGCGTTTGATAGACTCCATAAGACGAATCTATTACCGTCTTCATTATGCTTATTTATTGAAGATGGAGAAGGATATGCTCTATCCTTTGGAGCATAGAATTCATTTGGTGAAGTATTCGTTTATTGTTGTGGATTGTGAAGTGGGGTGTTACCGTGCCGGTTTAAAACGCATTATCAAGGCATATTTGAAGTCCAGACTATATGAGAAGGAGAGAATACCTTTGTTGATTGTTTATGGCGAGAATAGTCCTTTTGCACAGCGTCGTATAAAGCCTTTTTTGAAAAAGTACGAGGATTTACGCTTGAAAGTGTGGTTTTATGAGGCCTCGTCTCAATCTTTTGGAATGAGTGTTTTTGGCAGATATGCATTGGCCTATATCAATGCCAATAGACGTATGTCTGCTCTTCCGTCAATAGATGAACACCTGGTGGATAATGGAACAAAAGTGTGTATGTTTAAGCGTGATGCACACTGGAAATGGATGTTCCCCGATATGGTTTGCTGCGATTCTAAGAAGGAATATCTTCAATTTTTCAAAGATATGCTTGAATTTTACAGGACAAGGAGTTGACTTTTAACATTTTTTTTTAACTTTGCCTCGCAAAAAATTTAAAGACTAAATAAAATGGACGATTATCACTCGATTGGTTGATTGTAGGCCGGAGTTCTGTGCATATTGGATCTTCTGCCTATGTAAAATGGAAGGAGAAAAATTATGCGTAGATACTGGAACACAAAAGGGGGGCTTCAGTCTATTGAGGAGTGGGCTCCAAACTGTTGGGTGCAAGTTACATGTCCTGATCAGGACGATGTAATGTTTTTACAGGATAATCTGAAAATTCCCGATTACTTCCTTTCTGATATTGCCGATGCCGATGAGCGTGCTCGTTATGAGTATGAGGATGGCTGGGGCTTGATTATTTTGCGTGTGCCGTTTATGAAGGATGTTCCTAGCCGCACACCCTATACAACCGTGCCCTTAGGTATTGTAATCAATAAAGATATCTGTATAACAATTTGTTATAACGATATTGCTATGATGAACGATTTTGTTCAATATCAGCGTAGGCGAGGTTTGGGTTTCACCGACGCTGTAGATATGATTTTCCGTCTGTTCCTTTCAAGTAGTGTGTGGTATTTGAAACTCTTGAAGCAGATTAAGACACTTATTGACCGCTCTAAGCGCGATTTGGATAAGAATATCGATAACAAAGAGTTGGTGGCATTAAGTCGTTTGCAGGATAGTTTGACATACTTCCTTACATCAATTCGTGGTAACGAGACTCTTCTTGCTAAGTTGAAGTTCCGTTTGCCTGTCGATGAGTTGGATGCAGAGCTTATTGAGGATGTGAATATCGAGATTAACCAGGCTAAGGAGATGACCTCGATTTACGCAAACATTCTTGATAGTACGCTTGATACCTATGCTTCGATTATCAATAATAATATGAGTAAGGTGATGAAGATGCTTACCTCTATCTCAATTATTTTGATGTTCCCGACTTTGATTGCGAGTTATTTCGGTATGAACCTTAGGAATGGAATGGAGAGTTTCTCATGGGGATTCCCGATTGTCATTCTTCTTTCGCTTGTTGTTACTGCTGCCTTTGTGTGGTGGTTCCGTCGTAATAAGTGGATTTGATTTTTTTTAGGGGAAAGGTATAAGGTGAAAAGGTGAAAGGGAAAAGGGAAAGGTGATTAGGGGAGAGGTGAATAACGAGCGTAGCGAGTAAGTCCCCCTTATTAGCGAAAGCAAGCGTTAGCGCGCTGAGCGAAGGGGGATTTAGGGGGTTGGTAAATCTCAGGTTTGAGCGTAGCGAGTAAGTCCCCCTTATTAGCGAAAGCAAGCGTTAGCGCGCTGAGCGAAGGGGGTTTGGGGGTTGGCAGAACTCTAGTCCCGAGCGTAGCGCGCTGAGCGAAGTTTGTATTTATCTATAATTGAGAAGTTTATAGGGGTTTTTACCAACCGTTTTTGTCAATTATACCTTTTTATCAATTATACCTTTTTTAGGGATTCGAGTTGTGTTGTTAGCTCAATAAAGTCCTCGACTGAGAGTTGCTCAGGGCGAAGAGACATGTATGGAGAGTCGAAGCCCTCGGGTAGAAGGCTCTTTAATGAGTTGCGAAGGGTTTTTCGGCGTTGGTTGAAGCCGGTTTTCACAACTGTGAAGAAGAATTTCTCATTGCATGGCAGTTCTGTTCGGTTGTTGCGTTTCAAGCGAATAACTGCCGATTTTACCTTTGGAGGAGGGTTGAAGACATTCTCGTGTACGGTAAATAGATACTCAATGTCATAGTAGCACTGTAGGAATACACTCAAAATTCCGTATGCTTTATTTCCATGTTTGCTGGCAATTCGCTCTGCAACCTCTTTTTGGATCATGCTTACTACCTGTGGAATTCTATCGCGATACTCTATAACTTTGAAGAAAATTTGCGATGAGATGTTGTAGGGCAGGTTACCGATAATGTTAAAGGCCTCGCCCGAGAACAACTCATTGATGTTCATCTTAAGGAAGTCGCCATATACAATTTTTGAGGCGTGTGGCATGTAGTTCTTGTGCAGGTAGTCGATTGACTCGCGGTCAATATCGACAGCCACCATATTTAAATCTTTTCTATTCAGAAGAAATTGGGTCAATACTCCCATTCCCGGACCAATCTCCAGTGTGTTGGGGGTTTTACCCGGCTCTAATGCCAATGTTATATCCTCGGCAATCTTTAAATCGGTCAAGAAGTGCTGGCCTAAGGCCTTTTTTGCTTTTACTTCGGTTCGTGGCATAGTTTTACTTTTTTCTGAATTTGTTATATAGTGGCATGGTTGCCAGGCATAGTGTTCCCAGTACAATGTATAGCATGGTCATTGAACCATGTGTCAGGAATGCAAATGTTCGGGTGTTTGCCTGCATTTCCGGGGTGTCGGGTAGGAAGAGCATCATTGATGCGATTACCATAAAGTGCCATGCTCCAATACCTCCTTGTACCGGGGCTACCATTCCGTAACACGATGTTACAAAGGCTGTTAATGCTACTCCAATTCCAAGGTTCGACGAGAAGTCAAAGCAGAAGAACGAGACATATAGCATTAAAAAGTACATTATCCAAATGAATAGAGAGTAGAAGATAAAGAGCCATACGTTTTTCACCTTTCTAATAGTCCAGATTCCCTCTTTTAGACCATTTATAAATGGCTTTATCTTTCCTACCAGTTTGCTTTTTCTCATTAAAAATATGAGCGAGGCCACAAGGATTAATGCTGCAAATGCTATCAATCCCATCTTTATCATGTACTCGCTTTTATCTGCAAGATTATCTCCCACAGCAATGTGTTTCTCAAAGAACAGTGCGAATGTTGGTAGTTGCCATACAATTGTGATTATGGTCATTGTTAGCAGTATGGCCATGTCAATTACTCGCTCGCCAATTACATTTCCAAGGAGTTTGGATGTTGGTATGTTCTCATATTTTGACACTACGCCGCATCGGGCAACCTCGCCCGCTCTTGGAATGATCATGTTGGCAAAGTATCCAATCATGACTCCCATGAAACTGTTCATTAGTGTCATTTTGTAGCCCATTGAGTCGGTGAGTTGTTGCCATCGCAATGCGCGTGCAATGTGGCTCAGGATTCCAAGTATAATGCCGACCCATACCCATGTATAGTTTACATCGGTCTTAAGAGCTTCGAATGTTTCTGTCCAGTCCTGATCGCGATATACCCACCAAAATAGCAGGGCAGTGAAGGCCAAAAATATGGAAAAACGTAATATTTGTTTATATCTCTCTTTACTGTTCATTCATTAAGAAGCTGTTTAAATTTTATTGTTTATGTATTTCTTACACTGCTTACAACTGTTTCGGTTTCTTTGAGAATCTTTTTGGTCTATATTTTACTTCCTATCTTGGCAATATGCTATATTGCCTTCACTACGAAGCAAAATCTATCCTCAAAAATCTATCTCAAATAATCGCGAAATAAATTTTAAACAGCTTCTGAAATTTTGAACGGCAAAGATAGTAAGAAAAATCGAAAGACAGGGAAAATCGGGGAATAATAGTTGTCTGCGAGCGATTTATCGTATAT
>SUWY01000005.1 GCA_015061245.1 Bacteroidales bacterium
CATAGTGGTAAAATTCTAAAGGTTTTTGCAATATTAGGAAATATATTTTATAGCTACAAATATCTATTAGAGAAATATAAAAAGAGGTCACAGTGGTGTGACCCCTTTACATTACTTAGTTACCTGATTCATATATAAATCCAATAGAGCCTCGTTATAGAGAGGAGAACCTACTCCTATTACATTGTTACAGCTATCCACCAAGCAAGTTTGGAAACCGGAAATCAGAGGTATATCATTATCTCTTGCAAATAGTCCCAAACTATCATACATAATGGGATAATTGAAACGATGTATCCTACTCAATTTTAAAATATTATCGATATCCTTACTCCATATTATAAAGCAGACTTTTACCTCTTGATTTAACGTGTCCAAACCACGTTGCAACTTTCCCCAATCAAAGAGGTGCAATTTACACTCTTCACAGCCCGAAGTGTCAATGTAATTTATAATCTTAAACTCGGCATTATTGAAGTACTCTTTCGTGTATGAGGTTCCATTTGCAAGAAAGATAATTGAATCGGAAATATTGAGATTCTGCCCCAAAAGTTCTTTTACCTTATGGTCAATGGTGTTACTATTGCAACCCAACATTAGAGTTGCAACCACATAGAAAAGTATGTTTTTCATATATCTATCTCTCCTTCATGACAACTATTACAGGGTTGGCATCATCGTCCATATCCTGTAAATTCAAGTAGTTTAACTCCTCCGTAGGAAGAAGTTTTATCAAAGAGTAGTTTACCGCAGCATATATAATTCCATCTGCATAGGTAGACTTGGTCATATCACCCCATGGCAAATTACATGCCTGACATATTTCAGGATTAAATTTGTCAATCTGATAGATATTCGACAAAAGCACCTGAACATCACTGGCAGAGTAACTATACCGCATTGGCACAACATCGTTCCCTAAGTTTACTTCGAAATAGAGTGCGCTATCGGTTACAAGAAAATCATTTTCAAAATAGCTTACATTTGTACCATGGAACTGCGACATAAACTTTTCATAATCACCTCCACACAACTCCATCAAGTTATTAGGCAAAGTTGTCAGTCCATTAAAATTGATATTAAAACGGGCTGTAACTCTCTCATCATTTAGTTCATATATCGTATCAGAGAACTGCGGGTGATAAAATATTGAATTTCCAACACATCGCATATTTGTTCCGGATGGAATGTAATTCATTACAAGCGGATTATGGTCAAACATTCCTTTGACATTGGCGCAAATACTATCAAGAGATAACAGGTTATATCCATTAATCGTAGATACTCCCGAGTTTACAGTCATATTACTACACCATAACGTGGTATCATGTTGTAGTAATTCACAACGTAAAAACCTTAATGGCACTGCTCTGCTATAAATAAATTTACCATCTTTTCCATACGCCAAGAACTTATGACTAAACTGATCCCAAACAACTATATGTTTGGCTTGTGAATCGTAGTATATATCGGTAGGTTCTATGTACTCCTCCGGGCCACGACCTGCATACCCTATGGTTGCTATATATTTTCCATTGCTATCAAAAGCATAGATACTCTTACCCATATCCCTATCCAATATAAAGATAGTACTGTCAGAATAGATTATCTTATCAACTCCACCTATTAAAACATTACGTTTTGTTTCGAGTTTTATGGCTTTAACCAACTCAAAATGGTGAAAAGCATCGATAGCCATAAGGTTATCGGGATCAATGGTTATATTCATACACTCCTCATCACTGCTATTTAAAGCCATTGCACTCGATGTTCCAATCTCATCTACCCCTGAGAAATAGTGTTGTAACTCCGAATCTCTATCTATACTATTTCCGGCTCGATCTCCTTTTGAGTTACACCCTACAACCATTAAGCATGACAATAGGGCCCATATTGTCAAATATTGTCTCATATAAATATCGTTAAGTTAAAAAAGGGTGATTAAATAATCACCCCAACAAAGTTAACCAATATTGTATCAACGGCAATCATTTGAAGCACATAAACTTCTTCCGTCGTAACAATAAGATTTTCTTCCATTTTCGTAAGTTACAGTTGTTGTTGTAGAGCTGTAAGGAGTTCCGGTATAACCTACGGTACCATACTTAATTGTATTAAAGTTGTAGTTCAAGGTTCCGGAAGAGACCGTTGTTTGACGAGTCTTCTCTACTTTACACTCTGTCCACATCTTATGCCAAAGAAATGTATTCCAAAAGCTTTCGCCCGAGGAGATTGCCTCTACATTCTCGGAAAAGATTCCACCGTTACTCTCAATACGAGGAATTGCAACTGCAATACCTACCAGGAACATCATTACCAATGTTGCCCCTACCTTCATTTTTAATCTCTTCATTTGTTCTCTGTTTTAGTTTAACAAAATATTTTATCTGTGGCCACGATGCAAACATAATAAATTTATTTTTAACTTTGCAACATAATATTATTTTTTTTAATTGTCATGACAAAAATTTTTAAAATAACATTGATCGTCATTACAGAGATATTATACAGTGTCCTATTAACGCTCCTGCTAAATAATGACAACAGCTCTAATATCGAGTTGCAAAACATTGATATTGAAGGATGTATTGACTCTATGTCGATACATTTAGTAGAAACGATCGAATTCGGAAATATTGATTATGGGGCAAGTAAAAGGGCACGTATAAAACTTACCACTTTGAGCAATAGTTGTAGTATTACAGAGATTCTTACCGAATGTTCATGCACAACATACACCATAGAGGAGTATAACTCTCCTCTACTAAAAGGTGATACACTGATTTTAAATATAGATATGCGTGGAGTTGAACGAGGTCTGCAAATACGCAGAGTTCATCTTTTCTCACACCCGGAAACAGAGCCTCACTCAATTACTCTTACAGCCAATGTTAAGTAAACCCTTGGTTACACACCAACGGAAAAGTACAAGCATATTGGCTTTGGCCGGTTTAAAGGTCAACATATACCTAAACCAAAGTATAACGGTCGCTCCCCATTTTGCCGCCTCCACTACAACTCTTTCAGCGTAAGAGTTACCTTGCAATTTTGAACGATAACGCTCACTTTGTCCGGTTCCAACACCTTGACGCTTAATAAACTCTGTGGTAGTTCGCTCCTCCGGCACCAAGTGATAAACAACAATAGAAGGATCATAATCTATGGCCTCGCCCGCATCAAAAATTCTAAATGCTATATCCTTCTCTTCGCCACCGACGAGGATTCTACCAACTCTACCCAAACCTACATCGAACATTCCGCACTTCTCAAAGATAGTACGTCGGAATGTCATATTGGAACCTCTTGGGTATCGGCGGTTTTTCTTCGCCATTCTATACCCTTTGAGCGAGGGCTGAAAATAGCCTAACAACGAGTTCATATATGGATTCTCCCAGGCAGGCACTCTTCCCATATATTGAAGCAGTATGGGGCCTCCAACCTCAGCCACCTCAGGGTGTTGATCAAGATAGGCGGTTGCATGCTCTGCGTAATCCGGAGTTAAAAGGGCATCATCGTCGGCAAAGGTGATATATTCGCCCTGACTCTCAACAATTCCTCGGTTACGACCATACGATAATCCCTGATTGGTCTCTACATAGTATGAACATTGAACATCAGGATGCTCCTTAATAAAATTCAAACACAACTCTTCAGTTCTATCGGTACTATTATTGTTCACCAATATCACCTCATATTTGGTTCTATCCATAGTTTGGGCCAAAATAGAATCAAATAGGCCCGGTAAAAAACGTTCACGGTTATACGTACTAATTACTATTGAGAATTTTATTGCACCCATAATATCCAATTTTTAGATTCAAATCAAATTTAGGCTACAAAAGTGGGGAAAATAATTTATCTTTGAAAGTTTTTTATAGCAAAACAAAAAGAAGATGAAGATAATCATTATGGGAACTGCACACCCATTTCGCGGAGGGTTGGCAGCATTCAATGAGAGGTTGGCAAAACAGTTTATAAATGAGGGGCATGATGTAGAGATTTATAATTTTACCCTTCAATACCCCTCTATTCTCTTTCCCGGGAAAACCCAATATACCGATGAGCCTGCACCAGAGAAACTTACAATTAAACGTAAAGTAAACTCTGTAAATCCCTTTAATTGGCTAAAAGTTGGAAAAGAGTTACGGGCAATGGCTCCCGATATTTTGATTGTTAAGTTTTGGCTTCCATTTATGGGTCCTGCATTTGGAACTATATGCCGAGAGGTTAAAAAGAGTGGCAAAACAAAGATTATCTGTATTGCCGACAATATAATTCCGCATGAGCATCGTCCGGGCGATATGCTCTTTACAAAATACTTTTCAAAGGCTATCGATGGCTGGATTGGCATGTCAAAAGAGGTTTATAACGATGTTCTTAAAGTTGTTGCCAAGCCTAAAAGGGCACTGGTTCCCCACCCTGTTTTTGATAACTATGGGCAGGTTATCTCACGCGAAGAGGCATTAAAGAATTTAGAGCTTGAAGATAAATACAAATATCTGCTATTCTTCGGTTTCATTCGTGGATATAAGGGATTGGATTTACTTTTGAAAGCAATGGCTGAGCCGGAATTGGCAAAGATGGATAACGTTAAGCTGATTATTGCCGGTGAATTCTATGGCGATAGCGCACCCTACTTCAAGCTTATATCAGACCTGAATCTGGAGACAAGAGTCGTGCTTAGAACAGACTATATTCCAAACGAGGCAATCAATAGTTATTTCTGTGCCTCAGATTTGATTGTACAACCATACAAGACTGCAACCCAAAGCGGAGTTACCCAAATAGGATACCACTTTGGAAAGCCTATGCTGGTTACAAATGTAGGCGGCCTGCCGGAAATAATTGGAGATAAAGTATCGGGTTATGTTGTAGAACCAAACGAGAAATCCATTGCCCAAGCAATAGCTGACTTTTACAACAACAACCGATATGACAGCTTTGCAGCTGCAACTCTTGAACGAAAGAAAGATTTTGAGTGGGACAAGTTGACCCAGGCTATCATTAACCTTTCAAAAGCATAAAAAGCAGACGAGACACTCTCCACAATACAACAGGATGCATTGTAAAGAATTTTGGGAAGAGGGCTCTTAACAGCTCTCTTTTTCTTACGCAATAACGAATCCAACGGTACCAAACAAAGGCATGAAACTCATTTCGTGGATATACCTTTGAATTATTATTCTGCTCTATAAGGCGCTTTAACCAATCCATACACTCACCTCTCCACTCACCCCAAGGAGTGTTTTCGGGATACCTGAGCGAACCTATATCATCATGAATAGCCAAATACTTTTCTGCCTCCTTATCGATATGTATCAATTGACGCAACTTTATAGCTCGACCGTTATCTATTAAAAGTTGCTCTTTGCTCTTACTGATATTGGTTCCATGTATTCTGTACTGTACCAGAAATTCCGGAATATTGTGCAACCGGGTTATCTCTGAAAGACGCACCCAATAGTCATAATCCTCGCACACCAATAGTTCTCCGTTATAGCGATACTTCTCTATAAATTCTGATCTTACCATTACAGATGGTTGTACCATAGAGTTTTGGAAGATCATACTTATTCTGATATCAATATCATCTATCGGATGCATAATCTTTCCAAATGGAACTGTACGCTCATCCACCTTTCGTGCCCAGGTTCCGCACATTCCACACTCAGGGTGTGCCTCCATATAGGCAACCTGTTTGGCAACCTTTCCAGGCAACATATTATCGTCGCAATCCTGAGTTATGAAATACTTTCCTTTTATTCTGTCCAGCAGATTGTTACGCGATATTGCAATACCAGAATTAACCTCATTGCGAATTGTCTTTATGCGTGAGTCCTCGCCCATTAACCGCTCTATAATCTCGGCAGTTGTATCGGTCGATGCATCGTTGCATATCAACAACTCTATATTTTTATAACTCTGCGACAAAACACTACGAATCGACTCCTCCATATAGGCCGCACCGTTATAAATCGGCATAATAACTGATACTAAGGGCATCTTATCCATTACCTCACTTTTTATAGTTAACAATCAAACTTATGGCATGAGCCTCACGCTCCTCTACAGGTGGCAGAGTCATGTAGTCTCCAAACATTGTGGTCAATATCCCATCAGGGTTATTAGGTCCCCAAAAGGTTGTATCGGCAAACTCTATTCGCTTTAACGGATAGACATCATCTTTTTTAAAGACGTTTGTCTTGAACCAGTACAAATCATATCCCGGCATCAGGCAGAAATTCTCTTTCAAGCGAGGTTCATTTCGCTCTATACGCTTGTATGCAAACTTCAAATATATCTTTATACCTATGCGAGCTACTATATCAAACGGTTTTATTAACAGACCATGAATAAAGTTCTTTGCTCTCTTTTTGGTATATCTCTGCATAAAAACGAATCTCTTCCAGAAACGAATATCACTTTGTAACTCAGTCTCATTGGTAGAGTGCTTATCAAAGGGGAAGATATCGACATAGATTCCCGACATACCTTTGTCATTCTCATGCCCGGGCTCAATAAACAGGCTACCCAAATCTCGAACCTTGCAAGGGACATGCATCATTCTATAGTATGGATCTGTTTCGCGAGTTTGAAGCGCCATTCCTTCAGGAAGTTCAGTTAAAGCTACCCTCTTAAATTTTTCATAATCCTCACGAACCATAGCAATGTCCATATCATCATCCCAAGGGATAAAACCTTTATGACGAACTGCACCCAACAAGGTTCCTGAGATTAAGAAATACTCTATATTGTGCTTTAAACACAACTCATCTATTGCCTTTAGGAGCTTTAACATTACTCCTTGTGCCTCTTTCAATTCGCTATCGCTTATCATACCTTCTATCTAATATTCGCTCTATAAAATAGATATCATCGTAATATGTCAACTTCATATTCTCTTCACTACCCTGAACTATCTTTATCGGAACCTCCGGCATATAGTTCAATACAACTCCACAATCATCGGTTGCTTTGAAATTCTTATCCTTCAAAGCCCTATTATATGCCTCCTCAATTACCGACAATTTAAAACATTGAGGAGTTTGCGCCCTCATCAAAGAACTTCGTTCTGGAACCGACTTGATTACTCCTCCCTCTACATACAAGATTGTATCAACTGTCGGGATAGCCACTCCAACTGCATCATAACCACTCAACGCCTCTATCGCTAAATTTACTATCTCGTTGGTCACCATTGGACGCGCTGCATCGTGAAAAAGCAAGTAACAATCCTTCAAATGAGCATACTCCTTAATTGCAGCAAGACTTGAATCATAACGCTCCTTTCCGCCACATATAACCTTATCAAGTTTATCCCAACTATTGCTATTCACAATCTGCATTGTCTGCTCTATATAGTCAGGATTGGCAACAATAACCATCCTTGTTATCAGATCATTGCTCTGAAAAAGATCTGCAACATGTTCCAATACCGTCTTATCAGCAATTTTATAAAACTGCTTTGGCATTGGTAAACCGGTTCTACTTCCCCCTCCGGCTGCTAAGATTACGGCAATATACTCTTTCATCATTAAAAATGTATTTCATTGGGGATCGTATCTTGATACTTCTCCCAAATTACCTTTACCATATCGTGCTTATCCTCGATATTCTTCCAATTTGAACCATTATTGGTATGCATCCAGCAATCATCAATATAGTCGACCGGATATCTCTATGGCGCTTACCTCCGACAAACATAGGCACCTGTATTCTGCTAGGGCACAATGCCATCTGTGAATTAATTTTGGAATATAGGGTGTACCACAAAGAGCCTCCCGTATCCAGATATACCTCGCCCCTATCCACTTTGCAAGGTAGAAAATTTATATCAAAGTTATTAACAAACGTACTCTTTAAAAAGATTAGTCCCATCCATAAGTACCATGCAGAGCCTCGCTCCATTTTATATCCATAGCACGAGTAGTCGCTCATCTTCTCGACCATTGAGAATGATTTTATAGGGAAGAGGTCATGGTCAATAAAACCAAAAATGTATGGTTTACGTTTCACTATGTAGTTATAATAGACCCACATTGCTGCAGCCCCATGAGAATAGCTTCCGCTTATCTTATTAATCTTAGGGCTCTTGGGAATATTCATATAACTCACATTCAACTCTTCACACACAGCTCTTATAGCTTCCTGCCGCTCTACGGTAGGCGAGTTATCTGCAACTATATACTCGATATCCGAATCGTGCCAATGCTCACGTATGTGGTTGATTTGGTGACGCAACACCTTATCATTGTTAAAAGCAATAGTAACAATGGTTACCTTTCTGTTGGATTCGGGTAATTCAGAAAAATCTACTCCAAAAGTATCTCTTTCGGCTATCCTCTTTTTCAAAAGAGTGTTCACCAAACGGTACAAACGCCACAAATAGAAAAAGCGTTTCAAACGGCTTATAGGTTCGTAATTCTTAACCATTACCTTTACGAATTAATATTTGAAACACCTCGGATAGAATTGTAGAGCCAAATAGACGCCCTAAAACAATATATATAAGTGCCATAACCACAAACTGGAGCAAGATTACCAATATTGGATTTAAAGCACCTACCACACTTGTCAATAAAAGAGCCGCTACAGCAGCTATCACCATTATAGTTCCATAGGGAAGCACATCCTTGATATGCTCTAAAAGAGTTACCCCCAACAATCTATTTACCTTAATGGTAAAGAGTATGTAGTTTATAACACTAACCGCAACCATTGCGCACAGCATGTATCGGATTCCAAATGGGATACACACCACTATTGAAAGAATCGTCAGTAGATTTCTTATAATCTCGAACTTTAAGATTGCAGAGGAGAGCCCTTTCGTTTTCAATACATTATAATTAGCTGTATTCAAACCATTAAAGATTCCTGCACATGACACAAATAGTATATATGGCACTACATCAGCCCACTCAGGCTTAATAATATAACTTATTGCACTGCGACTGCAACAGACCATAATACCGATAAAGAGAGGAAATACAATAAACGATGTAACTCTTACCATCTTCCTGCAAACTCGTCGCATACGCTCAGAATCATCGCGATTCACGGCAGATATTGCAGGGAATGTCACATTAGCAATTGTTCCTGCAACAAAATCCTGCGGCATATTACCCCATCGCTGACCATTTTCATATAAACCAGCATCTATTTTATTGTAGCATTTACCAATTACCGACGGGAACAAGCGACATGCACAGGTATTTAAAATATTGGTCAACAGGAGCTTCGAGCTAAAAGAGAAGAGTTCATTAAATGATTGACGTTTGAACGTAAGCGATGGTCTCCATGTACTATAACACCACAACATTATCATTCTACATAGCGCATATATTACTGTTTGACAGGCTATTGCGTATGCTCCTGCTCCCCTACTCGCAAAGATTAACGCTCCGGAATATGAACAAAGCAATGAAACCGCATTGATAATTGTTGCCTGTTTAAAGCGCATCTCGCGAATAAGCAGCGCATTCTGAACAACGGAGAAGGAGTTGAATAGGAACATCAAAAAGACCACCCTCGACAACCAATGAAGTTCCGGTTCATTAAAGAAGATTGCTATTTGGGGCGAGGCCACATACAGAATCATATAGACCGAAATTCCTATTATAATATTGGAATAGAAGGCTACATTAAGATCATCTTTAATCAATCTCTCTTTGCGTATTATTGCAGCAGTAAAACCACTCTCTTGAAGCGCATTTCCCAGGTAGGTAAAGATTGAAAGCATTCCTATAAGACCGTAATCACCGGGCAAGAGCATCTGTGCGAGCCATATACCACTGACTAAAACAATCAGTTGCTGGCCGCCTTTATCCAAGACACTCCATAACAGCCCCTTTACTGTCTTACCTTTCAATCCGGAACTATCCATATACAATCAATTATGAAAGTAACATTCTCTCCGCCTCTGCAAGATCGGCAGGAGTATCAATTCCAATTGACTCATGTGATGTTTCACGAACCGCAATAGTATATCCATTCTCAAGCCATCGTAGTTGCTCCAACGACTCAGCACGCTCCAACACCCCCTGTGGCAGCTCGGTGATCTGCTTTAACACCTCAGGACGGTAGGCATACATTCCAACATGTTTGAAATATGGAGTTGTAGCCAACCACTCTGCTTGCTCTACTCCACGACAATATGGGATAGGATTTCTTGAGAAATACAGAGCTCTTCCTGTCACACCACACACAACCTTAACCTTATTGGGATCAAAGATTGCCTCAGCATCCTCAAATCTCTTAGCCAACGTTGCAATCTGCACATCCGGATCTTCAAAGCAGTTTACCAAATCGACTATCTGCTCGGGGGTTATAAAGGGTTCATCGCCCTGCACATTAACAACCACATCGAACTCAAGGCCACTCTCAGCAACAACTTTTGAATAGGCTTCATAACATCGGTCAGTTCCACTTCTATGAGCCTCTCTTGTCATTACCGCACTATACCCTGCGTCATTTACCGCATGAAGAATTCGGTCATCATCAGTAGCGACATAACTATGCTCTGAAATTTGTAACGCCTTCTCTATAACGTGCACAACCATAGGTTTCCCACCTATGGTTGCCAATGGTTTGCCCGGAAATCGCGTTGAAGCATAACGCGCCGGTATCAGAATCAACACCTTCATTACCTTTTCTCTTTTTTCATATTACAGCACCCCGTAAATAGAGCTCCAGTCTCTATCGAGAGTAACGATGCACTAATATTACCATCTATCTCGGCCTGGTGCTTAATATTTAAAACTGTATCGACTAGAAGATCTCCTTTTATCTTGCCAAAACAATCGGCACTATTTGCCTTAATATCTCCTTTGATTATGGCTTTAGGGCCTACAACCAAGCGCCTGGATGTAACAATACTCCCCTCTACAACCCCATCAACTCTTATATCATTCTGGGTTGTGATGTTGGCACGTACAATTGCGTTCTCGCTAATCAAATCGACCACTCTATGGTCTATATTATCTACCGGCTTTGCCATCGCGTCCATTTATTAACGAGAATTTCCCCACCTTTGCCCCCATAGCAATACGAACAGACCCCGCCTTCAACTCTCCTGTTATCTCTGCATTCTCTTCAATATCAGCAAAAGAGTCTACTATTGCGTTTCCATTAATCTTACCAAGCAGACGAAGAGCATGACACTCTATATCACCGTCCACCACGCAATTCTGTTCTATTACCGTTAACTTACGGGGATCAAAAACCATAATATTAGATTGTCATAATCTCCTTCTCCTTCACTGCAAGCATCTCATCTACCTTCTTTGTGAAAGAGTCTGTCAACTTCTGAACCTCGCTCTCGGCATCCTTCTGTGCATCCTCTGAAAGACCATCGTTCTTTACCATCTTCTTGAAATCCTCGATAGCCTCACGACGAGCATTACGGATTGCAACCTTAGCGGTCTCGCCCACATTCTTACTCTGCTTTACATACTCTTTTCTTCGCTCCTCAGTCAAAGGCGGAACGTTAATTCTTACAATCTCGCCATTATTATCCGGGTTGAATCCAAGATTTGCATTACGAATTGCCTTCTCGATAGGGGCAATCATCTGTTTCTCCCAAGGTTGAACAGCAATTGTACGTGGATCCGGAGCAGAGACATTAGCCACCTGATTCAACGGAGTCATTGAGCCATAGTAGTCAACCATAACTCCCATCAAAATCTTTGGGTTTGCCTTTCCGGCACGAATCTTAGTAAGCTCAAGCTCCAAGTGAGCAATTGCAGAGTTCATCTGCTCTTTAGTAGCCTCTAAACAAAAATCTACCTCTTCGCTAATCATATATTCTAATTTTAATAGTTTCTATCTGCACAAAGATAACAAAATTTTCTATTCTTCACTATACTTAGCCATCTCCTCTTTACTCATTCTACGAATTTTGTAGTTGATAAGGGTAATGAACATATTCATTAACGGTGAAATGAAACAGAAAAATGCGTAAGGTGCGTATGCCCATGTCGACACGCCCAACACTCTTGCCTGAGTTGCTCCGCAAGTATTCCAAGGGATAAGGGGCGAGGTTACCGTTGCAGAATCCTCCAGTGCACGGCTCAACACCTCAGGCTTCAACCCCCTCTTCTTATAAGACTCAGCCATCATCTTACCTGGCACCACAATAGACAAATATTGATCACTTGTCACAATATTGAACACCAAACACGAAAGTATTGTGCTTCCTATTAAGGATGTGGTGTTATAAACAATACTCAAAAGGGCATCGGTTATACGTTTCAAAGTTCCACAAGCATCCATAATCCCTCCAAAAATCATTGCCGAGAGAATCAGCCACACAGTTGGCAACATTCCGGACATTCCTCCCGACGAGAGCAAATCACTCATTGAAGTATTGGTTGTCGGAATATCTATTCCACCACCCAAAGCCTGTACCAACAAGTGGTATTGATTGGCAAAAAGGCCATTGTTAATCATTCCACTCATCAAATCTTGCTGGAAAATCAAAGCAAACACAACTCCCAAACCTGTACCTAACAACATCGCAGGAACAGCAGGGACCTTCAAAATAATAATTGCCATAAGGGCTATCGGAACCAAAAGCAACCATGGAGTTACATTAAAACTCTCCTCAATGGCCGCCTTCATAATGGTAGTCTCATTAATTGTACCCTCGCCCGCCATAAAAATACCTATCACAGCATAAATAATAAGCGAAAGGATGTAAGTTGGACCGGTAGTGTAGATCATATACCTAATGTGGGTAAATAGATCTGTACCGGCTACC
The DNA here is from genome assembly GCA_015061245.1 of Bacteroidales bacterium. Classification (GTDB taxonomy): domain Bacteria; phylum Bacteroidota; class Bacteroidia; order Bacteroidales; family Marinifilaceae; genus RGIG9079. Next base: position 12,758 of record SUWY01000005.1, read on the forward strand.
GTTGCTGCCAAATTGGTTGTATCGGACATAGGTGACATTTTATCGCCGAAGTAGGCTCCCGAAACAATAGCTCCTGCAACTATAGCCTCGTTCATACCAAAGGCCTGGCCGATACCTATAATTGCCACTCCTACAGTTGCAATAGTTGACCATGAACTTCCTGTTGCCAACGACACTACACTACACAAAATAGTTGTCGCAACCAAGAAGTATGAAGGGTGCATAATATCAATTCCATAATAGATCATTGCAGGAATAACACCACTCACAAGCCATGACGCACTCAAACATCCGATCAACAACAGAATTAATGTTGCGGTAAGCGAAGAGTAAATAGTCTTATTTATCTTCTTCAGCATATAACTCAACGGAACGTTCAGGAAGTGACCTACAATTCCACAAACAGTTGCAGCGACCAACAAAGCCACCTGATTAGGCCCCTCCAAAACTGCATCGCCAAAATAGACTACATTCATTACCAAAAGAAATATCAACACTGCCAATGGGATAAATGCCATTAACAACGATGGTCTCTTTACATTCTCTAACTCTACGGACATTCTGTTAATCTTTAAAATTTAGAACCTGTTTAAATTTTATTGTCTATTCATTTTCTTACACTGCTTACAACTGTTTCGAATAAAATAGGTACATTTGCAGTGCAAAAATTGTGATGACAAATTTATATCATTTTGTTGAGAATTTCACACAAAAAGGCCGTTTGCCCCAACAAAATTGGTAAATAAAACAAACTGATTCTAATACATATAAAAATAAACACAATGAAGAGATCTGATTTTGAGATAATGGCTCCCGTTGGTTCATACGAATCACTGCATGCAGCCCTACAAGCAGGTGCCGACTCGGTATATTTCGGCATTGAGGGGTTAAACATGCGCGCAAGAAGCTCTGTAAACTTCACACACGAAGATCTAAAGAATATTGTTGCTATATGCAAGGAGCACAACGTCAAAACATATCTCACTGTAAACACTATTATCTACCAGAATGAACTGGAGAAGATGCACCGCATCATTGACACCGCCAAAGAGGCTGGCTTAACAGCGATCATTGCATCCGATCTTGCAGCCATTCTGTATGCTCGCTCTATTGGAGTAGAGGTACACATCAGTACCCAATGCAATATTACCAACTACGAAGTTGTTAAATTCTATGCACAATATGCCGACGTAATTGTACTTGCCCGCGAAATGAACCTCAATTGGGTTGCCGATATACACCAAAGAATCATTGCCGATGACCTTCGGGGTCCAAAGGGCGAACTTATCAAGATTGAGATGTTTGCACACGGAGCATTATGTATGGCTGTATCGGGCAAATGTTACCTAAGCCTTCACGAGAAGAATGCCTCTGCTAATCGCGGAGCATGTTTCCAAATTTGCAGACGAGGCTACACTGTTGTTGACAAAGATCGCGAGGTTGAACTTGACATTGACAATGAATATATCATGTCACCAAAAGACCTGTGCACAATTGGATTCCTAAACAAAATGGCCGACTCTGGAGTCAGAATCCTGAAATTAGAGGGTCGCGCTCGCTCCGCAGAGTATGTAAAAACCGTTGTTGAGTGCTACAACGAAGCTATCAACTCTATCATTGATGGCAGCTATAGCCATGAAAAGATTGAAAATTGGAAAGAGCGTCTATCAACAGTATTCAACCGAGGTTTCTGGGATGGCTACTACATGGGACAACGCCTCGGTGAGTGGAGCGAAGTTTACGGCTCAAAAGCTACAGAACGCAAGGTATGCTTAGGGAAAGTAACCAACTACTTCTCGAAACTCGGAGTTGGCGAGTTTAAACTTGAATCGTACGACTTGAAACTTGGCGACAAGGTTATAATCATGGGCCCATCGACCGGAGTGGTTGAGACAACCGTAAAGGAGTTGCGCTTAACTACTGAGCCTCTTCCTCAGGTAAATAAGGGCGATGTCTTTGCCATGCCTGTTCCCGCAAAAATTCGTCGCGGAGATAAGCTATACCGCTTAGAAGCTGCTAATTAAAAGTCAAAAAAAATATCGGAGTTTTATAGCTCCGATATTTTTTTTTACGATCTTACTCCTTACGTTTAAAGAGCGTCATTATTAAAAATCCTGCAAACATAAAGAGTAGTAATGCAGATGAGATTACGGCCATAACTCCACCCTTCTTGTATGCCTCCGGCTCAAAACTCATAACCAAAGTGTGTTTTCCCTTAGGAAGTTCAGCTGCACGCATGATATAATTCGCACGGATAAGATTAATCTTCTGACCATCAACCTCTGCAACCCAACCCGGATAATATACCTCGCTAAAAACAGCCAGAGCATCGTTAGCTGCCGAGTACTCATACTCCAATCTATTTGGAGAGTAGCTTATCATCTTGATGTAATCTGCACTATCCTTGGCGTAATGCTCATTATCAAGTTGATCTGCAAAATCGTTACCAACGACAACATCGTTCAATGGCTCAATATCGGCAATTGCATCAATCTCAGCATCAGGAGTAGCAGCCACCGCCACATTCTCAACAAACCATGCATTACCCATTGCACTGTTATTCACAGCAATAGTATTTGGATTAAAGATGAAATACTTGGTATTAAGCATATTCATCACCTTGCCCCCTTGAACAACCGCATTCAACACCTCTTGATTAATAACATCGGCGCTATTCAAGCCATAAACAACATTCACAATCTCTTGAGTCAAATAACGGTCAATTACATCCTGATAACGCTGCATCTTAGCTGCACTATAACCTCCTGTCAACTTGTGATAATAGGCTGAGGTTGACGAATTAAAGGCATTAGAGACCATCTCACTGATTAGTTCATTACTGATATTTGGGAATTGAGACGAGGTCACATCCATAACCCTATACGACAACTCCTTATCCTGCAATATCTGCTTATCAGCTCTACTCATTGGGAACTGTTGAGCCGAACCTCGTTTTGCAACAAAATCTGAATCGCTTAAATAACGTTTATCAACACTCCACAAATCAACCAAAATCAACAATCCAAGTGCCAAAATTGAGTATCTCTGCTTCAATTTACCCTTCAAAGTAAATAAGATTACCGCTGCTGCAGCAAGAATAAAGAGCATTGAACGCAAAGCATCGGCACGTAACAACGCAACTCTGTCTATACGCAAAGCATCGGCCATTAATCCTGGATATTGCGCATCATGACGAGAGACAAAATCGCCTGCCAACGATGGCACTAAAGCAAACAACAAGGACAATCCTGCGGTTGCAATAGTTGCCCAAAGCAATCTCTTTACAATCACGGGCTTTGCAAGCTGTACCTCTCCCTTCAATAATCTATCAACCACCAATACTGCAGCAAAAGGCATAATCAACTGGAATACCACCAAAATCATCGATGGCACACGGAACTTGTTATACAAAGGGACAAAGTTGTGGAAAAACTCAGTCAACGGCATAAAGTTGCGTCCCCACGCAAGCATCATAACCAATAAAGACAAAACCACCAACACCCAACGGGCAGCCTTAGCGGCCATCAAAATTGCAAATACAAACAAGAATATTGTAATTGCACCCATGTACATGGGTCCTGAAGTAAATATTTGGTCTCCCCAATATAGCGGTAAGGCCTTTACTATAGAGTTAACCTGCTGAACACCTCCATTACGAAGCACCTTATAGGTCTCTGAATCTGTTCCCAATGCACCTGCCGATGAGCCTCCTTTTAGATTTGGAATCATAAGATTGAGTGTCTCATCAACACCATAACTCCACTCGGTGGCATACTCCAAATTCAAACCGTCCGAGGTAGCTGAGTTGTTACTGCTCTCTGTAAGCTCTGAACCACCACGCATTGTATACTTTGCATAGTCAAGAGTTGGCAACAATCTGTTTGCATTGCTTCCCAATGCCAACACTCCTGCAACCACAATAAATGCCACTTTAATGAAGAACTTAGATAACATCTTTGCCTTGCTGGCAGCTATCATCTCAACAACTCCATAGAACAACATTGCAATTGTCAGATAGAATGTAATTTGAGGATGGTTCGCAAACAGCTCAAAACTCATTGCAATACCAAACATAACTGCACCCAACAAAGCTCCTCGGCGGAAGCAATAAGCCAATCCGGCAAATACCCATGGCATAAAGGCAATGGCAGCCATTTTGGTATTATGACCGGCCTCGATAATCTGCATATTGTATGAGCAGAAGGCAAATCCTATTGCTCCAATAATTGCCAACCATGGATTAACGCCAAAGACCAACATCAAAAGGTAGAATCCCAACATTCCTACTACCAAATCACTTGCCGGGTGTACCCCCTGGAACAAGAAGTTATAGATAGGGGCAAGAAGATTATCCTTCTGACTTAGGGTTATTGTTGTTGTAGGCATTCCTCCAAAGATTGAGTTTGTCCACAAAGCATCCTCGCCCGTACTCTCTTTGTACTCTTTTGACTCTTGGTAGATTGCCTTCCAAGCGGTATCATCGCTTTGGTTCAACCCTCTACCTTGCAATAAACCAGGCATATAACCATATGCCAATAGTACGAACAACAACAAGGCTCCTATATGTGGAAACCAGCTCTTTAAATTCAATGCCTTCATAATCAGCTATATTTAATACAAAACGAGGGTGAAAAGAATCACCCTCCTAAATATTTTCGTAAACGATAATCAATTACTTTTTATTGTAACGAGCATTAAGCCCCTCCAAAACCTCAGAGGTGATATCAAAACCCTGCTCAGCATACAAAATACTACCAGGCATTGTAGTTGCCAAGATAATAGAGTAACCTTTACTCTTGTTATACTCCTTCAAGAATGCAGTCACCTCATCGAATACTTGAGTACTCATCTCAATCTCCTCCATAGTTGACTTATCATTCAACTCCTGCTGCAAACTCTGCAACTCCTGCTGCTTAGCCAAAATTTTGTCTCTTGCCTCCAAAGCTCTCTGCTCGGTCAAGAATCCATTATTCTGAACCTTTCTCTGCCACTCCTGAGCCTCCTGATCCAAAGCCTTTGCCTTGATATTCAAATCTGTGATACGAGCCTCTTGAGTCTTCATAAACTTCTCCGATAACTCCTTATAAAGCAAGAACTTATCTGACAACAAAGAGTCTGTATTAACATAAACAATCTTTGCATCAGAAGCAGCCACAGCACTCTCAGAAGTTGTGTTTGTTGCATTACCACCCTCTGCAGATGAGCTGTTAAAGTGCAACACAAAAAGCACAATCACTCCAATAAAGCTTAGGGTTCCTAAAATTGTTGAAAAATTCTTCATATCTCTATTTTTTAAATTACACACCCGTGTCTATTTACAGACACGGGTGCAAAGGTAAATAATCTGAATTAAATTCCGAATTTTTTAAACATTTATTAACTATTCTCCGTCGCGTAACTCTGAATGTTCCAATAAATTCATCAACAATTCACGCGCTCTGAACAACTGAGCTTTAACTGTTCCTAAAGGAATATTTAGCTCTTCCGATATCTCTTCGTACGACAACTCATCAAAATAACGCAACTCTATCAACCTACGATATCTTCCTTTCAACATTGCCACCTTTTCACGAGTAAACAGAGCTCTCTGGATTCTTATCGCCTCCTGCTCCGGATTTAGAGTCTCCGCCGCCAATGTATGAACAAAAGAGCGCTCCTCCTGATCAGAATCATCTTTATCAAGCGATATTGTAAGATTCTTCTTTCTTCTGATAAAATCAATAGCATTATTGGAAGCAATCTTGAAAAGCCACGTGCTAAATGCATATTGAGGAGAGTAACAGGCAAGGTTTGCAAAAGCCTTCTCAAAAGCTTCAAATGTCAAATCCTCAGCATCTGTTCGATTATTCACCATTTTGAGAATCATAAAGAAGACAGACTCTCTGTAACGGCTGAACAGCTCTCGATACGCCTTTTCATCGCCTTTAATTGCCTTGCAAACCACACTGTAATCCTTTACAGCTTTCTCAGACAATTGTTTTTCCATTACCTCCATTGACTTTCGCTAACTAATGTTTTGATTCTGCAACCCCAACGACTCCAATAGCCGACAAGAGTTGACATTAGCGAAGTTATGAATAATTTTTTTTGTAGCATAGAGCGCAATTGCAAATTTACACATAAAAAATCCACAATAAATGTTAACAAAATTAAAGCCCCGACAAACCAATAGGGGAATCCCGCTACAAATGGTAATATCAATACAAAAATATATGCAAAGAGACGTATCCATTGCGCCATATCAGCAAACAAAACACTGCTCCACTTCCAATACTTCTTCTCCGCAAAATAATATGCCTCATCATTCTTCATAACCTCGTAGTTATCGGAATACTCCACCAATGCATCATTAGAGCGATTATAGGAAACCTTGACAGGCAATGACTCCATTATCTTCAATATCATCTCTCGCTCATAACCTATAACACTCTGATTATTTTTAGAGAATCCCCTACATGCCATATAGTACGATTTTTTATAGGCATAATTGGCCAAATCACTCCCCTCAACAATTCCAAAGTGATTCAATAACATAAGCTTTAGAGTATGAATATTGTGATTGAAACGCAACATATCCACAACCTTACCCCTGTTCGGGAAACGGCTTGCCCCAAGTACTGCCCCTATCTTATCGGTAAATGAAGAGTACATCTCTCTTATCCAATTTCTACTTACAGGGGCTGCATAGATCTCCGAAAATAGCAGAATATCGTACTGTGCACCCAAAATTCCAATATTAAGAGCAATCTTTTTGGTCCTGCGAAACTTGACTCCTGCATACAAACGACTAACTTTCAAATTGGGATACTTACTACTTATAAAATTCAGTACATCTATCGATTCATCATCCGAGACCTCGTCAACAACAATAACCTCGTAATTTGGAAAATCCTGATCCAGGAATTTAGGCAAATTCTTTCGAATCAACTCTGCATTATTATTAACGGTAATAATAACCGAAACTCCATCTGTTGGATTCTCATACCGTTCCTGTTTTTCTGCATTATATTTTGTATGTCTCTTTAACACAAGAAACTCAACTCCTCGCATGACCCAATTGGCAAACAATAGAAGAATTGCAACACCCAACCATACATATGCCATACTATCGGTAGGCCATACTCCCCACTGGATTAACTCACTAAACATCTGAACTATATCTTTTTATTACATTATATGCTTCATCAATTCCCAACTCTCCGGCCTTACCTAAATCCTCTATAGCCGAACGACGATTACCCAAATACAAATGCAACACACCTCTATTGTAATAAGCATCCGCAAAATTGGGCTCGGCAAGCAGAACCGAATTCAACAACTCTATCGCCTTTTCCACCTCTCCACTCTCGGCCAAGATGGTTGCCTTGTTATATAAAGCGTAGATAAAATCCGGATTATTATTTAAAGAGGCATCGTACTCCTCAATAACCTGGCTGTAATCAACTCTACGCTCGCGTTTCTCTCCTAACACAGTATTTGCACCCGAATGTCGCTCAATATACATATACATCAAAGCCCTTGTATTTGCCAGATTAAAGAGAGCCAGCGTGTACCACTCCGATTCTGCTCCTATCTTTTCAAAACACCCAATGGCATTCATATAGTCATCCGAGTCCAAATATGCAGTTCCGGCCAATAGATACTCAGCATCGGTCGTCGGATTCAATATCGTAACATCACGCACCAAAGGTTGCGAAGCAATAGTTAACGCCATGGTTCCGGGATTACTGTTATTGAAACGTACAATACGAATATCATACTTATCCGATGTTGTTGTATTGACTGAATCGGCAGGCAACAGAGTTACTCTGTACAACGGTTTCAATCTCACAGAGGTAATCATCGAGATTGTTTTACCACTAACCATATCCCTGACACTGCTACTCTTATCATTCAAGTCAAGCAACTTTGTCAAATTTTGAGTTGTATCTACAAAAGCCCCAGCAACTCCCAACTTCATATCTCGGTAACGGCTCATAATCTCTTGTGCTGCATACTGATCATTAAATGCCTCATCATGACGATTCATATCCATCAATACCGAAGAACGAGCATAGTAAGCCTTTACAAAATCGGGATAGAGAGCTATACAACGCGAAAAATCGCTATACGCTGACTCATAATCCTTAATTGCCTGATAGGCGAGGCCTCGATTAAAATAGGTAATGATATTTTCTGGATTCAACTCTATCAAACGACTAAAGTCATCAATTGCATCATTTGTTGCTCCAAGTTCAATCCTCAACAATGCCCTATTGTACAGTGCGTAAACATAGGTACTATCTATCTCAAGCATCTCATCATAATCGGCGAGGGCATCATAAAAATCCTTCTGTTCATAGTGAAGCAATGCTCTATTCATGCGCAACTGCATATTACTCGGAGCAGCCTTAATGCCTCGATTAAAATCCTCAATTGCATCGTGAATTCTTCCCTCCTTCTTATTTATATAACCACGAATTGCATAGGCATCGGCCGAGAATATATTTTGACGAAGAACCGCATTACAATCCTCCATTGCACCCTTATAATCTCCGCGCTCCTCACGAATCAAGGCACGATTAATGTACGCAAATTGCTGCTTGGGATTCAAACGGATAGATTTGGAGTAATCTTTCTCTGCCAAATCACTTAAATCCAATGCTCTATATGTTATTCCCCGATATGCATATATCATTGCATCAGAGGGCGCCAACTCTGCCGCAACTCTATAATCCTCAAGCGACTCCTCATATCTTCCCACCTGAAAGAATGCCATTCCACGGTAAATGTATGCCTGCAGATAGTTTGGATTTATATCAATAGCCTTAGTAAAATCGGCTATCGCCCCATTTATATCATCCATACCCAACTTAGCATATCCGCGAAAGAAATATGGTTCATACAGATGAGGCTTCAATCGAATAACTCTATTGAAATGCTCTATTGCACGTCTATTATCGTCGTAGTAGATTGCATCGGTACCTATACGAAGAAGCTGCCCAACATTCCATTGAGCTACAACTCGTCCGGGTAAAACCGAACAAATCACTATTAATATTGCTACAAAATAGCGCATTTCATAAAATATCCACGAACGAGGGCTGACCAATTTACATGGACAGCCCTCGTTAAAAGTATTGTATATTGCTACCCTATACTAGTCAACAATAGAGTAGTCATTATCATCATCCTCATCAATTCCCGGAATAAATCTCCAAGAATCTTGATACATGGCTGTCTCAATTGATGAACCTCCGGTTGTTACATAACCGTATCCATTCAAAGAGAATGATACTGCAGACACACGAGGAGTTGTCATTGCAGAAGGTAATGATGTTACATCATACCAACGGTCACGTGTAATATTATACTCCCAACAAGTTCTGTTATATGAACCCGCTCCACATGCCAAATATCCACGAGGAATTCTGTCATGAGCATCCAAATCAGAAACAAAACTTACTGCATAAGCTCTCTGAATCTTGTTATAATCATCATCGAAGCTATGGTCTGAACGGTTTGTAATTGGGTTACAGCTTGACCACTTATCGGTAGCTGAATTATACTTCAATACATCAATCTTATATCCGCTATTTGAAGTTCCTGCTCCAGCACAAACAATAGCCTGATCATTAATCACAAAAGCTGTTGCTCCTCTACGAGAATCTCCGGGGAAATCGGTCTCTGACCATCCGGTAGATGGATTAAACTTAAAGAAGTCACTTGTAACTGTATTTGCATCAATAGCTCCTGTTCCAACAAAACCATTACCTCCAACGGCAAAAGCTACAGCATGCTCACGACCCTGGCCTGGGAATGCCAAATCACCGCTCAATGAATCTTTCTGCCATGTCTCGGTTGCGCCATCGAACACATAGAAATCAGAGAAGTACTTCTTCTCCTGAATATATGTAGTATCACCGGCACTAATACTTCTCTGCGGTCTGTAACCGGTTCCCACATACGCCTTACCATCAACAACAAAAGCAACAGCTCCAAAACGTCCTTCACCAGGGAAAGAATCCACCTTTACCCAGTTATTGTTTCTGAACTTCCAGAAATCACGCATCTCCTTATCGCCGTATGTTCTGTTTCCGTCGTATCCAAGACCTACATATACGTTATCTCCAATCTGGAAACTAACAGCACCTACTCTGGTAACTCCGCCAAACTCACGAGCCTTTGACCAGTCACCCTCATTGTCATCGCTTGAATCACATGCAAAAAAACATGCACCCAAAAGCAACAAACCAAATAACTTTAAAACCTTCATTTTATCCTGTTTTTATTTTTTTCTCAAATAATGGGCAAAACTACACAATTTATAGCACCTATCCAACACCTTAGTTACTTAAAAGTAGTTAAAAGTGTTACTTTTTTTATTTTTAACTCTATAATTGCGAAAATAGTTTTACCTTCGCAGGATAATTAAAAAAAGTAGTATGCGTAAATTTATATATTTAATATCTGCGATTGCCACACTATGCTCATGCGCAAATGAACTCGAGACCATTGCAGAAGATTTTATTGGAAATGGTAGTTCCATTGAACTATACGAGTACCGTATAGGTAAAACCTCAACCATTAAAATTGACTCTTTCGCTACATCAACCGGTTCTAACACAGTGTCACTCTCGGAAATTTTTGTAGGTAGATACATGGATCCTCTGTATGGAGGCAAAACCGTTGTTACCCCTACTTTTGCCATAGCTCCAATGTTTACTCCGGTAATTGAGCCCGATGCAACCCTTGATTCAGTAACATTCAAATTCGGATATACCGGAAATCTATGGGGCGATACAATCTCATTAAGGCAACAAGAGTTGACCCTATACGAGATAAGCGAACTTCCTACATACGACGAAAAGGATGACAATAGTGTAATGTACAATAACAAACCTATTCCTCCGTTTAAAAGAGAGATTGCCAAAACTTACTTTCTCCCTAACAAGCAAGGTCTTAAAGATGCATATTTCAAAATAGACAAGAACGATAAATACTTCACGAAACTCTTCGACAGAATGAAGTATAATGATAATCTGTTCTATGACTTGCCATGGAGTTTTATTGAAGAGTTCAAAGGATTAGCAATAACTCCAGGAGCGAACAATGATGTAATATTCGGAATAAAGGCAGCAGTTGACAGTCTATATATGTGTTTCCACTACCACTTCGGAGAGATGCTGGAGTCTACATTTAAGGTTCCTCTTAGTTCGCCTATTTTGCAATATTTTAATGTTACAAATACCCCGACCAAGACATTTGAATCACTAAAAACACAGCGTGATGAGGTTAGTATCGAGAGCGCCTCATTTGCACTTATTCAGGGATTAAGCGGATATATGGTCAAGATGGAGCTTCCTGCACCTCCACCACAAAACCAATTTTCAACATTGGTAAAGGCTGAGTTAGAGATAAATCCATTAGTATTCTATAATAGCAGTATTGCCATGCCGAAATCAATATCGGTATATAAAAGCAATGCTGAGAATGAACTTCTTGGAGCTTTGACTCAAACGTCAGGAGAGGTTGTGGGAAAGTTAAAACTTGACCAGGAGAATCTCGATGCAAGCCGTTATATCATTGACCTGACCGAGTTCTATGACAAACTCTCAAATAGTCCAAACTTCCCTGAAGATTCAGACCGATATACACACATTATAATAAGTGTAAATTCAATGGCTCAAACCTTTGACAGAGTTATCATTGAGGAGTTACCAACTCTTCGCCTATATTATGCTCACTACAATAACGATATGAAGATATGATGATAAAGAGATTTCTAATAGTAATTATATGCTTGCTACCCGTTATTGCAGTTAAAGCTCAGAATAATACGGGTACTCCTTACTCTGTTTTCGGCTATGGCTTGATTAACGAAAATCCTGGTCCATACACCGGCATGGGAGGAGTAAGCACCGCAATGCGTGACAATATCAACATCAACTACATGAACCCGGCTTCCTATACTGCATTGGATAGCAGCCGATGGCATGTACAGTTGGGATTGAATGCAGAGATGGCACGCATATCAACCCACCGAGAATCAGCCCACTACCGCGTTGCACAGAATGGTTATTTTAACCTCGGATTCCGCATCCGTAGAAACCTGTACGCCTCTCTCGGATTTACCGAATTGAGTGATATTGGATATAACCTTACATATACCAATGGAGTTCCCGGCAGTATATCCGAAAAATATAACCAGGCAATGATAGGAGAGGGAGGACTGAATCAATTCCATGTAGGCTTAGGATGGAAATATAAGAATCTGTCAATAGGAGCTAATCTTGGAGTTATTTTCGGAAAATTAGAGCGCAGACAAACCCTATCAATCCCTATTGAGGATGCATACATGATTAAGAGCAGTGATAACAATCGAATTCACGATATTCTTATGACGTTTGGAGCTCAATATGAATTTAATATAGGCGGAAATCAACAACTCATTTTAGGAGGAACATTCAATCCAGGCTCTAAATTCTTCGCCAAAAGAACCTATCTTGCATATAAGGAGTCATCGTCTAACTCCTCTATTATTGAGAACGATGATATTCAACAGGGCTTTATAAAATTCCCATACAAAGTGAGCGCAGGAGCTACATGGATTAAGGGAACAAAGTGGATCGCATCGGCCGACTATACATATCAGAAAATGTCCGATTACATGGAGTTTGGCGAAAACAAAGGTCTGGAAAATTATCACAGAGCATCGGCAGGAGTTTCGTTTACCCCCGAGAAACATAGCAGAAAGTGGTATCTACACAATTCGTACGAATTCGGACTATATATGGTGCGTTCACATATACATCTTAATTCGCACTATATAAACACATACGCACTTACCGCAGGAACTATTGTCCCATTCTTATTCTCGAACAACCGACAGGAGTTGGATATGAAGATTTCTGTAGATTATGGTTTCCGTGGAACAGAGGCAAACGGATTGATTCGTGAGCGGTTTGTAAAACTTCGTGTAAGTTTGGCATTCAAGGAGCTATGGTTCATGAAACGTAAGATTTACTAAAGGAATCAGCACAGGTCATGAGACAGATTCACAGAGTAATTGTTACTACACTATTACTCATTAGCTATGTAACAACTAATGCTCAGAGTTATCTTCCCGATATAAAGAGTATGACACTTGAAGAGAAGATTGGTCAACTCTTTATGATAGATGTATATAGTAACAAACCGGAATCATACTCATACTACACAAACCAAGTAAAAAAATTCAACCTGGGAGGAGTTATATTCTTTCAGGGCACAGCTTCACAACAGGTCAAGTTGGTAAAAGAGCTACAAAGCGTTGCTAAAATTCCACTCCTTGTAGGTTTGGACGCAGAGCATGGTGCAGGATGGCGTCTGAAAGGCTCTATGACATTCCCCCAAATGCAGACTTTGGGTGCCATTTCACAAGACTCTATCACCTTCAAAGTAGCATCAACTATCGCAAGGCATTGCAAGATGGTAGGAGTACATATCAACTTCGCACCCGTAGCCGACGTTAATAACAATCCATTGAACCCAATTATCAACACACGTTCATTTGGAGAGGAACCGATTAACGTTGCCAACAACGCAATAGCCTATATCGAAGGAACTGTCGAACAGGGTGTTATCCCTGTCGCTAAACACTTTCCCGGACATGGAGATACCGAGAGCGACTCACACCACACCCTGCCTGTAGTAAACAAGCCTATAGAGCTACTTGACTCACTTGAACTATATCCATTTAAGGAGTTGATATATGCCGGATGTCCTGCCATCATGACCGGACACTTACACATTCCGGCAATGGATAGTACAACCCCGTCAGCATCACTTTCACACAAGATCATTACAGAGTGGCTAAGCGACTCACTAATGTTTAACGGATATAAATTTACCGATGCACTCAACATGAAGGGAGCACGCGGAGATATGCCTATCGGCGAAACCGATGTTCAAGCATTGATTGCAGGCAATGACATTCTGCTCTTCCCTGAAAATGTAGAGAAGGCTATTACTGCAATAAAGAGAGCAGTAAGCGAGGGCAGAATTACAGAGAGTCAGATTGACAAACACGTTGAAAAGGTATTCTCATTAAAAAGAATTATATTCGGTGAAGAGGGATTCTGTGCAGACTCACTTATCAGCGATTCAACAGAGCTATATAGAGCTATGCATACTCCGAATGATTCTACATTGAGAAACAGAGCTTACGCCAACGCCATAACACTTATAAGAAACGACAAGCAACTTATCCCTTTAAAGAGACTTGACACCCTAAATATTGCAGCGCTATATTTCAATTCTGATATACATCCAGAATTTCAACGTATGTTAGAGAGCTACGCCCCTGTTGCGGCAATAACATCACAAGGTCATACAACAGCAAGCCTCGCCAACAAATTAAAACCATACAATTGTATAATCATTTACAATGGGGCTGCCACAAACAGATCCAAATCAGACTATGGATACTCTGTTATGCTGGCACAACTTCTTGACCGAATAGGAGGGAAGAAAAGAGTTATAATGTACCATCCGGCAACACCATACGGAGTTGAAAAATATACAAACCACGAATGCAACGCCATACTAATAGGGTACGAAAAGTGTTCGGAAGCAGAGAGAGGTGCAGCTCAGGCTATATTCGGAGGTCTTGGATTAACCGCAAAACTTCCGGTAACTGTAAACTGGAAATATAGAGCAGGATATGGATTAACCACAGAGAAGTGTCGTCTTGGGTACACCACTCCCGAAGAGCTCAATATAGATTCTCAAAAGCTACAGAGCATTGACTCAATATGCAATAGTGCGATAAAACTCAAAGCTACTCCCGGATGCAATGTTCTTATAGCAAAAGATGGGTATGTTGTGTACAACAAAGCATTTGGCAAACACAAGTACGCTTCAGGTCCTAAAAACAGGGCTACAGACATTTACGATATAGCTTCGGTTACAAAAGTCACAGCCACCCTGCCGGCTATAATGCAACTATACGCAGATGGAAGAGTTAGGAAAGAGGATAAAATTGCTCAATATACTCCGGAACTCCTTGACTCTGCAAAGCAGAATATCACCATCTTTGAGCTATTGGCACACGAATCCCGCTTACCATCGGGCATATCGTTCATCTCCAAAGCTATTGATCTTAAAAGTGTAAACAACAAACTCTTTTCAGGCCGATATAACTCAACATTCAATAAAAGGGTTAAAGCCGGCCTATATATGAATTCACGCTATAAATTCTACCCCAAAACGCTGTCGAAAACTCCCAAAGATGGGTATATTAAACGCTCTGGAAAGTTATACATGCACCCCACATTCATAGATAGTTGCAATCTATGGATTCACGATTGTCCGCTTAATCAACGTTCGGGATATGTATACAGCGATTTGAACTTCATCTTATTAGGCAAAGTTGTAGAGAAAATTACAGACTCAACCTTAAACAGTTTCTGTCAAGAGCACCTATACAAGAGACTCGGAGCACACCGGACAGGGTACGCTCCAACAAAAGATCATAACCTTACAGAAATTGTGCCCTCGTCTATTGATAATATTTATGGACGTGGAGAGATTCACGGAACAGTTCACGACCCCTCAGCCGCTATACTTGGCGGTGAATGCGGTCATGCAGGCCTCTTCTCAACCACCGAAGATTTGGCTAAGATTATGCAGATGTATCTACAGATGGGCTCATACGGCGGAGAACAGATTCTTGACAGCCTTACTATTGCCGAATTTACCCAAAGGAATGGTCTTAACAGGCGAGGTCTGGGCTTTGACAAACCCGCAGAAGAGATAGGCAAACCATCGCCTGCAACCGAAGAGGCATCGGCCGAAAGCTACGGACATTTGGGTTTCACCGGTGCTATGGTATGGAATGATCCCCAATACAATTTGGTATACATTTTCCTCTCAAATAAGAGCTATCCCGATGAGTATAATTCAAAATTGGTTGACGAGAATATCAGAACAAACATTCAACACATTATTTATCAAGCCATTGCCCCAGCTAATAGCTTAAACAATTAAAATTGCTTTAAAATAGTTTTTTTTCGGTTAAATGAATTAACTTTGTTCCTAAGTATATAATTTAACCAAAAAACAATAAATAACAACTAACACTATGAGCAATTTTATCTCATCTTCTATCGGGAAAAAAGTTGTGATGAGTCTATCAGGACTTTTCCTGGTTATGTTCTTGTGCGTGCACTTGGGCATTAACATGCTGTTGTTGTTTGACAACACCGGCGAGTTATTTAACTTGGGATGTCACTTTATGACAAACCCTGTTATTAAAATTATTGAGCCAATCTTGGCATTGGGATTCATTATCCACATTGCTTGGGCCAGCATGCTTACAATTCAGAACCGCAAGGCCCGTCCTGTAAAGTATGCAGTACGCAACCAAAAGGGTAACTGCACATGGAGCTCACGCAACATGTACGTATTGGGAGCAATGATGCTTGTTTTCATCATTATCCACCTTATGAACTTCTGGGCTGCCATCAAATTGGGTCAGGGAACTGCAGGAGTTATGGAGCACATCACCTACGATGGTGTAACCATGGAGAATGTTTATCCTCACGTAGTTGCAACATTCACAAACCCAATCTACTGTGTTCTTTATGTTATCGGTGGAATTCTTTTGGGTATGCACCTTGCACACGGATTCTGGTCAATGTTCCAGTCTGTAGGTCTTTGCAACAACATTTGGAGAAAACGTTGGTCATTCCTTGCTAAGTTGTTTGCAATCGTAGTTGCAGCAGGCTTCTCAATTATTCCAATCTACATGTTCTTTACATGTTAATTCAATTTGAAAATCTAAAAAAGACAATAATATGGCAGTACTTGACGCTAAAATACCGGAAGGACCATTAAAAGATAAGTGGTCTAACCATAAAGCCAAAATCGGAGTTGTTAGCCCTGCTAACAAGAAAAAATTGGATGTTATCATCGTAGGTACAGGTCTTGCAGGAGGTTCTGCTGCAGCCAGCCTTGCGGAGTTGGGATATAACGTAACAACATTCTGTTACCAGGATTCTCCACGTCGTGCACACTCTATTGCAGCACAAGGAGGTATCAACGCAGCTAAGAACTACACCAACGATAACGACTCAGTTTACCGTTTGTTCTATGAGACAATCAAGGGAGGTGACTACCGTGCTCGTGAGGCTAACGTTTATCGTTTGGCAGAGGTGAGTGGTAGCATTATTGACCAGTGCGTTGCACAGGGTGTTCCATTTGCACGCGATTACGGTGGCTTGTTGGCTAACCGTTCATTCGGAGGAGCATTGGTAAGCCGTACATTCTATGCCCGCGGTCAAACCGGTCAGCAGTTGTTGTTGGGAGCATACTCAGCAATGAACCGCCAAATTGCAAAGGGAAAGATTAAATCATATACCCGTCATGAGGTTCTTGATGTAGTTATCGTTGACGGAAAGGCTCGTGGAGTTATTGCTCGTGACCTTGTAACAGGTAAAATTGAGCGTTTCGGAGCTCATGCAGTTGTATTGGCAACCGGAGGTTACGGTAACGTATTCTTCTTGTCAACAAATGCTATGGGATGTAACGGAAGTGCAGCATGGCAAGCTTACAAGCGTGGAGCTATGTTCGGAAACCCATGTTTCGTACAGATTCACCCAACATGTATCCCTGTTCACGGAGATCAGCAGAGTAAACTTACATTGATGTCTGAGTCTTTGCGTAACGACGGTCGCGTATGGGTACCAAAGAAGAAAGAGGATGCTGAGGCTCTTCAAAAGGGAACAAAGACAGCTAACGATATTCCAGACGAGGATCGCGACTTCTACTTGGAGCGCAGATACCCTGCATTCGGAAACTTGGTTCCTCGTGACGTTGCTTCACGTGCAGCTAAGGAGCGTTGCGATGCCGGTTACGGAGTTAACAACACCGGTAAGGCTGTATTCCTTGATTTCAAATATGCAATCAAAGAGTTCGGACACAAGGTTATCGAGGAGCGTTATGGAAACTTGTTCCAGATGTACCAGAAGATTACCGACGTAGATCCATATAACTATCCAATGATGATCTATCCTGCAATCCACTATACAATGGGAGGTCTTTGGGTTGACTACAACCTTATGACAACAGTTCCCGGATTGTACGCTATCGGAGAGTGTAACTTCTCTGACCACGGAGCTAACCGTTTGGGAGCATCTGCATTGATGCAGGGATTGGCTGACGGATATTTCATTTTGCCATACACAATCGGTGATTACTTGAGCAAGGAGATTCAGACTCCAAAAATCGACACCACAACCAAGGAGTTCGAGGAGGCTGAGAAGCATGTAACTGACCGTTTGAAAGCTCTTTACGACATTAAGGGAACCAAATCTCCAGACCACTTCCATAAAGCACTTGGAATCATCATGTGGGACAACATTGGTATGGGACGTACCAAGGAGAGTTTGGAAACAGCAATTAAAGAGATTGCAGCTCTTAAGAAAGAGTTCTACAAAGATCTACGCGTAGTAGGCGACTTCACTGCTATGAACAACGAGTTAGAGAAGGCAGCACGTGTTGCAGACTTCTTCGAGTTGGCTGAGCTTATGGCTCACGATGCGTTGGATCGTAACGAGTCTTGCGGTGGACACTGTCGTTTGGAGAGTGTAACCGAGGAGGGTGAGGCTAAACGTGATGACGAGAACTACAAGTATGTATCTGTTTGGGAGTACAAGGGCGACGATGTTGCACCTGAGCTACACAAAGAGGAGCTTGTATACGAGAACATCAAAGTTCAACAGCGTTCATATAAGTAATGATTGATTTAACGTATTGAAATTATGGCAGACAAAATATTAAAAGAGATAACCTTGAAGGTTTGGCGCCAGAAAGACGCAAAATCAAAGGGAAAATTTGAGACATATAAGATTCACAATATCTCTCAAGGTTCCTCATTCTTGGAGATGTTGGACATTTTGAACGAGCAATTGGTAAGCGAGGGCAAAGAGCCTGTAGCATTTGACCACGATTGCCGCGAGGGTATCTGCGGAACATGTAGCTTGTTCGTAGATGGACGTGCACACGGACCAGACGACGACGTAACAACATGTCAGTTGCACATGCGTCGTTTCGATGAGGGTGCAACAATTACAATTGAGCCATGGCGTTGCGGAGGTTTCCCTGTAATTAAGGACCTTATTGTAAACCGTGGAGCTTACGAGCAGATTCTTCAGGCTGGAGGATACGTTTCTGTAAACACCGGAGGAATTCCTGACGGAAATGCAATTCCTATTCCAAAGCCTGCAGCTGACGAGGCTATGGATGCTGCTGCTTGTATTGGTTGTGGTGCTTGTGCTGCTACCTGTAAAAACTCATCAGCAATGTTGTTCGTAGCTGCAAAGGTTTCTCAGTTGGCTCTTTTGCCACAGGGAAAAGTTGAGGCTGCACGTCGTGCAAAAGCAATGGTTGCTAAGATGGACGAGCTTGGTTTCGGAGCTTGTACTAACACCGGAGCTTGTGAGATGGAGTGTCCTAAGAGCATCTCTATCGAGCACATCGCTCGTTTGAACCGCGAGTTCATTAAAGCGAAGTTGAAAGACTAAACTTTAATATAAACCCTATATCCCCTAAGCATGGTGGTTACATCAGTAACTCCCATCGCTTAGGGGATTTATTAAAGTAGCATTTCAGATATGAAAAAAACACACAACAATTTTATGCGACATGTTATTGTTGCTTTCATGATAGTAACAACAATCATAAATATGGTTGCATGTAACACACCAGAGAGTGAGCCTGAACCCTCTTATTGGGGTAGTTACTACCCAGGAATGGGCTATACAAACACTCTTAGCGGTGCTTTTAGAATAGAGTCAATCATAGAAGAAGCGCTTCTTTGTTACAATGGCAACTCGCATAAAATCTCTGAACATTATAATGAAAGTAATACATATAGTTCTATCTCGTCAACTCCACAAGATTCTATTACTATATTGTTAGAATTACAAGTAGCCTGGAACGACACCATTATGGATTTTTATATTGATTCCATTCCACTCAAAGGAGAACCATACAATGTAACCATCAACACTATTGTTAAAGGAGATATTGTACTGCGGAATTGCACTGATACAATTACAACTAAAGCTACACCTATTGAAATTGATGGTCATTTAGAAAGATTAAATTTTAGGCCTAAGTCAAGAGAACTTGCTCCCTACCTTTTTGATTGTGATTTAAATATCAAGACAATGATAGGCCAGGATTCACTTAGATTAAAGATTACTTCCATATATGAACTAGAATAAAACCTACCCCCCAAGCTTGGTGGTCACAATCAATGACCACCACTGCTTGGGGGGTTCATTTACAAAGAGAGTGGCTGACCATTGTGATCAGCCACTCTAAATTTAAAGGGAATTATAATTAAATAATCTCGATCTGCTTCTCCGCAAATATCTTCTCGCAATAGCAACACTGAATTGCTATAGGCTCCTTCGATACAACATTGAAACGAGTAGGAACTCCCTCGCAGTTGGTAACACACTTAGGATTAACACAACGAACAATACCATTAATACTCTCAGGAAGCGATACAATCTTCTTCTCTACAACCTCATAATTTTTAATGATATTGATCTTTATATCTTTTGAAACCAAAGCAAGCTTATTAATCTCCTCATCTGCAAGGTACTTATCCCATAACTTTATAATGGCCTTTTTACCAATCGCATTACTATTTAGATTTGTTCCACAGGTCATTGTCAACGAGGGATCATCCAAACCTAAAATAGATATTACTGTAAAGAGCTTATTCGATGGTATTCTATCTATTACAGTTCCATTCTCAATGGCACTAACCTGTAACTCCTTCTTTCCTGTCATAACCTTTCAAATTTAAAGTCCCAACACCTTTGCAATAATCGCCTCACGGGCAAACAAACCATTGTGAGCCTGCTCAAAGTAGTACGCCTTTGGATTCTCATCAACGTCGGTACTAATCTCATTTACACGTGGTAGCGGATGCAAAACTTTCATTGTCTCCTTAGAGTTCGCCAACATTGAGTTCTTTAGAATATAAACATCCTTAACTCGCTCATACTCCAAAGGATCAGAGAATCTCTCCTTCTGAACGCGAGTCATATACAAAATATCAGCCTCGTTAATTACGTCGGTTGTCAACTCAGAGTGCTCATAATAAGGAATTCCTGCAACCTCTAAATAGCGTTTATACTGATCAGGCATCTTCAAGAAGTTTGGAGCAACAAAATGGAATGTAGGACTGAAATGTCTCATTGCCTGTAACAAAGAGTGGACTGTTCGTCCATACTTCAAATCACCAACCATCACAATATTCAAATTCTCCAATGTTCCCTGGGTCTTTTTAATAGAGTATAGATCCAACATTGTCTGTGAAGGGTGCTGATTGGCGCCATCGCCTGCATTAATTACAGGGTGCTTGGCAATCTCACTTGCATAGCGAGCAGCCCCTTCAATGTGGTGACGCATAACAATGAAGTCAACATAGTTATCAACCATCTTGATGGTATCTTTTAGAGTCTCTCCCTTGGTTGCACTTGTAATTTTTGCATCAGCAAAACCAACAACCCTTCCTCCAAGTCGATTAATTGCGGTTTCAAAACTCAATCTTGTTCTGGTCGAGGGCTCAAAGAACAACACTCCGGCAACCTTACCTTTCAACAAATCCTGATTAGGATTCTTCTCAAACTCTGCAGCTCTGTCGAGAATCTCAAGAATATCATCTCGAGTCAGATCCTCAATTGATATTAAACTATTCCCCTTCATTGTATATCTCTTTAATCTTGTTTACAATATCGGTAGCAACCTCTGATTTTGCCTTTAACGAACACTCGGTAACCCCTCCGTTTCGCTCTATCAAAGTTACTTTATTTGTATCAAATCCAAAACAAGCTTGCGAATCTTTTAAGCTATTTAGCACAATTAAATCCAAATTTTTTCTCTCAAGCTTAGATTTTGCATTCACACTCTCATTGTCTGTCTCCAATGCAAAGCCAACAAGTAACTGTCCGGCATGTTTTCTTCGTCCAAGTTCTGCTGCAATATCCTTTGTCGGTTTTAAACGAATTACCAAATCATCCTCGCCTCGTTTCACCTTGCTCTCGGCACGAGATTCCGGAGTAAAATCGGCAACCGCTGCACACGACACCACAATATCACTATCTTCTGTACGGGAAACCATAGCATTGTACATCTCCTCCGCACTCTCGACATCAATACGATTAATTCCCTGCTCCTTAGTAATACGATCTACAGGACCGGCGACAAGAGTAACTGTTGCACCCCTACGTGCAAACTCATCGGCTAGGGCAAATCCCATTTTACCTGAAGAGTAGTTACCTATAAAACGAACCGGATCTATCTTTTCATATGTAGGACCGGCACTTATCAACACTCGTTTACCCTGAAAATCATTCACAGCTTCTGTCGCAAAAAACGTTGAGATTGCGCCAAAAATCTGCTCAGGCTCTGCCATCCTTCCTTTACCTACAAGTCCACTTGCCAACTCGCCATCAGTAGCCTCAACAAACATCACACCGTCAGAGCGTAATTGAGCCATATTGCGTTGCGTTGCCACATGCTTGTACATATCCAAATCCATTGCCGGCGCAACCATCACAGGACACTTGGCAGACAAATACGAGGTCAGTAGCAGATTATCAGCCACACCATTCGCCATTTTAGCCATACTATTTGCTGTAGCAGGCGCAATAACCATCAAATCTGCCCATATTCCATAAGAGACGTGAGAATTCCAGTCTCCATTTTCAGGGTTATAAAAATCAACTCCAATTGGATTTTTTGAGAGTGTTGCAAGTGTCAAAGGCGTAATAAATGCTTTAGACGTGGGGGTCATTATAACACGAACCTCTGCTCCGGCCTTAACCAACAAACGAACTAAAGTAGCACACTTATACGCAGCTATTCCTCCGGTTACTCCCAACAATATATGTTTACCATTCAAGCACATAACGCATATTTTTATTACAAAATAAGGTTGCCGTAATTAAACAACAACCTCATTCTCTTTAATTAACATCGTTTCCCGCATTCGCATGACGATAATCAATCTGATCGTCAAGGAACTCCTGAGTAGCTATGAGCGCCGGTTTCGGAATTCGCTCATAGAATTTAGAAATCTCTATCTGCTCACGATTCTCGAAGATCTCCTCCAAATTATCAGACTGAGTCGAGAACTCCTGCAATTTATGTGTCAACTCCTCCTTCAACTCCAAAGAGATTTGATTAGCACGTTTACCGATTACTGCAACAGCCTCGTAAACATTTCCTGTCTTCTCTTCGAACTTCGCCATATCGCGAGTCACTGTGTTGTTCGGCGCTTTAACCTTTTTAAAATCTACCATAACAATCTTTATGTTTTTATATATTAATCTTCAAATTCGTAACCCTTTAAGAATTTCTCTACATCCTCCATCTGCTTCTTCATAGTCGTTAAATATCGACTCTCAGGAAACTCCTCTTGGAAGTAGACAAACTCCTCTTGCGCATCATAATAACGCTCTAACTTTTTCTCCTCAATACTGTTCACTGCCAATTGGTACTTAGCATCAAAAAGCATTGCCATTATATCTTCACGATAACGCGAACCGGGGAATTCGGTCAAACAGTTATCCAAACTTACAATAGCAGAGACATATCTACCTCTGTTATAATAGTTTTGAGCATTCAAGAAGGCCTTATATGACACCTTATCCAATAACTCAACCATGTATCCATTTATCTCATCCTTTCTGCTACTTCTTGGATAGCGATCCAAATATGATTGGAAATAGCGCAAGGCCATATTTGTTGCATTTTGGTCCAATAAAGCTCGTGGAGATGATTTATAGTAGCACAATCCTACCATATATAAACACTCCTCATAGAAAGGACTATCCGGATATGTAGAAACGAACATTTCAAAAAGTTCAGCTGCCGGCTCATACAATTTCTTATTGTATGTAGCATAAGCACGATAATAGGCCATTGACTGCGCTCTACGGCTTCCCACAGAATAGGCATAAACTTTAACCTTGTCCAAAAGATTCAAGCAATGGGTATAATCTCCTCTGTTATAGAACTCTATGGCCTTCTCATACATAAGCGAAGTATCCTCGGTCTTTAAAACCTTAGCGTACTCTCCGCATGATGTAAGTGTAAAAAACAGTGTTACTGCTATGTATATAAATCTCTTCATTGACCACTCGAATTGCAACATGCAAAGATAAGCCTAAAATTCCAAGAAACAACAACTTTTTTGTTAAAAGTTATTCATTTTCGTTTTTATTGCTAACTTTGCAAGACTTTTGTATAGTATGGAGTTTTGTGCAAAGGTAAAATTGAGTGAATTACAAACATTAAATATTATCGAGGATGGATATCTTTGAGAGAATTAAAACGCAACGTGGAAACATTGGACAGTATGCCAATGAGGTACACGGTTATTTCGCATTCCCTAAGTTGGAGGGCGAGATTGGACCTCACATGATTTTCCGAGGAAAAGAGGTTCTTAACTGGAGTTTGAATAACTACGTAGGTTTGGCTAACCACCCAGAGGTTCGCAAGGCAGATGCCGACGCAGCTATCAAGTATGGCTTGGCTTACCCAATGGGAGCTAGAATGATGAGTGGCCAGACAACACGCCACGAATATTTGGAGAGCCAATTGGCCGAGTTCGTTGGAAAGCCAGACGCTTTCTTGTTGAACTTTGGATATCAGGGTCAGGTTTCAATCATTGACTCTTTGACAAGCAGACACGACTGCATTGTTTACGACGCAGAGTCACATGCATGTATCCTTGACGGTATGCGCGTTTCTCCTGCTAAGCGTTATGTTTTTGCTCATAACGACATTGACAGCTGCCGCAAGCAACTTGAGCGTGCAACTAAGCATGTAGAGGAGACCGGAGGTGGAATCCTTGTTATCACCGAGGGAGTATTCGGAATGGCAGGAGACTTGGGTAAATTGGACGAGATTGTTGCATTGAAGAAGGAGTTCAACTTCCGTTTGTTGGTTGACGATGCTCACGGATTTGGAACTATGGGAGCAACAGGTGCCGGAACAGGAGAGCACTTCGGAGTACAAGACGGAATTGACCTATACTTTGCTACATTCGCTAAGGCGATGGCAGGTTTCGGAGCATTCATTGCATCAACCGAAGATGTTTGTATGTACCTACGCTACAACATGCGTTCACAGACTTTTGCTAAATCATTGTGTATGCCAATGGTTGAGGGAGCTATCAAGAGACTTGAGGTTCTACGTTCACAACCAGAGCTACGCGAGAAGTTGTGGGAGATTGTTCGTGCTTTGCAGAGTGGTTTGAAGGCTGATGGTTTGAATATTGGTAAGACTAACTCAATGGTAACTCCTGTATATTTGTCAGGAAGTGTTGCAGAGGGTATGCAGGTTGTAACTGATCTTCGCGAGAACTACAATTTGTTCTGCTCTATCGTTGTTTACCCTGTTATTCCAAAGGGACAGTTGTTGCTTCGTTTGATTCCAACTGCTATGCACACTATGGACGATGTTAACTACACTATCAAGGTGTTCAAGACCGTTTCAGAGAAGTTGGCTCGTGGCGAGTACAGCAAGGAGATTATCGTAGATGCTCGTAAACTGTAATAACCAAGAGTTTATATAGACAAAAAGGTGGCAAATCAAATTGCCACCTTTTTTACTACCTAAATAAATAAGAATCTAATTTTAGATTATCAACATTGCATCGCCATAAGGGCCAAACTTATATCCCTTCTCAACTGCCACAGCATAAGCTTTCATTACATTCTCGTAACCGCCAAATGCCGCAACCATCATCAAAAGAGTTGAGTATGGCATGTGGAAATTTGTCAAAAATGCATCGGGCACACTGAAATCGTATGGGGGGAAGATAAATTTGTGTGTCCAACCATCGTATGGAGTCAAACGACCACGAGTGGTTACACAACTCTCCAATGTTCGTGCCACAGTGGTTCCAACAGCACAAATCTTATGTTTGTTATCTTTTGCTCTATTTACAATCTCTACGCACTCATCCGACACAACAATCTGCTCAGAGTCCATTTTATGCTTTGTCAAGTCCTCAACATCAACATCACGGAAACTACCCTGACCAACATGAAGAGTTAAGAAGGCTGCCTCAATACCCCACACCTCCATCTTCTTCATCAACTCACGGCTAAAATGCAATCCTGCTGCCGGGGCAACTACAGCACCCTCGTTCGTAGCATATATAGTCTGATAACGCTCCTCATCCTCAGCCTCCACAGGACGATTAATCATATCCTTTGGTATCGGAGTCTCTCCCAACGAGTAAAGAACCTGTCTAAACTCCTCGTACGATCCCTCAAAAAGGAATCTTAAAGTTCTGCCTCGTGAAGTTGTATTATCAATAACCTCAGCTACCAACTCATCATTCTCTCCAAAATAGAGTTTATTACCAATTCTGATTTTACGAGCAGGATCGACCAAAACATCCCATATTCTCATATCACGATTCAACTCGCGCAACAAGAATACCTCAATTATCGCTCCGGTCTTCTCCTTATTACCACTTAAACGAGCAGGAAAGACCTTTGTATCATTAAATACAAATGTATCTCCCTCATCAAAATAGTTGATAATATCTCTGAAAACTCTATGCTCTATCTCACCGGTATCTTTATGCAATACCATCATCCTACACTCATCACGATTAGCATCCCAACCTGAATAATCTCCGGCAGGCTCGGCCAATTTTGACCACATCATGCCCTCAACCTCCTCGGTCAAAATGCGTTTTCTTTCATCGCGCTCAAGCAGAGCCGCAGTCGGATATTGAGCTATAAGCTCTTTTGGTAATTTGAAATTAAACTTTGATAACTTCATTTCGAAATAAGGTATAATTCGCCTAATTAAACAATGGTCCGCAAAATTAGTCGTTTTGTTGCAACTTCGCAACCAAATCCTCTATTTTATTTGCCTCCTCTACACTGAATACTCCATTCTTGGTTCTTCTCAACCCTATCAAATGGGCACCGCTACCGCAAGCACGTCCCAAATCTCGAGCCAAAGAACGGATATATGTTCCTTTACCGCAACGGATTCGCAACTCCAAATCGGGATGGTTAAAGCTTAAAACCTCAAGCTCCATAATTTCAATCTCGCGTGCCTCCGGCTCCTCGTCACTCCCCTCTCTTGCTTTCTCGTAGGCTCGCTTTCCATCAATTCTTATGGCCGAGAAAAGAGGAGGTATCTGCATTATCTTTCCCAAAAATGAGGGCAGTACACTATTTATCAACTGCAAATCTATATGCTGGCATGGATACTCGGCATCAATCTCTTTTTCCAAATCGAAAGATGGTGTTGTTGCTCCGAATCTGATTGTTGCAACGTACTCCTTTTCGTGGGCCATAAACTCCTCGATACGTTTAGTCCACTTACCGGTACAAACCATTACCAATCCTGTTGCTAAAGGATCCAACGTTCCGGCATGTCCCACCTTGATTTTTCCACATTTGGCACGAAGTGATGAACGTACCTTATTGACAACATCGAACGATGTCCATCGCAAAGGCTTGTCTACCAACATTAACGCTCCTGCCTGAAAATCACCCTCCTCCTTAAAATAGATCATATCAGATTAGATTAGCAATAACAATCGCAGCTCCTACAGCAAAACAGTAGTAGGCAAAATATATAAGTTTACCACGCTGCACCAACTTTATCATCCAGGTACATGCCAAATATCCTGATATAAAGGCAGAGAAGAATCCAACAAGTAACGAGCTTACAGGTATCGACGACGCACTAAGCTCTCCACTGATCAGCTCAAGAAAGGCCTCGCCCAAAATCGGCACAAGAACCATAAGGAACGAGAACTTAGCCACCTGCTCCTTTTTATCTCCCAACAATATTCCGGTTGAAAGGGTTGTTCCTGAACGAGACAAACCCGGCAACACTGCAATTGCCTGAGACAATCCTATCACAAAGGCATCCTTAAATGAGATACTCTCTTTTGGGCGAGGTTTCGCAAAATAGGAGAATGTCAAAAGTGCCGCCGTCACCAACAAACAGCACCCTACCACTAAAATTCCTGATCCAAAAATCGACTCCACATAATCCTTAAAGAAGAGTCCTACTACCATTATTGGAATCATTGAGATAGCAATTTTAGCAATATATTGTGTCTCTGCATTCCACTGAAATTTAAACAGACCGGCCAATAGAGCACAAATCTCCTTTCTCAAAGCGACAATTGTACTACAAACCGTAGCAGCATGCACAACCACGGTAAACATCATATTCTCTTCACCGGTTCCACAATGGAACAACTCGTTGAATATCTGCAAATGTCCTGAACTACTTACAGGCAAGAACTCGGTCAAGCCTTGAACCACTCCAAAAAAGAGCGCCATATACCATTCCATACTCTTTACTTTTTAGGTTTTCTGATTATTGCCCATGCCACCATACCAAAACCTATCAACACCACAATCGGGGCAAGAGTTATTCTACGGAAGCTAAAAATATCATAATTGAATGTATCAGGACTCTCTGCCCCTCCTCCCATCATCAACACAAATCCCAACACTACAATTGCAAAACCAATCAATATAAATTTGTTTGTACCCGGAACCAAAGGAAACATATCACGTCTCTTCTGCTGCTCCTGCTCCTTTTTTGTCTGCATTATCGTTGCCATATTTCAATATTTTACTGTTTACTAATATAACTCATCCTCTCGTTTTGACAAATACCCCAACACCGATATCCACGAAGATATCCATGACACTACAAAGCCCACAACAATCACAACTACAGCCACAATTATCATTGTTGAAAGTTCCATAATCGAGAATATATCTGCCATCTGCTCTTGCAAGAAATAGATTCCTATATACAATAGAAGGATTGCCAAAAGGGCCGAGAATAGTCCCAACAGAATACCCTCGCCTACAAAAGGTCTGGCAATAAACGAGGCCTTAGCCCCCACCATTTGCATAGTTTTGATTATAAAACGCTTAGCATACACATACTGATGCAACGTATTTCGTATCAAAACAAAAGAGATTAACAAAAAGACAGCAATTGCCGAAAGCATGAAAATAGATATTCTCTTCACATTCTCGGAGACAAGTTGAACCAACGTCTTCTGATAACTAACCTCTTGGATTATTGTCTCTTGTAACAAAATAGGGATAAGCATCTCTATCGAATCGACATTTGCGTACTCAGGCTTGAGTTTCATCTCGATAGATGGACGCAATGGGTTATACCCCAAAACAGACTCGAAATCCTCGCCCAAATCTCGCTTAAACTCCTCTGCCGCACGCTCTTTGCTGATATATTCAGTAGAAAAAACATAGGGGCGGGCATCAAGAATTTTCTTCAATCGCGAAATATCGGCACTACTTGATTGCTCCTTTATTATAATAGAACAACCCAGATTCTCGCGAACAGAGTCGGCCACACTCTTGGCATTCAACAGCACGAACACCAACGCTCCCGACATTGCAAGAACCAGAGTGATACTCAACAACGCCGCCACATACGAGCCCCAATTTCTACTTTTTTTTGACATTTCCTCCTATTTAACGGTGCAAAGTTAGTCATTTTTAAAAAATAAATTGTATCTTTGCCCCCGATTCTGAGAATCTCATGAATCGCTCGAATGGTGGAATCGGTAGACACGAAGGACTTAAAATCCTTTGGCTATTGCAGCTGTGCGGGTTCAAGTCCCGCTTCGAGTACAAATAAGGCCTGTAAATCAGCGATTTACAGACCTTATTGTTTACTCTTCTACGCAGGGGAAATAATTCGGGACATATTTTAAGAGATTCGGGAATTTATCAAATCGCGATAATCCCAATAGACCTGCTCCAAAAGAATCATCTTCTCAACAAAAAAAGCATAAATTTTCTCTTGATCCTCAACTCTTTTAAAACTCACGTCAGGCAACTCATAGTATACTGCACTCACTACTTGTCCCTCAATTCCATAAAAATCCTCTGCCCACATCAAATCCTCACCACACTCGCTCTCCCACAACTTTCTATATGGTATGAAAGCCTCATATACCTCATATCTTCGCAAATCATTCTTGTGATCTATCTGAAAAAGCACCAAAGCCTTCTCCTCATCGGCATAAAATTTCAATTGAGCAGACTTGATTTTTACTCCGGTTAACACCCAACGACGATCAATTCTATGCTTATAACAATACTTCTTAAAACCATTCCAGAAGGCCACTCTTAAAGCTTTATTCTCCTCTTTTGAAAACATACAACTCTTCAATTTTAATTTCAACGCAAAAATAATGCACAATAAGGTGGTATGCAAATTCTAATTATAACAAAATTTAAGATTTTGCCCCCTTGCAAATCCATTTATATTGGTTAAATTTGCAAAGTATGTTAGAGCAATTTTACAAACATGGAGTAGTTGAAGCAGGTTGCGACGAGGCGGGGCGAGGTTGCCTTGCAGGTCCCGTAGTGGCAGCTGCCGTTATCTTACCACCCAACTTCAGCAATCCTCTGCTTAACGACTCAAAGAAATTAACAGAGAGACAGCGAGAAGGTCTACGCACCATCATTGAGCACGAGGCAATAGCCTGGGCTGTAGCCTTCTGCGACAACAATGAAATTGACTCTATCAACATTTTAAACGCCTCTATTTCGGCTATGCAGAAGGCACTTGACAAATTGGCAATTCGTCCGGAACATATTATTGTTGACGGCAACCGGTTCAAACCATACGGTAACACTCCATACCAATGTATCGTAAAAGGCGACGGCAAATATATGTCAATTGCAGCAGCATCAATATTGGCCAAAACTCACAGAGATGAATATATGACCAATATGCACGAGCAGTATCCATGCTATAACTGGAAGAAGAACAAAGGTTATCCAACCAAGGATCACCGCAAAGCAATAGAGGAGTTTGGAACATGTGAATTGCATAGATTGTCGTTCCGACTAATAGAGACACAACTAAAACTATTCTAAGATGGGTTTATTTGATGGAATCATACAGGGAGTATCTGCCCTAAGAATGAAAGAGCTTGAGAGATACACTACAGATCCGTTTGAAATTCAGAGCGAACAACTCTTTTGGCTACTTGGCAAAGGAGCAAAAACTCTCTACGGAAAACAACACGGATTTGCCGGCGTTGACTCTTTCGACACATACCGTAAAGTAGTACCCATCACTACATACGACGATCTACGCCCATACATAGAGAAGGGATTAAAAGGAGCAGACTCGCTTCTATGGCCGGAACCTGTCCGTTGGTATGCAAAATCATCGGGCACAACCGAGAAGAGAAGCAAATTCATTCCCGTCTCGGAATCCTCGCTCAAACACTCACACTTCAAAGGTAGCAGAGATGCTCTATACATGGCAGCAAACCTATTCCCCGAGAGCGACGCGTTCGACGGAAAAACATTAGCCCTGGGAGGTTCACAATCGGTAACCAACAAAGAGAAAGATATAAGAGTGGGCGATTTGTCTGCAATTATGCTTGCAAATGCTCCTGCATGGACCAACTGGTTAAAGGTTCCATCGCTCGACATTATGCTAATGGATGATTGGGAGCAAAAGATTGACATGATAGCAAGCACCACCATATTCCAGGATGTTCGATGCCTGGCAGGCGTACCATCATGGTTCTTGACTCTCATACAAAAAATGATTGCAGACAATGGAGTAAAGACAATCACCGATATATGGCCCAACTTAGAGCTATTTATACATGGAGGTGTTTCAATGGAGCCATACCGCGAGATTTACAAAAAGCTGATTCCATCGGAAAGGATGAACTATCTTGAGACATATAATGCCTCAGAAGGTTTCTTCGGAATCCAATCATCGGCCGACGACGACTCACTTCTTTTAATGCTCGATTATAAGACATACTACGAATTCATCCCTATGAACGACTGGGACAACCCTACCCCTAAAACATTAACTCTCGACGAGGTTGTGGTAGGTGAGAATTATGCACTTGTAATTACCACTCCATCCGGTTTGTGGCGATACAGAATTGGCGACACCATCCGTTTCACCTCAACCAAACCATACAAATTCAAAATTACCGGTCGCACCAAACTCTTTATAAACGCCTTCGGTGAAGAGCTGATGATCGACAACACAAACAAAGCCATTGCCGCTGCATGTAAAAAGTGCGATAGCGAAATGTACGACTACACTGTTGCCCCTATCTTTATGGGCGAGGGCTCACGTGGCGCCCACGAATGGATTGTTGAATTTACCACACCGCCAACAGACATTGAGAAATTTGGCGACACGCTCGACAACGAACTGCGCAAAGTCAACTCTGATTACGATGCAAAACGTAACTCTGTTCTTAACCGCTTGGTAATACACCAAGCTCCACAAGGACTTTTCAACAACTGGTTAAAGAGCGAAGGCAAACTTGGCGGACAACACAAAATTCCACGCCTCAGCAACAACCGTCAACTCATAGAACAACTTTTACCAAAGCTGTAAGATATAGAAATCACCTACGTTTGTATAAGTGCACTTATATGTGCATCCTTATGTTTGGTTCCCATAGAGATAGGAATCAATGAACTCGCTATATAATGTAAAATTAAGTTTATGACATTGATACTATATCAAATTCACCTATTCTCATTTGAGTAGACGTATTTATGACTTTACCATCTTCTATCACTATCCTTGATATAAGTCTTACCATATCATCATTATCTAGGTACTTATTTTTATTTGCTAAATCACGACTTTCAATAACTCTGAATGATTGAACTTTGGGATCATATAAAAACGAATTAGAATGATAATTAAACTCCATCTGCCAATTACGAGTAAGATTGAATAAGAGCATATTCAATGGAGCAAACGGAAATTGATACAAAACATATTTATTTTGTCTATCTCTATGAAAATAATCGCGCAAAGACCCATTCCCCCAATAATATGATCGGTAATCTCCTGATAAAGTATCCCATACTACATTCTCATATGATTCGTAAACATACATTCGTTTTGTATTGGTCAAAATACTTGCTCTATTTTGTCCTACTCCATTATTTCCACAACATAACTCATAATAAATAGTATCATTATCATAATTTATTATATCAAGCGAATCAACAAGATGCAACACATAGTTTTCTTCCCATTTTAAGATTTGAGGATTATGTTCTAATACACAATAGAACGGAGCCTTGCTATATAATGAATCTAGAATTTCTCCTATGCCATTCTTAATACCGTTTCGGCGTTTATCAATCTTATTTGGTCTGAGTACCTTACCTTCGGATTTCAATCGTTCAACTTCATAATAAATATCATCGAGAAGATTATACATATCGTCATCAAATTTGAACTCTATTTTTTTTCTATCAATTATTTTACCATTATGTATGATAATCTTATAATAAATAAAATCTGGCTTATATGTATATTGATATCCTAGTAAATCCATTATTATACCTGATTGATAAAATCTCTCACAAATCTGAGTGATTATATCAATTTGCTCTCCCTTGAGAGCATTTTGTATATATTGGGGCAACCACGAAACTCGAAACGGTAATGAATCTTTCATTCTATAGATTAATGAATCTTTCATTCTATAGATTATAGTGTCTTGATCATCTACAAAGTCTTGTTCATTTTTAGACCAATAACCAACACCTTTAGCAACATTATATTCACTGCTCTCTAAGAGAAACCCTCCATCATACTGAAACAAATTTATAGTGTCATTATCGTAATTTAGAATATGCAAAGAATCAATACTGGACAAAAATTCTAATAAAGAATTCGTTTGTTGTTTTCTTGGCTTTTTTATGAAATCATCCGTTAAATCCCAATCTTTTTTATTCTTCCAAACATAACGACGATTCTTATAATCAAATTCACCATACAATGTTGTATCTTTTATCGCCTTCAATTCTATCAATGAAGTAGCGTTATTTACCTGTGCGGATGAATTTATTGAAACCGCAATAATGAATATTATGATTGAAATTCTAATACTCATACTATTTATATTTATATCCAAGTTCATGTTTCTCTAAATTTATAATTTGTGTATCAAATATATTACCGGTCATAAAAAACAGAGCCCTTCCTTTCATAGAGCAAAGCATTTAAAAAGTTCGCTTTGCAATATAATACAATATTTGCAGAAATGCAAGAAAAAAGATAAAAAAAATGAGACTGATTTCGGAATTGCTTCAATTCCTTATCAGCCCCATCAAATCTATATAACGAACGAGTTATAGCAAACCGGCAGCCTTAAGTTGATCAGTCATTTGCTCTTGTAAAGCCTTTGCCTCTTGTCCTGCGCGAACCGCAAAATTCTCGGTATTATCGGCATAGATAATTCCACGTGATGAATTCACAAGTAATCCACATTGGCTATTCATTCCATACTTACAAACCTCCTCAAGGCTACCGCCCTGAGCTCCAACGCCCGGAACCAACAAGAAGTGATCAGGAGCCACCTTACGAATATCGGCGAACATTGCACCCTGTGTTGCTCCTACCACATACATCATCTGCTCACTATCTGCCCACTGCTGACTTACTCTCAAAACCTTCTCAAAAAGGCGCTCTCCACTTGGGTCTGCAGTCAACTGAAAGTCATGAGAACCCTTATTACTTGTCAAAGCAAGAAGAATAACCCACTTATTCTTGTAATTCAAGAAAGGAGTAACACTATCCTCGCCCATATATGGAGCAACTGTTACAGCATCCAAATCTATCTCCTCAAAGAATGTACGTGCATACATTGCAGATGTATTTCCAATATCGCCACGCTTTGCATCGGCAATAATGAACTGATCCGGATACTTTTCACGCAAGTAAGCCACTGTCTTCTCAAATGAAATCCAACCCTTTACGCCCATACTCTCGTAAAATGCCAAATTTGGCTTATAAGCTACGCAATACTCAGCAGTTGCATCGATAATTGCCTTATTGAATGCAAAAATCGGATCCTCCTCATTTAGCAAGCAAGCAGGAATCTTCTTTATATCGGTATCCAAACCCACACAAAGAAAAGAGCCCTTTCTCTTAATGTTCTCAAACAATTCTCTCTTATCCATATCTCTATCTAATTTATTCCCTTTCACCTCTCACCTTCTACCTTCTACCTTTTCCCTTTCACCTTCTACCTTTTCCCTTTCACCTTCTACCTTTTCCCTTTCACCTTCTACCTTTTCCCCTTGTATTACAATCCGCTCTCCCTCAACTTCTCGGTATTCTCCTCGATTTGAAGTCGCTCGATAATCTCATCAATATCACCATCCATTACGGCAGGCAAGTTATACATGGTAAAGTTCACACGATGGTCTGTTACACGTCCCTGAGGATAGTTATAGGTTCTAATCTTGGCAGAACGGTCTCCGGTACTCACCATAGTCTTTCTGCGCGAAGCGATATCGTCGATATACTTTTGATGCTCCTTGTCGTAGATAAATGATCTGAGTCGGGCCAAAGCTCGCTCCTTATTCTTTGGCTGGTCACGAGTCTCGGTACACTCAATAAGAATCTCCTCTGATACTCCTGTATTGGGGTTCTTCCATATATATCTCAAACGAACTCCCGACTCCACCTTGTTTACATTCTGACCTCCTGCACCACCAGAACGGAATGTATCCCACTTAATCTCGCCCTCATTAATCTCAACATCGAAAGCCTCTGCCTCAGGCAATACCGCAACCGAGGCTGCTGAAGTGTGAACACGTCCCTGAGTCTCTGTTGCCGGCACTCGCTGAACTCGGTGAACACCCGACTCATACTTCATGATCTTGTAAACATTTTCTCCACTTACAGAGAAGATAATCTCCTTAAAACCTCCCGACGCACCCTCGCTACAGCTACTTACGGCAGTTTTCCAACCTCGTGATTCACAGAAACGTACATACATTCTAAACAAATCACCGGCAAAAAGAGCAGCCTCATCACCACCGGTTCCTCCTCGAATCTCAACTATCACATTTTTGCCATCCTCGGGGTCCGATGGGATCATCATCAATTTGATATTCTGCTCCTGCTCAGGAATCCTAACAGCCAAATCATCCAACTCCATCTTCGCCATTTCGCGAAGTTCCTCGTCGGTTTCACTCTTAAGAATCTCTTTGCTCTCCTCTTGAGCCAATAACATTGCCTCGAACTTCTTTGTCTCGGCAGTTATATTCTCTAAATCTTTATACTCTTTCGTTAAACGCACATAACGAGCTTGGTCCTTAATTACCTCGGGATCAGTTATCAACTCGCCAATCTCAATAAAACGAATTTTGTAGTGTTCCAATTTTTCCAATAATGGATGCTCCATAAAAATCTCAATTAAATTCAAAACAAAATTAATCTTTTTACTCTCGCTTTTGAAATTATTCTTGTTTTTTTTAACACTTATCCCCTTTTCCACACAACACCATAATTAAAATCCACTATATCACACAACATAATATCTACTCCATATCACCTTGTTTTCTACTATATGACACCATTTTTTACACTATATTGATATTTCCGCTCACTAAAAACCAATTCTGCAAACTCAATGCAATTTGCACACAATCAGGTAGTTTGAGCAATAAAACAGGTCAAAATAGCCCATTTTTAAAAATCTCAAAAAATATGTGTTAAATTTTGTAAAAATGTTTCGTTAATTAAGAATTTGTTTGTAGTTTTGGGCCTTGAAAACAAACAAGCAACAATGAAACACTTTTTCCTAACATCAAATGTCATTATGATCGTGGTCTTGCGACCACGTACAGGAGAAGGGTGTATATAGCATTTGTATTATAAACTATATGTTTGCCTTTCTCCTGTGGGAAAGGCAAATTATTTTTTTGTAGAGTTGATTATGAAAAACGCATTACGAAGTGCCGTTACCATTAACGGACGAAGAATGGCCGGAGCAAGAAGCTTGTGGATTGCGAACGGAATGAAACGCGAGCAGATGGGTAAACCTATTATCGGTATTGCCAACTCATTTACTCAGTTGGTTCCGGGACATACCCACCTACATAAAATTGGACAGTACGTTAAGTCTGAAATAGAAAAACTTGGTTGCTATGCTGCCGAGTTCAATACAATTGCAATTGACGATGGAATTGCAATGGGTCACGATGGAATGTTATACTCTCTACCATCAAGAGATATAATTGCAGATAGCGTTGAATATATGGCTAATGCTCACAAAGTTGATGCATTGGTATGTATCAGCAACTGCGACAAGATTACTCCGGGTATGCTTATGGCAACCATGCGTTTGAACATTCCAACTATTTTTGTTTCAGGAGGTCCTATGGAGGCCGGCCTGTGGAATGGCAAGGCTCAGGATTTGATTTCAACAATGGTTGCCGGAGCCGACGAGAGCATTAGCGATGAAGAGTCTGCAAACATTGAGGCTCACGCATGCCCCGGCTGTGGTTCATGTTCAGGAATGTTTACAGCAAACTCTATGAATAGTTTGAACGAGGCCATTGGATTGGCTCTTCCTGGAAACGGCTCAATAGTAGCTACACACGCAAACCGTAAGAATCTCTTCACAAAGGCTGCAAAGCTTATTGTTGAGATGGCATACAAATATTACGAGGAGGGCGATGAGAGCGTACTACCACGCTCAATTGCAACCAAGGCAGCATTCGAGAATGCTATGTGCCTTGACATTGCAATGGGAGGTTCTTCAAATACAGTTCTTCACCTATTGGCTGTTGCACGTGAGGCACACGTTAACTTCACAATGGCCGATATTGACCGCCTATCTAGAAAGATTCCTGTACTATGCAAGGTTTCACCTAATAGTAACTACCACATGCAAGATGTCAACCGCGCAGGTGGAATTATGGGAATCATGGGAATCCTCGCCAAAAACGGACTTATCGATACAAGCGTATTGAGAGTAGGATATAAAAATCTTGCAGAGTGTTTGGAGCAGTGCGATATTACAGCTTCAACCCTTACCGACGAGGCTCGCAAAAACTATTTAAGTGCCCCTGCAAACCGCTTCAGCACTGAGTTAGGTTCACAAGAGACATATTATAACGAGTTCGATACCGACCGCGCAAATGGTTGTATTCGCGACATTGAGCACGCATACTTTAAAGATGGAGGTTTGGCCGTTCTATTCGGAAACCTGGCTCCTGATGGTTGTATAGTTAAGACTGCTGGAGTTGATGAGTCTCTATTTGTTTTCAAAGGAACTGCAAAGGTATTCGAGTCTCAGGAGCAGGCAGTTGAGGGTATCTTGGGCGACAAGGTAAAAGCAGGCGATATTGTTGTCATTCGCTACGAGGGCCCAAAGGGTGGTCCCGGAATGCAGGAGATGCTCTACCCTACCTCATATCTTAAATCTAAACACTTGGGTAAAGAGTGTGCATTGATTACCGACGGACGTTTCTCTGGTGGAACCTCAGGTTTGTCAATCGGACACGTATCACCCGAGGCTGCATCGGGCGGAGCTATTGCATACGTAAAGGATGGCGATAGCATCACTATCGATATTCCTGCAAGAGCAATTACCCTTGATATCTCGGACGAGGAGATGAATATAAGAAAGAGTGAATTAAAAGAATTTAAACCGGTGAATCGCGATAGAGTAATACCTCGCTCGCTTCAAGCTTATGCACTGCTTGTAAGCTCTGCAGATAAGGGAGCAGTGAGAGTTCTACCGGGAGAAACATATTAAACACATTTACTAACTAACTATGACCAAAGAAGATAATATGATGACCGGAGCACAAGCTCTTATGGAGTGCATGCTTGCCGAAGGTGTTGATACCATCTTCGGTTATCCCGGTGGCTCTATCCTTCCGGTTTACAACGCAATGTACGACTACCGTGACCGCATCAAACATGTATTGGTGCGTCATGAGCAGGCGGCAGTCCACGCTGCACAGGGATATGCCCGAGCAAGTGGAAAGGTTGGAGTTGTTGTAGTTACATCGGGTCCAGGTGCAACAAACACCGTTAGCGGATTGGCCGATGCAATGATGGACTCAACTCCATTGGTACTTATCTCAGGACAGGTGGGATCGGGTTCCTTGGGAACCGACGCCTTCCAGGAGGTAAACTTCGTTGGAATTACACAGGCCGTTACAAAGTGGAATATCCAGATTAAACGTCCTGAAGATCTACCTGCAGCATTTGCCAAGGCATTCTATGTAGCAAGAAGCGGACGTCCGGGCCCTGTAGTTATCGATTTCTCAAAAGATGCACAGACAAACTCGGCCCCATTCAGTTACGAGAAAAATCGTGAGCACAGCATTCTAAGCTACTGTCCATATCCAAATATTGACATGGCTAAGATTGACGAGGCTGCAGCATTAATAAACTTGGCAAAACGTCCAATCGCTATGATTGGTCAGGGAGTTACATTGGCTGGAGCGGAGAAGGAGTTACTTACCTTCCTTGAGAGAAGCGGAATGCCGGTTGCATCAACTCTGCTTGGACTTTCTGCAGTACCAAGCGACCACCCACAATATGTTGGAATGTTGGGAATGCACGGTAACTATGGACCAAACGTTAAGAATAAGGATTACGATCTTATAGTTGCAATTGGAATGCGTTTCGATGACCGTGTTATCAGTAACGCAAACACTTTTGCATGTAACGCACAGGTTATCCACCTAGACATTGATAACGCCGAGATTAGCAAATTGGTATATGCCGATGTTCCTGTTCTTGGCGACGCAAAGGAGACCTTGCCTAAAATTACAAGACGCCTGCAACAGCGCGACCACTCAGAGTGGATTAAAGAGTTCCACGCTTGTGACAGAATAGAGATGGAGACCGTAATCTATCCAAGTATCAAGCCAAGAACCAAATATTTGCGAATGGCAGAGGTTGCAAGTGCCGTTTCAGAGGCATACAACCACCAGGCTATCCTTGTTACCGACGTAGGTCAGCACCAAATGGCAGCTGTTCGCTACTTTAAATACACTACACCTCGAAGTGTAATTACTTCTGGAGGTATGGGAACAATGGGATTCGGAGTTCCTGCAGCAATCGGAGCAAAGATTGCAATGCCTGAAAAAGATGTTATCCTTTTTGTAGGCGATGGCGGAATTCAGATGAACTTGCAAGAGATGTGTACCGCGATGCAAGAGAATGCCCATGTAAGAATTGTACTTCTTAGCAACAACTACTTAGGTATGGTTCGTCAGTGGCAGGAGTTGTTCTATGACCGACGCTACTCTGCAACACCTATTTCAAACCCTGATTATGAGCATATTGCAGCTGCATACAACTTCGGTTTCCGCAGAGTTGAGAGACACGAAGATTTGCAAGATGCTATTCAGGAGATGAAAGAGTATAATGGCCCATTCTTACTTCAGGCATGTTGCGAACAAGAGGAGAATATATTCCCAATGGTTCCTGCGGGAGCATCAGTAACTGACGTTCGATTAGAATAGTGAAACTTATGAAGAAGAGAGATTATATATTGACCGTATTTTCAGAGAACCGTGTAGGTCTTTTGAATCAGATATGTACAGTCCTAATCTGTAAAAACGTGAATATCGAGACCCTTACAACTTCGGAGTCGGCTTTGGCAGGTGTTCATAAGTTCACAATCTACGTTCAAAGTACCCCCGAAGAGATCGATTTGATTGCAAAACAGATTGAGAAGAAGGTAGATATCATGAAGGTGTTTGTATATACCCCTGACGAGGTGGTAATGCAGGAGATTGCACTATTCAAGGTATCAAAAGGTAAGAGTATTGAGCGAATCATTCGCGAACACTCAGTACGTATCTTGGAGGTGGGCGATGACTACATGGTACTTGAAAGAACCGGTCACACCGAGGATACTCAGGCATTGTTAAAGCTTCTACAACCATACGGAGTACAACAATTCGTTCGTTCTGGTTTGGTTGCAGTAATCAAGGCTGAGAATGAGGGAGTATCAAGCTACTTGGAGGAGAGATTAAGACAAAAGCTGGCAGAGGAGAGCGCTGAAGCCGGCAAATAATATAGTATTAAACAAACAATTAAAAACATAACATTATGGCAATTATCAATTTTGGAGGGGTTGACGAGAATGTAGTAACTCGTGAAGAATTCCCATTGACCAAAGCATTAGAGACTTTAAAGAACGAGACCATCGCTGTTATCGGATATGGTGTACAGGGCCCTGGACAATCTTTGAACTTGAAGGACAATGGTTTCAACGTAATTGTTGGACAGCGTAAGAATAGCAAGACTTGGGACAAGGCTGTAGCAGACGGTTGGGTACCAGGAGAGACTCTTTTCGAGATCGAGGAGGCATGTGAAAGAGCAACTATCATTCAATATCTTTTGTCAGATGCAGCTCAGATTGCATTGTGGCCAACAGTAAAGAAACACCTTACTCCTGGTAAGACTCTTTACTTCTCTCACGGATTTGGAATTACTTACAAGGAGCGCACAGGAATTATTCCTCCAGCAGATATCGATGTAATTTTGATCGCACCTAAAGGTTCTGGTACATCTTTGCGTAGAATGTTCCTTCAGGGACGTGGTTTGAACTCAAGCTACGCTATCTTCCAGGATGCAACAGGAAAGGCATGGGAGAAGGTTATCGCATTGGGAATCGGAGTTGGTTCCGGTTACCTATTCGAGACAACATTCAAGAAAGAGACATACTCTGACCTTACAGGTGAGCGCGGAACTTTGATGGGAGCTATTCAGGGATTGTTGCTTGCTCAGTACGAGACTCTTCGTGAGAACGGTCACGAGCCATCGGAGGCATTCAACGAGACCGTTGAGGAGTTGACTCAGTCACTTATGCCATTGTTCGCTGAGAACGGAATGGACTGGATGTACGCAAACTGCTCTACAACTGCACAGCGCGGAGCATTGGATTGGATGGGACCTTTCCACGATGCAACAAAGCCTGTATTCCAGAAGTTGTATAGCGAGGTAGCATGCGGAAACGAGGCTCAACGCTCTATCGATACAAACAGCCAGCCTGATTATCGTGAGAAGTTGGATGCAGAGTTGAAGGAGCTACGCGAGAGCGAGATGTGGAGAGCAGGAGCAACTGTTCGTCAACTTCGCCCAGAGAACAACTAATCGCTAACTGATAATAATATGATTATTGGGGCGATTTTCCATCGCCCCAATCGTCGCATAATAAAGAGGACAAATAAAATGGACAAAATATATATATTCGACACCACCCTTCGCGATGCGGAGCAGGTTCCGGGATGCCAGCTGAATACTATTGAGAAAATCGAGGTAGCAAGACAGTTGGAGCGCTTGGGAGTCGATATTATTGAGGCAGGATTTCCGGCATCAAGCCCTGGAGATTTCAACTCTGTTGTTGAGATATCTAAGGCTATAAGCAAGCCTACTATCTGCGCCTTGACTCGTGCCGTACAGAAAGATATTGACGTCGCTGCCGAGGCATTAAAATTTGCCCAAAGAGGTCGTATCCATACCGGAATCGGAACCTCGCCATACCATATCTTTGAAAAATTGAACTCAACCCCCGAGGAGATTATTGAGCGTGCTGTTGCAGCAGTTAAGTATGCAAAGCGTTACGTTGAGGATGTAGAGTTCTATGCCGAAGATGCAGGACGTACCGATGAGGAGTATTTGGCAAGAGTTGTTGAGGCAGTTATCAACGCAGGAGCAACAGTTGTCAACATTCCTGATACAACCGGATACTGTTTGCCAAGTGAGTTTGGAGCTAAAATTGCATACTTGACAAACAATGTTCCAAATATTGACAAAGCGATTATCTCTACCCACTGCCACAACGACTTGGGAATGGCAACTGCAAATACAATTGCTGGTATCATGAATGGAGCCCGCCAGGTTGAGGTAACAATTAACGGTTTGGGCGAGAGAGCCGGTAACACCTCTCTCGAGGAGGTAGTTATGACAGTTGCATGCCACAAGAACCTTGATTACCAATTGGACATCAACACTCGCGAAATTCTGAAGACAAGTAAATTGGTTTCAGGACTTATGCGTATGCCGGTTCAAGCTAACAAAGCTATTGTTGGAAGAAATGCCTTTGCACACTCATCAGGAATTCATCAGGATGGAGTATTAAAGAGTCGTGAAACATACGAGATTATCGACCCTGCCGATGTTGGTGTTGATGAGTCAAGTATCATTCTTACTGCAAGAAGCGGACGAGCAGCATTGAAACACCACTTGAAAGAGTTGGGTTACAATACTACCGACGATGAGTTGACAAAGATTTATCAGCGTTTCCTTGAGGTTGCAGACAAGAAAAAGGATATTACCACAGCAGACTTGGAGTTGTTGGTAGATAGCGAGGCAGCTCGTCACCGTAGCACAATCAAGTTGGTAGACCTTCAGGTTGTCTGCGGAACAACATCAATGCCTACTGCAACCGTAAAACTTGACATTGGAGGAGACGAATTTGTCGAAAGCGCAGTTGGTAACGGACCTGTCGATGCTGCAATCAATGCCATCAAGTCAATTACCAAACGTCGAGTACGCGTTGAGGAGTTCCTTATCCAAGCCATGACAAATGGTAGTGATGACCTTGGAAAGGTACATGTGCAAATTTCACATAAGGGTAAAATGTTCCACGGATTCGGTGCAAGCACAGATATTGTTACCGCCTCCGTAGAATCATTCTTAGATGCACTTTCGAAAATCAGCTAAAATGAATACTCTATTTGATAAAATATGGGATGCACACACCGTCGACACTATTGCCGGCGGTTCGTGTGTTTTATATATTGACCGTCAATATATTCATGAAGTGACCAGTCCTCAGGCATTTGAGGGGTTGCGTCAACGTGGAATTCCGGTGTTCAGACCAGCCCAGGTAACAGCAACTCCCGATCACAATATTCCTACTGTAAATCAGCATCTTCCTGCCAGTGATCCAAACTCAAGAATGCAACTTGAGACATTGGAAAAGAACTGCGAGGAGCATGGAATCAATATCTACAAAGTAGGTACTCCTAAGAATGGAATTGTTCACGTTGTAGGTCCTGAAACAGGAACCACAAAGCCCGGAATGACCATTGTTTGTGGAGATAGCCACACCTCTACTCATGGAGCTATGGGATGTATTGCATTTGGTATTGGAACCTCAGAGGTTGAGATGGTACTTGCATCACAATGCGTACTACAAACCAAACCAAAGAGTATGCGCATTAACATTGAGGGAGAGTTGAATCCTAATGTATGCTCAAAGGATATTATCCTATACATTATTTCAAAACTAGGCACAGATGGTGGCACAGGCCACTTCATTGAGTTTGCCGGAAGTACAATCCGCTCATTGTCAATGGAGGCTCGT
Organism: Bacteroidales bacterium; assembly: GCA_015061245.1. Lineage (GTDB taxonomy): Bacteria > Bacteroidota > Bacteroidia > Bacteroidales > Marinifilaceae > RGIG9079. The sequence continues at coordinate 56,997 of SUWY01000005.1, forward strand.
ATGACAATCTGTAACATGAGCATCGAGATGGGAGCCCGCGGAGGAATGATTGCACCGGATCAGACAACCTTCGATTACCTTAAGGGACGCGAGAACGCACCTAAGGGCGAAGAGTGGGAGAAGGCTGTTGCTGAGTGGAGCAAACTGAAGAGCGACGATGATGCCATCTTCGATAAAGAGGTTACATTCAATGCCAAAGATATCTGGCCAATGATTACATACGGAACCAACCCGGGAATGGGAGTTGCAGTAACAGGCTCTATTCCTGAATTGAAGGAGATTCCGGCAGTTTCTGAGACCTCGTTCATCAAATCATTGGATTATATGGGATTCCACCCCGGTGATAAGATGGAGGGCAAAAAGGTTGACTATGTTTTTGTTGGTAGCTGTACTAACGGACGTATCGAGGACCTTCGTGCATTTGCAAATGCAGTAAAGGGTAAACACAAAGCCGACAACATAACTGCATGGATTGTACCTGGAAGCCGTCAGGTTGAGAAACAGGCAATCGAGGAGGGTATCAAAGCAACCCTTGAGGAGGCAGGTTTTGAGTTGAGACAACCCGGTTGCTCAGCATGTTTGGCAATGAACGATGATAAAATTCCTGCCGGCAAATATTGTGTAGCAACCTCAAACAGAAACTTCGAGGGACGTCAGGGTCCTGGAGCACGCACACTTTTGGCAGGACCATTGGTGGCAGCAGCTGCCGCAGTTAATGGCTATATTACCGATCCATCAAAATTGTAATTAGAAGCTATGGTTGATAAGTTTATTACATTAGATAGTTCGATGGTTCCATTGAATATTGAGAACATCGATACCGACCAGATCATTCCGGCTCGCTTTTTGAAAGCAACCACCCGTAAAGGATTTGGAGACAATGTATTCTACGATTGGCGATATAACAACGATGGCACTCCAAAAGCCGACTTTGCAATGAACAACCCTAAATATAGTGGTAATGTATTGGTGGTTGGTAACAACTTTGGTTGTGGTTCAAGTCGTGAGCATGCCGCATGGGCTATTTATGGAGCAGGATTTAAAGCAGTTGTATCAAGCTTCTTTGCTGATATCTTCCGCAATAATGCTCTTAACAATGGTCTATTGCCTGTTCAAGTATCGCCACAATTTTTGGCTGAAATCTTCAAAGCAATCGAGACTGACCCTCAGACCAAAATACATATCGATTTAGAGGCACAACAAATTTCACTTCCTGTTGCAAATATCACAGAGAATTTCGAAATTAGTGCCTACAAAAAAGAGTGCCTTTTGAAGGGGTACGACGACATTGACTATGTATTGAGTTTGAAGGATAAGATTGAGGAGTACGAAACACGCAATAAATAGGACATCATGATTTTTAATATTGCTAAATTACCGGGCGATGGTATTGGTCCAGAGATAGTTGAGCAGGCTGTAAAGGCTATCGACGCAGTTTGTGAAAAGTTTGGGCACAAGGTAAATTATACCTCTGCATTAGTAGGAGCTTGCGCCATTGATGCAACAGGAGAGCCATATCCTGCAGAGACACACAAAGTGTGTATGGAGAGCGATGCTGTGCTTTTTGGTGCAATTGGAGACCCTCGTTTCGATAACAATCCCAATGCCAAGGTACGTCCAGAGCAGGGATTGCTAAAGATGAGAAAAGAGTTAGGACTTTACGCCAACATCCGCCCGGTTACAACTTTTGCCGAATTGGCACACAAATCTCCACTACGTATTGATTTAGTCGAGGGCGCAGATTTGGTATGTATTCGCGAATTGACAGGAGGATTGTACTTTGGTCGTCCACAAGGACGTTCAGAGGATGGCAATACCGCCTATGACACATGTGTATACAATCGCGAAGAGATTACCCGAATCTGTAAATTGGGCTTCGAATACGCAATGGCGCGCAGAAAACAACTTACCGTTGTTGATAAGGCCAATGTACTTGCGACATCAAGACTATGGCGCGAAGTGGCCAAAGAGATGGAGAAAGATTACCCTGAGGTAAAAGTTGAATATATGTTCGTAGACAATGCTGCCATGAAATTGGTAACACAACCGAAATATTTCGATGTAATGGTTACCGAAAACATGTTTGGCGACATTCTAACCGACGAAGCAAGCGTTATTACCGGCTCATTGGGACTATTGCCATCGGCTTCAATAGGAGTGCACACCTCTCTATTTGAACCAATTCACGGCTCATACCCACAAGCAGCAGGTAAAAACATTGCCAACCCTATTGCAACAATTCTATCTGCAGCAATGATGTTTGAATATGCATTCAAGCTATATGACGAGGGCAAGGCTATTCGCGAAGCAGTTGCAGAGTCATTAAAGCAAGGTATTGTTACCGAAGATATTGCAGGCAATGGCAAGGCATACGGAACAGACCAAGTAGGAGACTTCATAAAACAACAAATTTTAAAATAAAAAGTTATGGATACCGAGACCGGGACAGTGAAATACTTCCCTTCACTAAAGGACATTGTATCAGCTAAACAGGTGTTGAACGAGGTTATTGCAACCACCCCATTAACACCTAACCGTAATCTATCTGAGCGTTTTAACTGCGATGTATGGCTCAAACGTGAGGACCTTCAACAGGTACGTTCATACAAAATCAGAGGAGCCTACAACAAGATTCGCTCACTTAGCAAAGAGGAGTGCGAAAGAGGAGTTGTATGTGCAAGTGCGGGAAACCATGCACAAGGAGTTGCATACTCATGCCACAAATTGAAGATTAAAGGCAAAATCTTCATGCCTAAAACTACCCCTAAACAGAAAATCGAGTCTGTTAGAATGTGGGGTGGCGAGTATGTAGAGATTGTATTGGTTGGTGATACATTCGATGCCGCTTCCGATGCAGCAAAACGCGCATGCACCGAGGAGAACATGGTATTTATTCCTCCATTCGATGAGCCCAAAATCATTGAGGGTCAGGCAACTGTAGCGCTTGAAATTCTACAGCAGACCGCCGGAGCAATTGACTACGTATTTGTTCCAATAGGTGGTGGAGGATTGGCAGCAGGAGTAGGAAGCTACTTCAGCCAAATCAGTCCCGGAACAAAAGTAATTGGAGTTGAACCTGCAGGAGCTGCCTGTATGAAGGCCTCTATTGACAATGGAGGTGTAATTAAGCTTCCTGAGATTAACAAATTTGTCGATGGCGCAGCGGTACAAAAGGCCGGCGATTACACCTACGAGATTTGTAAAGTAGTTTTGGATGATATTATTACCGTTCCTGAGGGAGAGGTATGTACCACAATCCTGAACCTTTACAACCGTGATGCAATTGTAGTTGAGCCTGCAGGAGCATTGAGTATTGCAGCTCTTAACCACTACAAAGATAAACTCGAGGGAAAGAATGTTGTTTGTATCGTGAGCGGTAGCAACAACGACATTACCAGAATGGAGGAGATTAAAGAGCGCTCTTTGCTATTCGAGGGATTGCGCCACTACTTCATTATCAACATGCCACAACGCTCAGGCAGCATGGCAATGTTCATTAATGAGATTCTATCTCCGAACGAGGATATTATCTTCTTCGAGTACAAGAAAAAAATCAACCGCGAGAGTGGTCCTGCAATGTTGGGAATCGAGATTCAAAAACCCGAAGATTTGGCATCGCTCATTGAGAGAATGAAGGCACACAACCTTGAATTCGAGTATCTGAACGACAAACCAACAATGTTTGAATACCTGGTATTTTAACCAAAACTAACTAAACAGACTATATTAACCGATGAAAGTTGCTATTGTTGGCGCAAGCGGCGCCGTAGGACAAGAGTTTTTAAGAGTGTTGGATCAGCACAACTTCCCAATGGATGAGTTGGTACTATTCGGATCTAAGAGAAGTGCCGGTTCTACCTACACCTTCAAGGGGAAAGAGATTGTTGTGAAGGAGTTGCAACACAACGACGATTTCAAAGATATTGATATTGCATTCGTATCTGCCGGAGCAGGCACCTCAAAAGAGTATGCCGAGACCATTACAAAATATGGTACTGTAATGATTGATAACTCAAGCGCATTCCGCATGGACGAGGATGTTCCATTGGTAGTTCCCGAGGTAAATGCCGAAGATGCCTTGGTTCGCCCTCGCGGAATCATTGCCAACCCAAACTGTACAACAATACAGATGGTTGTCGCTTTGAAAGCAATTGAGAATCTATCACACATCAAGCAGGTACACGTATCGACATATCAATCTGCCAGCGGTGCAGGAGCAGCTGCTATGGATGAGTTGGTTCACCAATACGAGCAGTTGATCAAGGGCGAGGAGCCTACAGTTAACAAGTTCGCATACCAACTTGCATACAACGTAATCCCCCATGTAGATGTATTTCAGGAGAATGGCTACACAAAAGAGGAGATGAAGATGTATAACGAGACACGTAAAATTATGCACTCGGACATTAAGGTTAGTGCAACCTGTGTTCGCGTACCCGTAATGCGTGCTCACAGCGAGAGCATCTGGCTTGAAACAGAGCGTCCTTTGACCATTGAGGAGGTTCGCAACGCAATTGCCACAGGCGAAGGTTTGGTATTGATGGATACTCCCGAGAACAAAGAGTACCCTATGCCACTATTCATTGCCGAGAAGGAGCCTGTATATGTAGGCCGCATCCGTAAAGATTTGTGCAACGAAAATGGAATTACATTCTGGACCGTTGCAGACCAAATCAAAAAGGGAGCTGCCCTTAATGCAGTTCAGATTGCCGAGTACCTAATCAAGGTTGGCAATGTAAAATAAGATTGCAAATTTTGCATCATACTTCAGGGCTGCGCAAATTGCACAGCCCTTTTTATATCTAATATCCCCTTTTATCCCTTTACAACAAATTTTAACTAAAATTGCTTTGAATTACAATATTGACTCGTTATCTTTGGGAACAAACATTAATTATTGGACTTTATGGATATATTTTTCAGAGCAATATTTATATTTGTTGCAATAATTGGAGCGACACAAATATCCTTAGCACAAAAGATCCGCACAAAAGGAAGCGCTGAGATTCCCTCAACCTCGGTAATCGATACAACCCCTTTCAATCAACGCTTGATTAACGAGATGTTCGACTATATGTACTCCACCCGTGAGGAGAAACTATACCTCCATACCGACAAAGAGAGTTGCCAACCAACCGACACCATATGGTTCCGTGGGTACCTAATATCGGCTGCAACCAACAAACTTGCAGACTATAGCCGCTATATTTATGTTGAACTCACCGATAAAAACAACCGCGTATATTGGCGTGAAAAGGTCGCCCGCAACGAAACAGATTCAACCTTCTCGGGCTACTTCCCCATTCATGACAATATAACTCAAGGAGAATATTTTCTACGTGCATATACATATTGGCAACAGAACCAGAACGATCGACTTGTATACCGCAAAAGAATCAGAATAGTCAACCCATTTGACCACCAAGTAGAGTGCAAAATGGAGATTGACTCGTCGGGAAATGGGAAACGCACATTAATCGTGAGTTTTGTGAACTATTTGGGAGAAAAGTACGATAATGTTCCATTCCACTATGTTATCCCCGGCGAAACACCCGAGAACACTCTGATGAACAGCTCAACCGGACTGAATGGAGTTGCAAAGATTGAGATTAAGAAATCTGAATCAGACCATATCTGGATCAAATTTACCGATCAGGCCAAATGGGATTTTGAAACCTACACTCGAATCCCTGGGAGCAAATTATCATACGATGTTCAACTATTCCCCGAGGGGGGTGATTTAATTCCAAACACAACCCAAAAAATTGGATATAAGAGTGTCGGAACCGATGGTTTGGGAATTGCCATAAAGGGACATATTCAAGACCGGGATGGAAACATTATTACCAAAATAGAGAGTAATCACCTCGGAATGGGCCACTTTGTTATCAATACAGCAAATGCAGAAAGCTACACATTAATTGTTGAAAATAGCGAAGGGAACCAAAAGAGTTTCCCACTACCAAAAGCAAACAGCAAAGCATTTGCTATTGCATTGAGTAACAACGGTGCAAACATTACATACAATATTCTTGGTAGCGAGGACTATAGCAACATGTCACTCTACATCCATAACCGAGGAATTCCATTGGGAGTAATCAATGCAAAACAGAATATCGGCAAAGTATTGGAGTTGGGTTCAGCACCCGAGGGAGTTATTCACTTTGTTTTGATAGACACATTGGGAAAGATTCATAGCGAAAGAGTTTGGTTTAATCGCAGAATGGAGAGGAATTCAATTGTAATAGAGACTCCTGATAAAAGAGTCAACCCTCGCGAAGATGCCAACATTACCCTCAATCTAACCTCGCCCACAATGGAGAGTATTCATGGAAATTTCTCTATCTCAGTAATTAACAACGGGCAGAGCGAAGTTGATATGTTCAGTGGCGGTATTGAGAGTTACACTCTAATGACCAGCGATTTAACCGGATACATTGAACAAGCAGGCTACTATTTTGAGAAGTACGATCAAGAGCACATTGAAGCACTTGATAACCTTATGCTTACTCAGGGATGGAGCCGTTTCAACATTGAGGAGATTCTTGCCCATGCAAAACTACCAGAACCTAAATATTTTGTGGAGCGAGGTCAATATCTTAGCGGATACGTTAAGAACTTTTTAGGCAAGGACTCAAAGGGAGCAACCATTCGTATATTTGGAAACAACGGAATAATGGCACAATGCTTTACCAATGAGAAAGGTAGATTTGTTAACGAAGATATTTGGTTCGACGAGGGCACTCGTTTCACTGTTCAAGCAATCAGTGCAAAAGGTAAAAAGAGCATCGAGCTGCTCCTTGACGAGCAACAATTTGAAAAACCAACATTTGTTATGCCGGCAATGCTTGCAAAACTATACAATGACAAAGAGTTTTACCGTAGATATGGAAAAGATTATATCTTTGCAGATAACGGAGATAAACTATCAACATTGGGAATTGTAAATGTAAGCACAGAGACAGTAAAAGAGACATCATATCAATCAGCAAATGCTCTTCGTGCACGTCGTGAAGAGGAGAAGAAGTATCACGACGACGAGCGCAATTTGTTTATGTTGGGCATGACCGATGTTAGAGGATTTGGTCATACCCGCTCTGCCGCAGCCGAAATCTATATTGCGGGCGAGGATGCCAAGAATTATAAGAAACCTGAAATGCGATACGACCGAGCGAAGAGCAAAATTCAGAAATCGGAGGCGCCCGCCACTGTTGAGACAAAATTTGCCGGCTATTCTGCCGAGAACTACACCTCTCCTCTATCGGGAATGAACAGATCTGTTAACAGCCAACTATCTTACATGGGAGGAGGCTCATTTGTCACAGAGTCTCATAGTATACCTATTACCGGCATAGCAATTGCCGAGAGCGTTGATATTGATTTTAATGTCCAGACAATAGTACCATTGGCACCTCAGAAGAGTGGCAAGCAGTTTTATAAACCAAGCTACAATGTTTTCAACGAAGCACTTAAAGAGGTTATCGACGAGAAGATTACACGCTATTGGAATCCTGCGGTAAAGATTAGTTCTAACACTCCGTATACATTCAGCTTCCCCACTGCCGGTGGCGATGGTAACCAGAGTTACACCATTACCGTTGAGGGAATCGATACCGACGGTAATGCCATAACCGAACAACTCATTTATCGTTTATAAAAACTAACGGGACCCTCGCATGAAGGTCCCGTTAAATTTATAGGTAGTTTTATAATTACTCTCCCTTGATTGCAGCAACACCTGGAAGAACTTTACCCTCGATAGCCTCAAGCAAAGCACCACCACCTGTTGAAATGTATGACACCTGATCAGCCATTCCGAACTTGTTGATACAAGCAACAGAGTCACCTCCACCAATCAATGAGAATGCACCCTCGGCAGTTGCCTTACCGATAGCCTCAGCAATTGCACGAGAACCAGCAGTGAAGTTATCAAACTCGAATACTCCGGCAGGACCATTCCAAAGAATTGTCTTAGCACCCTCGATAGCTGCAGCAAACAACTTCTGAGTCTCAGGACCTGCATCCAAGCCCTCCCAACCCTCTGGGATAGCCATAGCAGAAACAACCTGAGTATTTGCATCATTACTGAAATCATCAGCAGCAACACAGTCAACTCCCAAAACCAAGTTTACACCCTTAGCCTTAGCCTGCTCCATGATATTCAAAGCCAACTCCAACTTGTCATCCTCAACAATTGAATTACCAATCTGACCACCCTGAGCCTTAGCAAATGTATAGGTCATTCCACCACAAAGAATCAAGTTATCAACCTTATCCATCAAGTTCTCGATAATTCCAATCTTTGTTGAAACCTTAGAACCTCCCATGATAGCTGTAAATGGACGCTTGATATCTTTCAAGATGTTATCAACTGCCTGAACCTCTTTCTCCATCAAGTAACCCAACATCTTGCTATCCTCGTTGAAATAGTCAGCAATAACAGCAGTTGAAGCGTGACGACGGTGAGCAGTTCCAAAAGCATCGTTAATGTAGCAGTCAGCGTATGAAGCCAAAGTTTTAGCAAACTCTTTTTGAGACTCCTTCATTGCCTTCTTAGCATCAGCGTATGCAGGATCCTCTTTATCAATACCTACAGGTTTTCCCTCCTCCTCTGGATAGAAACGAAGGTTCTCTAACAACAACACCTCACCTGGTTGCAAAGCAGCAGCCGCATCAGCAGCCTTAGCACAATCAGGAGCGAACTGAACGGTAACGCCCAATTTCTCAGAAACAGCCTCAACAATCTGGCTCAACGAGAACTTAGCATTCACCTTTCCTTTTGGCTTACCCATGTGTGACATGATAATCAAAGCACCACCATCAGCCAAAACTTTCTTCAATGTAGGAAGAGCTCCGCGAATACGAGTATCATCGGTAATCTTTCCCTCCTCATTCAAAGGCACGTTGAAATCAACGCGAACAATTGCCTTTTTACCGGCAAAGTTGTAATTGTCAATAGTTTGCATTTTCGTATAATTAAAAATTAATAATAATCTTTTGAAAAATTTCAAAGGTTAAAGTTAAAAAGAATTTCTTTAGTTTTCAAGAATTTAAAAGAAAATAGCTAAACTTGCATCATGAAGATAGAGCAGCAAGATATTGAGTTTATGAAAAAAGCCTTGGGCGAGGCCAAAATTGCAGAGCAAGAGGGAGAGATTCCTGTTGGTGCAATCATTACTTGTCAGGGCAAAATTGTTGCACGCGCACACAACCAAACTGAACGCCTCAACGATGTTACCGCACACGCAGAGATTCTTGCAATCACTGCTGCATGCAACAAATTGGGCGGAAAATATCTAACCGATTGTACAATTTATGTTACTATGGAGCCATGCGTTATGTGCGCAGGAGCACTGGCATGGGCACAGATTGGGCGAATTGTTTATGGTGCATCGGATCCTAAACGTGGTTTTGCCCGAATCTCCACCCCAATCCTGCACCCAAGAACTCAAGTCATTTCAGGCATACTGTCAGACGAATGCAGCCTAATTGTCAAAGACTTCTTCACCCACAAACGCTAATTATTTGTTGTCTACCAACCCCACAAACTCCTAACTGTTCACTCCTAACTGTCCTACAACTTGCCAATAGGTAGGGAACGACTTTGAAACCACCTCGCAATCAGCAATAACAACCCCTTTACGAATAATTGCAGCAGGCGCAAACGCCATTGCCATTCGGTGATCCCTGTATGTAGCTATTATAACACTCTCCGAACTTGGCACCACTTCTCCATCCCAATAGAGTAACGAATCTCCCTCCGACTTAACCACATAACCAAGCTTTAACAACTCATTTTGCAAAGCAGCTATTCTATCGGTCTCTTTTATACGCAGAGTTTCAACTCCTGTAAAGCTAAATTTTACCCCCTTCAAACAACAGGTCACAACAAAGGTCTGTACCAGATCCGGCATCAAAGCAAAATTGTATTGCAATGGCTGATTATCTAAAAGTGATTTTTCTGAATCATTACCACATATCTCAACACCGGAAGGAGTAAAATTACACTTCACTCCCAACTCTCTCCACAGCTCAACCTGACCGGAATCGCCCTGGAGCGAATTCTCAAGAAGATCCGGAACAACTACTTTCATACCGGGACAAAGCGAGACTATCTGAAATATATACGATGCTGCACTCCAATCCGCCTCAACTCTATATTGTACAGGAGAGTAACCAGTAGGCTCTATTGATATCACATTACTACCCTGCCACTCCACCTGAGCTCCAAAGGTTCGCATGACTGAGGCTGTCATATCGATATAAGGTCTCGATGCTATATACCCCTCCAGAGTTAATTTCAATCCCTGTCGCATATTGGGAGCTATCATCATCAAAGCCGAAATATATTGACTGCTAACCGACGCAGGAACCGTAATTGCTCCTCCGTTCAAATTGCACCCCTTTATCTTTAATGGAGGGTACCCCTCTTTTTTTTCATACTCAATTGTAGCTCCCAAATCTCGAAGAGCACTGACCAATACCCCTATAGGACGCTCCTCCATTCGAGAAGAACCGGAAATTCTCCACTCCCCGGAACGCTGAGCCAAATAGGCTGTCAGAAATCGCATTGCCGTTCCTGCATGACCTATGTTAAAATCAGAACCATCTGACTCCAAGGCAGCTATCATTGCATCGGTATCATCGCATTTGGCTGGGTTTAGTATAGGTGCAGATGCTCCCGACAATGCGTTTATTATCAGCACTCTGTTTGAGATGCTCTTCGATGCCGGAAGCTCTATAACACACTCACTTCCAACACCTTTATATGTTAAACTTATATCGCTCATACTACACTCTTTTTAAAACCTGCAATATCTCCTCTTTGGTACAGTGCGAGTTTATCATAAACTCTCCCGGCTCGTGCATAAGGGTAAAATTAACCCCATTACCATCATTCTTCTTATCGTGTAACATAAGTGCATACAGCTCCTCTGCTGATGGATTTGCAGGATACGATGGGTATATTGATTTTATATAAGTTATAATGGTATCGGCAAGTTCTCTATTAAATCCACACTTCATTACCGACATCTCTATTGCGCCTATCAATCCATACGCCACCGAGTGTCCATGATACCACCCAACTCCGGCCTCAATAGCATAACTCTCATAAGCGTGACCGAATGTATGCCCCAAGTTTAATGCCTTACGAACTCCCTTCTCGGTTGGGTCCTCGTCCACAACTCTCTCTTTGACAGCAACCGACTCACGCAATATTTGTAAAAATTCGCCACTTGCCACACTCTCCAAATCAACTTGCATTATCTTGTCAAGAGACTCATAACTACATAGCAGCGCATGCTTTATCATCTCTGCATATCCGCTTATAATCTCGGATTTGGGCAAGGTTGCAAGGAAACTGTTATCAATAATAACCAGCTCGGGAATAGAGAATACCCCTATCTCATTCTTGAAACCCATAAAATTGACTCCGGTCTTACCGCCAACCGAGGCATCAACCTGAGACAAAAGTGTTGTTGGAATATTGACACAGCGCACTCCACGCTTGAAACAGGCAGCAGCAAAACCACCCAAATCGGTAACAACACCTCCACCAAGGTTTATTACTACCGAATCTCGACGGGCTCCACCCAGCTCCAACTGTTCCCACACATGATATACAGTTTCCAGACTCTTTGAGCCCTCGCCCGTTCCAATTTCAATTATATTTTGAGGTAAAATCTCTACCCCCTGCAAAAGGGGCAAACAATTTTCTCTACTATTTTTATCAACAACCAGAAAACGCATTGGCACTGCCACCGAACAAAGGTGCATATTCAGCTCACAAGCCACCTGATTTGTAAAAAGAATCCTACCCATAAAAGATGTTTTTTCAATTTTATTGAGACAAAGTTATCTATTTTCAAACAAAAACAATAGCTTTGCGGTGATTTTTACCTTATATAAATTATGTTGCATCACTATATTTGCAGAATAGCAGTAAACCTAATGCCTAAACTCAACAGAGTATCAATGCTACCTCTATGGGCAAGGGTTGGTGGATTTGAAAATTTAGAGTTACTCCCGGAAGAGGAGTGGAGTGAATTGTGTTTAGAGTTTGGGGTTCATCCGCAATATGCCGATCGTAAAGGCGCCATTCAAAGGGCAATGGGCGAGGCCTCGCTTATGGAGAGGTACGGAATATCCTTACTCTCGTACGATGAGTATAACTATCCGGAACAGTTGTTGGAGTGTCCCGATGCTCCACTGGTCCTATATTATAAAGGTACTATATTTCCCGAAAGAAATATACTTGCAGTTGTGGGGACCCGCTCCGCCTCGCGTAACTGCAAAGAGATTATCAACCAAATCATAGGTAACATTTCAAATTGCGTAGAGCCTCCTATTATTCTAAGTGGCCTGGCCCATGGAATTGACATTTGTGCACAACGCGCAGCAATAGATAACAACCTTCCAACTTACGCAGTCGTTGCGCACGGCTTAGGAATGATATACCCTGCAGCAAACAGAGAGATTGCAAATCAGATTGTAATGCAAAAAAGAGGGGCAATATTCTCTGAATATCCAAGCAACCATCAACCACAAAAGCACCTGTTTCTTGAAAGAAACAGAATTATAGCCGGGATGGCCAATTGGCTTTTGGTTGGGGAGTCAGGATTAAAGGGAGGTTCAATGGTGACAGCAAAGATTGCATTCTCGTACGGTAGGGAGATAATGGCAATTCCCGGCTCTCCACTAGATCCTTATGCTCAAGGGTGCAATCAACTTATAAAGCACAATATGGCTGCACTTGTTGAAAACGGCAATGACGTTATTGAAAACATAGGTCTTGAACAAAAAATAGGGAAGATTCAAGATAGAAGAGTAAAGCAAATTGAACTTACTATAGATGAACAATTGATTATTGATACCCTTAATCGCCAAAGGGAGGCTTTGAATATTAATGAAATTTCAAGAATTACACGTATTGCAACAGACAGATTATCCCTAATTCTGCTTAATTTGGAGATGAATTCGCTTATTTATGCACTTCCGGGTGAAAATTATAGAATTTGCAAATAAATAAAAGAATTTTAGTTGCTTTGCAAAAAAGATTGGTTAACTTTGAATGCTTTTATACACATTAGCATACACAATAAAAGATATGAAACCTGAAATTAAAGAGTTCATCGACGCCTTAAAGGCGAGAACGGTGGGTGAATCGGAGTTTCACCAGGCCGTAGAGGAGGTTATTGAAACTGTATGGGATACCTATCAGGCAAACCCAAAGTACAAGGCCAACAAGATTCTGGAGAAGATGGTAGAGCCTGAGCGCGTTATCATGTTCCGAGTTCCATGGATTGACGACAAGGGAGAGGTTCAGATTAACCGAGGCTACCGTGTTCAATTCAACAGCGCAATCGGTCCCTACAAGGGAGGTTTACGCTTCCACCCGTCAGTTACTCTAGGCGGATTGAAATTCTTGGGATTTGAGCAGACATTTAAAAATGCTCTTACAACATTGCCAATGGGTGGTGGTAAGGGAGGTTCTGACTTCAACCCAAAAGGAAAATCAGATAACGAGGTTATGCGTTTCTGCCAGAGTTTCATGACAGAGCTTTGCAAATATATCGGTGCTGATACCGACGTTCCTGCCGGTGATATTGGTGTAGGCGCAAGAGAGATTGGCTACCTATTTGGTCAGTACAAGAGAATTCAAAATGTGTTTACCGGTGTGTTGACAGGTAAAAACAGAGAGTTCGGAGGTTCACGCGTTCGTCCTGAGGCTACAGGTTTCGGAACAGTTTATTTCGCACAACACATGTTGGCTCACTTAGGTCAGGAGATTAAGGGCAAGACTGTTGCTATTTCTGGTTTTGGTAATGTTGCTTGGGGTGCTGCCCAGAAGTTAGTTCAATTGGGAGCAAAATTGGTTACCATTTCCGGTCCTGATGGATATATCTACGATGAGAACGGTATTACCGAGGAGGGAGTTGACTATATGTTAGAGCTTAGAGCTTCAAACAACGACGTTGTTGCTCCATACGCTGAGCGTTTCGGCGCCAAATTCGTTCCAGGCAAGAAACCATGGGAGGTTAAGTGCGACATTGCATTCCCATGTGCTATTCAGAATGAGTTGAACGAGGAGGATGCCAAGACTCTTGTTGCAAATGGCTGCCAGATGGTTGTAGAGACATCGAACATGGGTTGTACAGCCGAGGCTGTTAAATATTTGAATGAGCACATCGTATTTGCACCAGGTAAGGCTGCAAACGCAGGTGGTGTTGCTGTTTCAGGTCTTGAAATGACTCAGAACTCTATGCGTTACAGCTGGAGCGCCAAAGAGGTTGATGCTAAGTTGTCTGAGATTATGAAGGAGATCCACGACACTTGCGTTAAATATGGCAAGGGAGCAAACAAGATTGACTACGTTAAGGGTGCAAATGTTGGCGGCTTCATAAAAGTTGCCGATGCTATGTGCGCACAAGGACACGTATAAAATATCTAAAAACACCAGGATAAGGGTGGCACTAAGCCACCCTTAATTATATCTAATCCAAACCACCTATACCATTAATGAGCAGTTTTGTTGATACTCACGGACATCTGTATGCAGAGGAGTTCGACTCGGACAGAGACGAGGTTGTTGCAAGAGCCCTCGCCCAAGGAGTTGAAACCATAATTCTTCCGGACATTGATTCATCTACACGCGAACGAATGTATAAATTAGAGGCAGAATATAAAGATAATATGTATGCCTTGATTGGAGTACACCCGACATCAATAAAAGAGGATTACAAACAGGAGATTCGATTAGTAGAGAAAGAGCTGCTACAACGAAACTTCATTGGAGTAGGCGAAATTGGTCTTGATTACTATTGGGACACATCTATGCGCGACGAGCAGATATACTCCTTCGAGTACCAATTAGGTTTGGCTCAAGATTTACATCTGCCAGTTGTCATCCACTCAAGAAAATCCATCGATGACATCTTCATATCGCTTAAACGCTTTTCGGGAGTACAAGGAATCCTTCACTGCTTCCCCGGAGATACCAATCACGCCAAAAGAGCAATCGATATGGGGTTCAAAATTGGAGTTGGAGGAGTTGTTACATTCAAAAATGCAAAACTAGCTGAGGTTGTTAAAGAGATAGGAGTTGAGAATATCGTTCTTGAAACCGATGCTCCATATCTTACACCAGCTCCACATCGTGGCAAACGCAACGAAAGCAGTTATATCCCGATTATCGGCAACTTCATAGCAGAGTTAACTGAACAACCCATTGAACAGGTAGCCCAAATAACAACAAATAACGCCAAGAGTCTCTTCAAAATATAAATATCATGAGTAAAGCTGTACTTATTATCTACACCGGAGGTACTATAGGAATGGTTCAAGATCCAACAACAGGTAGTTTAAAACCATTCAACTTTGAGAATATTGCGTCGGCAGTTCCAGAAATATCTGAATTTAAATTCAGGATTGACCACTATACGCTACCCGAGATTATCGACTCTTCGGACATAAATCCCGACTCTTGGCGAACAATGTGCGACATAATCATTGAGAATTATGATAAATATCATGGTTTTGTTATTCTTCATGGCACCGACACCATGGCATACTCGGCCAGCGCATTGAGTTTTATGTTGCAAAACTTGACCAAACCTATCATCTTCACAGGTTCTCAACTCCCCATCGGACATATAAGGACCGACGGTCGTGAGAATCTACTTGCAGCGATACAGATTGCAGGCGCAGAAGAGAACGGCAAACCTGTAGTAAGCGAGGTCTGTATATTTTTCGGACACCGTTTGCTGCGAGGAAATCGTACAAACAAACTTAACGCAGAACGATTCGACGCATTCCAATCTCCAAACTTCCCAGCATTAGCTGAGGTTGGAATACACATAACCTACAACAAACCGCTAATTCGGCACATCACACCAACAGGCCCCATTACCGCAGATTGCAGATATGACAACAACATTGTCATATTAAAGCTCTTCCCCGGCATTAAAAATGAAATAATTGCCTCTGTTTTGGAAACAAAAGGACTCCGAGGGGTTATTTTAGAGAGCTATGGCTCTGGTAATGCTCCGTCCAACAACGAGTTTTTAACAATCATTAACAATGCTGTCAAACGAGGCATTGTTATTTACAATGTTACTCAATGTGTTGGTGGATATGTTGAGATGGGTAGATATGCCACAAGTAACTCACTTTTAAATATCGGAGTAATAGGCGGTTACGACATAACTACCGAGGCTGCCGTATGCAAATTAATGTGTCTGGCAGGTAGATACGAGAACCCCGACGAGATAAAAAAACACCTGATTTACAATTTAAGGGGAGAAATTAGTTAAAATTTATTGCTGTTTTACATATTTTTAGTAACTTGCACCAGATTTTTAGGCTTACTCTCAAACGTTAGCATTGAGAGCATACCATGAAATTAAATGAACAAACAAACAATTAAATTTATAAACAAAAAACAGTAAAACAATTATGAAAAAGTTAATTGCAATCGTCGCACTTTTTGGAGTGCTCAGTTTTGGAGCTACACAAAATTTGATGGCACAAGAGGTTGAGGCTACAGCAGATGCTGAGCAAGTAGAGGCAGTTGCTGAGGAGACTGCAGCTGTAGAGGCTGACGCAGTGGCAGCTGATTACGAGGAAGAGGTTGTTGAGCAGCCTTTGCACCAGGCAATCAAGATTAAATTCATTGAGGGAGGTGCAGGATTCATGGCATTGGTTGTTATCTCTTTGATTTTGGGATTGGCTCTTGCTTTCGAAAGAATCATCTACTTGAACCTTTCAGACATCGACACAAAGAAATTTATCGCTAAGTTCGAGGACAAGATTAAGAATGAGGGTGTTGAGGCTGCTAAGGAGCTTTGCCGTGGTACAAGAGGACCAGTAGCAAGTATCTACTATCAGGGATTGCTTCACCTTGACCAGGGTTACGATGCAGTTGAGAGCACAATTGAGGCATACGGTAGCGTTAAGCAGAAAGAGCTTGAGAACGGATTGTCATGGATCTCTTTGTTCATTGCTTTGGCTCCATCACTTGGATTCTTGGGAACTGTAATCGGTATGATTCAGGCTTTCGATGATATCCAGGCTGCAGGAGATATGTCTCCACAGATTGTAGCAGGAGGTATTAAGGTGGCTTTGATTACCACAGTTGCTGGATTGATTGTAGCTATGATTCTTCAGGTATTCTTCAACTACTGCTTGAGCAAGATTGAGGGAATCACCGGTAAGATGGAGGATGCTTCTGTTCGTTTCATGGATACTCTTGTAGAGTATAAAAAATAATCTTAGACTAAAATGGCTGTAAATAAAATAAATTACGACCGCATTGTCGATAAGAAAATGTCAATGATGAGCACAGCAATTGTCCTTGCACTATTTGTTGTAACAATTGTTATGATTTGCTTGTTCAGCTTTGGCCCTTACGACGCGGAGCTTGAGGGACCTGAGTACACTGAGGCACTATTGAATTGGGCATACGCTCTATTAGGTATTTCAATTATTGCAGCTCTAGTTTTCCCGATAATAGCATTTATAACCAAACCAAAACAAGGATTTAAAAACCTACTTCCATTGTTAGGCTTGGTTGCTGTAGCTGCTGTTTGCTACTATGTTTCTGACAATACAGTTCTTGAACTACCAGGATACAACGGTTCAGATAACAATCCAGAAACAATACAGTGGTCAGAAGCTATATTATTCCTAACATACGTAATGATGATTCTAAATATTGCAGCAATCATTATTACAGAGTTATTCAAGAAAATTAAAAAGTAAGAGATATGGGTAGAAAAGTTCCGGAACTGAACTCCACCTCAACAGCTGACATTGCGTTCCTATTGTTGGTATTCTTCTTGACTACCACAACAATGAACGTAGATTCAGGATTGTTCCGCCGACTCCCGCCATATAATGAGGATAATACCGAGGCTCCAAAGGTAGCTAAACGTAACATCCTTCAGGTGTTGGTAAACAGAAACAATCAGTTGTTGGTGAATGATGAGCTTGCGGACATTAACTCACTAAAGGACAGAACCAAAGAGTTCATCTTGAACAAGAGCGATGATGCCGATATGCCAGCTAAAGAGGCTAAGGAGATTCCATTGTTCGGTCCGGTTGAGGTGTCTAAAGGACTTGTCTCTCTTCAGAGTGACCGCCAAACATCATACGAAACTTACGTAGCAGTACAAGATCAGCTAACTGCTGCATTCCGTGAGATGCGCGACGAGAAGGCTTTGGAGAAATGGGGTAAAAGATATGAAGAGTTGGATGACGAGCAGCGTAGTGCTGTAGATAAATACATCCCTATGAGTATCTCTGAGGCCGAGCCAAAAAATGTTAAAAAGAAATAATAGTTATGGGAAAGTTTAACAAAAATGAGAAAAGGGAAGTTCCAAAGATGTCCACATCATCTCTTCCTGATATCGTGTTCATGTTGTTGTTCTTCTTCATGGCTGTTACCACAATGCGTGAGGTTACCATCATGGTAGAGAATACATTGCCAGAGGCTCGTGAAACTATTAAATTGGAGAAAAAGACATTGGTAAGTAATATCTATGTTGGAAAGCCAGGTCGCCAACACCAAATGGTGTGGGGATCTGAGCCTATTCTTCAATTGAATGACAGATTCGCTCGCGTAGGAGATCTTGGCTCATTCGTAGAGACAGAGCGCGAGGCACGCCCCGAGGAGGACAGAAACAGTATCATCAACAACCTTAAAGTTGACAGAAATGTAACTATGGGTGTTGTAACCGACATTAAGCAGGAGCTTCGTAAAGCTAACTCTTTGTTGGTTAACTACGGTAGTAGAAAGAAATTGTAATTATTTCTAATATCCGATATAGAGGCCGAACATCATTGTTCGGTCTCTTTTTTTTGCTAACTTTGTTGCGCAATTTGGTCTCGTAGTTTAATGGATAGAATGAAGGATTCCGGTTCCTTTGATCTGGGTTCGATTCCCAGCGAGACTACAAATTTTTGAACTGATGTTCAAAAATTTGCAGTCTATGACTGAGTGTTTACCAACCCCCAAAGCAAATCTGCGCAAATCTCATCTCCATATAAAATCGTATCAGTAAAGAAATCTAAAGCTATGATGAATACTTGTGGATTTGCTTTAATTTGGTGTTTACCAACCCCCTAAATCCCCCTTCGTTTGGCTCACAAGTTCGCCTGCACTAATAAGGGGGACTTATAAAGCGGTATTAACTCCTAACTGTTCACTCCTAACTGTTCACTCCTAAACAACAGCTTAATATCATCTTCGATTTGGCGGATTGGTTGATAGGCATCAAAGTGAATTACTCTGCGAAGTTCTGAATCTATATGATCCAATATTCTCATATTCTGCTTTGCCTGGCGTAACATCATACGACACACATCACGACAAAGTGTTAAAGTCAAATCATAAATATTATGACCACGAAGATAAAGATATAGGTTATTCGGATTAACACCTAATGCCTCTATCTTCATACGGAATTTATTAATATCAATCTCAGGATTTCGCCCTTGGAACTCCTTAACTCGAGAGTTAGCTCTCTTGCGTAAATCATCCAGAAGAGCCTCAGGTCTTCTTACCAAATCATGACGACTACCTCTATCTACAATATTCAAATACTCATTAAAATCGCACTGAACAAAGTCATCACGATCATGAGTCAGAAAATATAAATGCCATATAAAAAGATCATAAAGAGCATTGGAATATCTCTTCCAAAACAGACTAAAGTTAAATGGACAGGTTCTTATATTTGTTAATCTACAACAGAAATCATCTAATCCTTCAGCATAACAGTGGTGATTCTCAAAAGAATAAGTATATGTTTGAAGCACAAAATTCTTAGCCTTCAATTTTTTTACTCCCATCAAATAGCGATAATCACTATCTATACATACAATAAACGATGGACTTAAGAAGTTGAAATACTTTAAACATTGCGTAACGCCCGATGTCTCATTACCATACTCATTTCTAGAACCACTAATAAAATGGAACTTCTCTTTTGGCAAAAATTTATGCAATACGTGTTCCCAGAAAATAATATCATCTTTATTTTCTACATGAACAGAAGCCCTACAGCGCAACATCTTCGCATCCATTGCAAAACGCGAAGCTGCTGTAGCGAAATAACGTTCTCGCTGTTCCTTTGATATTTCGGGCTTTACAAACATATCACTCTTTGATTGAAAACATATCAGCAACAAAAATCAATTTGTCTCCCCAACCGTCACCGAATATACTTGGTGAGTGGGTTGAAGTAATTATCTGTGTATTCGGATTTAATTTGCGAATAACATCGAATAATCTGTGTTGCCACTCGATATGTAACGAAATTTCCGGCTCATCCATTAATAAAATATATGGAGCCTCGTCCATCAAAAATACCTTTAAAAGAACCAAAAGTAATTGCTTCTCTCCCGATGACAACTGATGCAACTCGATTATCTCGCCATCATCGGTAAAGATAAGACGATTATTCTTCCTATTGATAGATATAGTCTTACCTGTTCCCTCAAAAAGAGAATCAACCAACTTAAAGAACTCTTGTATTCTCTCATTAATATGTTGAGCCATTTCAGGATAGTTGGTAGCCATTAATCTATAATCAGACAACGATGACTCCTCGCCTGCAATATCATATACTAACGAATACAATTCGCTATATAATTGGCTATAATCCTTGCTATTCTTACTCCTATCACGTAACGGAACATCGAATGTTGATATCTTGCAATAGTTTACTCCTTCTACTTGACGCTTTAATTCGTGAAGAGTAGTTTTAGGCGTATATAGAATTGGCGTATGCCCGTTCATTTCGATAGTTACGTTCACTCCGAATGCTTTCAATGCCTTAACATCGGCACGCATCACCGCATCAATAATCTTGAAGATTGTCGTTTTACCACTACCGTTAATACCAATAACGATATTCACATCCGGCTGAACATTTGTCCATGCAAGATTGTACTTATTCCAAATATTGCCGATACGAATTGCGGTAATCTTATTGCTCTCCATAAGTAGAAATTTTAATTATTTTATTGCACAGCGGAACGTCCCATTGCATTTACCAACAGTGAACGTAACTCATTCAAAGCCATCTTCTTCTTCATCCACTCAAATATCTCATTGTGGTCAGGCTCTGATTCTCTGGTTAACTCCGCTATCTTTTTATCTATCTGCTTAATTCTAATTACTATCCTACGTAACTTATAGTTATTTAACAACTTAGTTATATGTTCGCTCTCAATCCGAGGTTCTGATGTCTCATTCCATATCTTCTCCAACTCGTACTTTTCACTAACAATATCAGCAACCGAAGAGACAATATTACCATCCTCAAATTGAGTAAAGTGTTTTAATGGATCAAAATCAGTTTGATTTATATTATCGGAATACTCCTGAACTATTGCTCTATATGTCTCATTATACAGAGAGAGTCCCTCGCTATTTAAATCACCTATTATATATTGTGCCACAGATATGTCATTACCACCTATAGAAATCTTATTAGTTCCATACTGCAGTAAGGCTCTGACTAGCTCTAACTCATCATTCTTGCATAACTTATCAAGTGTAGTTACCTTATGAATATCTCCCTCCTCCAATCGAGGCTGTTCCGGGGTAATAGGCTTAGGCTTTGCCACATAAGCAGATTCCTGTTGGACTCCTCTTAAAAGGCGGGATATTCCGATATTTATCTCATGTTCAGATATTTTCATTATCTCCGAACAACTCTTGACATAGACTGAACGTGTTATATTATCGGGTATTAAGGAGATGGTTCTTATTACATCCTGAATTGCTTTTGATCGTTCAATAGGGTCTTTACCTGCACTCTCCAACAATAAATTCGCCTTAAATGATATAAAATCGGTCTCAACCGAAGAGATAAACTCGTTAATCTCATCGGTAGTATGCTTCTGTGCAAATGAGTCAGGATCCTCTCCGTCCGGCATTAACACTACTCTTACATTCAATCCCTCCTTTAATAACAGGTCTATTCCTCGAAGAGCTGCATGGATTCCTGCCGAATCTCCATCGTACATCACGGTTACATTGGGAGTCATTCTGCGAAGCATCTGAATCTGCTCAACAGTCAATGATGTTCCGGACGAGGCTACAACATTTTTTATTCCGCGCATATACATAGATATAACATCGAAATACCCCTCTACAAGATAACACTTATCTGCTCTAACCGCCTCGGAACGCGCCACATCAATACCATAGAGTGTCATCTTTTTATGGTATATTTCGGACTCGGGCGAGTTTTGGTATTTTGCAGCCTTTTTATCGGCACTCATAATTCTACCTCCAAATGCAATGACCTTGCCCGAAGAGTCCTTGATAGGAAACATTACTCTGTCATGAAAACGGTCAACCAAAGTTCCCTTTTGAGTCTCGGTAGATAAGCCTGTTTTTAAAAGAAACTCCTTCTTATATCCTGCAGCTATTGCTGCCTGTGTCAATTTATCCCAACCTCCCGGATTATAACCAATACCAAAACGCTCAATGGTATCAATGTCCATTCCTCGATTTAGCAGATAGGACAACCCTACTGACTTCCCCTCATCACTATGTACCAACTGCTCTGCAAAAAACTTTTGTGCAAACGAATTTAATGTTAACATTCCATCACGCTCACTGCGTTGTTGCAACTCCCTTGCCGAAAGCTCTCGCTCCTCAATCTTGATATGGTAACGCTCTGCCAATCTACGTAGTGCATCATAATAAGAGAGCTGGTCATGCTCCATTACAAAGTGAACAACATCGCCACCCTTACCACAACCAAAACACTTAAATATTCCTTTGGCAGGCGATACAGTAAATGAACCGGTCTTCTCATTATGAAATGGGCAACAACCAACGTAGTTTACACCACGCTTCTTCAGTGCCACATAGTCGGAAATCACCTCGTATATGTCAGCGCTATCTATTATCCGTTGCTTTGTTACCTCATCAATCATACACACAAAGTTACATAAATTATTCTACTAATTTTCCTATTCCTTAAACTCGTAATCGTTTTCGGTTAAATTTTTAAAACTTTTAACTTTTATAAACATGAAAGTCCGCATAAAATAAGTACTTTTGCACGCACTTGGAAACGAAACACGGTAAAAACGTTTCCAAAAGTTTAAGAAAAATGCAATGAGCACAGAGGAGATTAAAGAGAGTTGGTTAAGAGTTATATGGGAGCTATTCATTAAACGAGGTCTTCGTAGCACCTCAATGGATGATATAGCTTCAGCGTTGCATATTTCCAAAAAGACGCTGTACCAATATTTTAAAAACAAAGAGGACATTGTTCTACAGTGTATGTCATGGACAGCCAGTCCTGATTTTCAAGAGAAGATTATCAACGCTATTGAACAAGAGAGAGCCCTTGTTGTACTTCATGCTATTAAGCAAAGGATTCAACATGACTCTTCTAACTTTAATATTCCTGCAATATTTTATGATATAAAGAAGTTCCATCCAACTATTTACGACCAGATAAATCAGCAACACCAGAACTTCTTTTATACAATATTGAGCCATACTATAGAAAAAGGAATCAAAGAGGGCACTTTTAAAAATTCAGACACAATTAGGGTGCAGATATGGTTGATCACCTATGTAATGACCTCATTGAAAGATCCTGAAATGCAAGAGATGGCATTGGCAGATTTGCCAAAATCACAACAAAAGAAAGTAATTAGTGTCCTGTTGGATAATTTGGTTTATAGTATTGCTACTCCACAAGGACTTAAAGAGTTTGAAACAATAAACAAAAATAATAGATAACTGTATGAAGAAAAGATTTCTAATTATCGCAGCAATGCTCGTAGCAGGATTCTCAACTTCAGCGCAAGAACAGGATTACCCAACTCAGTTCTCGCTAAATGAAGCTGTCGATTATGCAATCGAGTATAACAGAACACTCAAGACATCGAAGATGGATGTTGAGTACAAGCGTAAACAAATCACACAGGCAATTTCTCAAGGATTGCCACAAATCAACACTACTTTGGACTATAGCACCAACTTTGGTTACGAAATGAACTTTGGCGGAAATGCCATTAAACTAGAAGACCAGTTGGCATTCACTGCAAGCGCATCTCAGCTATTGTTCAGCGGACAGTGGATTGTAGGAGTCCAGACAGCAAAGATTGCTCGCCAAATCTCAGAATTGGGAGTTGATGCAACAGATTTGGAAATTCGTTCTACTGTTCACACCCTTTACTACACAATCTTGGCATACCAAAGAATGGGAGCAATTCTTGAGAACAACTTGGCAGATATGGAGGTTATTCGCCAACACACCGAGAATATGTATGCTCAGGGCGTAGTTGAGGTTACCGATGTTGACCAAATCAGAGTTACAGTTAATCAGCTTCGTAATAATCTATACTCTGTTCAGAGAAACACCGAGGTAAATAGCAATATCTTGAAAATTCAGATGGGTCTACCAGTTAACTCACAGATTACATTGACAGACAATATTGACAATATGATCAGTAGCGAAGAGTATAGTGAGTTAGTTGCAGAACAGTTTGATATTAACCAAAACATCAGCTACAAGCAGATGATTACTCAAGAGAAACTTCAAGAGAAGATGGTTAGCATTGAGAAATGGAGCTTTGCCCCAACCATATCTGCAAGATACTCATACTTGGAGAAGATTGTTGAGCCTTCATTCAGTATGTCTCCAAGCCACTCTGGAGCTATCAATTTAAGCTTCCCTATTTTCAGTGGTTTGAGTAGGAAATCAAGTCTTGAGATGCAGAAGATCAACATGGACAAAATTCGCCTGAATCGTGCTCAACTCGAGGATAACTTGAATATGCAGGAGATTCAATATAAGTTCAATCTGAGAAATGCTATCGAAAACTACCAACTTCAGAAGAGTAACTTGGAGGTATCTGAGAAGGTATTGACAAATTACAGAAATAAGTACGACCAAGGTGTTATATCAAGTTTGGAGTTGACACAGGCTAATACAAACTTCTTGAACGCACAGACAAACTACACAACTGCAGTTTTGACCCTTTTGAATGCTCAGGTTGAGCTTCAGAAGCTTCACAACTCACTATAAGCAAATAGTAATAATTAATAATATAAATGAGAATGAAACAGCTAATTTTATCAGCTATCGCATTGGCAACTATCGTGGGTTGCTCTGACAAAGAGACAAAAACCACTGTCGAGGAGGCTCGCCCTGTAAGGGTAACTATTCTTGACGAGCAGACTATTGCAAAGACTCTTGAGTACAAGGCTAACCTTGTAGCAGATGAGCAGGTTTTCTATGCTCCTGCAACTGTAGGTCGTATTGGAAAAATTTATGTAGAGGTAGGTGACCGCGTAAAGAAGGGCGACCTACTTGTTGAGATGGACCCAACAAACCTATACCAGGCTGAGGTTCAATTGAAGAATATTGAGGCAGAGTACAACCGTGCAGTAAAATTGAACGAGACCGGAAGTATCTCAAAGCAGAACTACGATGCAGCAGTTACCGCATACGAGGTTGCAAAATCAAACTTCGATTTCTTGAAAGAGAATACAAAAATGATTGCTCCATTTAACGGAATTATCACAGGAAAATATTTCGAGGATAAGGAGCTTTATAGCGGAGGTGCATTTGGAGGAGCAAGCAAGCCATCGATTGTTTCTCTTGAGAAAATTGATGCTCTTAAAGCATACGTAACAATTTCAGAGCAATATTTCACCACTATTAAGAAGGGAACAAAGGTTGAGCTTACCACCAATATTTATCCTGACAGAACATTTGAGGGAACAGTAAGCATTGTGTATCCTACAATCGATCCACAATCTCGTACATTTACTGTAGAGGTTAAGGTACCAAATGCTGACGAAGCACTACGTCCAGGAATGTATGGAAGTATCAACTTCTTCATTGGAGAGACAACATCTGTAGTTGTTCCTGCTCTTGCTGTATTGAAATTGCAGGGAGCTAACAACAGATATGTATTCGTTGAGGAGAATGGTGTTGCAAAGCGTGTTGATGTTCAATTAGGAAAGCGTTTTGAGGACCAGGTTGAGCTTATCAGCGACCAAATCAAGAAGGGTACACGCCTTATCACTGCCGGTCAGGCAAAATTGGTTGATGGATCAAAAGTGAGAGTTGTTGAATAATCTGAATAGATTTTTACTATGAGTATTTATAAATCAGCGGTAGAAAAACCTATTACCACCTTGATGATTTTCGTTGCCATCTTGGTGTTAGGAGTTTTCTCATATATACAATTGCCGGTAGATTTGATGCCGAAGATGGACCCGCCATATATTACCGTTATGGCAACCTATCCCGGAGCTAACGCTACCGATATTGAGGAGAATGTTACTAAAATCCTTGAGGACCGATTAAACTCGGTTGATGACCTTAAGGAGCTTACATCTAAATCATACGAGAACCTTGCCGTAGTTACCCTTGAGTTTGAGTGGGAGGCAAATTTGGACGAGGCCTCAAATGATGTTCGTGACGCGGTTGACCAGTGTATCTCATTACTACCCGAGGATATTGATCGCCCAACAATCATGCGTTTCAATACCTCTATGATGCCTATCCTTATCTACGCAGTTACTGCAGAGGAGTCATATCCGGGATTGAACAAAATTATCGACGATAAGGTTGTTACCCGCATGAACCAGATTGATGGAGTTGCATCGGTAACTCTTTCAGGAGTTCCAGAGCGCGTAGTATATGTGGATTTGAATCCTATTATGCTTGACGCATACAACTTGACAATCGAGGGAATTGGTAATGCCATCCTTGCCGAGAACATGAACGTATCTTCAGGAAACGTTAAGATGACTCAAATGGACTACTCAATGCGTGTTGAGGGAGAGTTCGAGGAGAGTGAGGAGATTGCCAATATTCCACTTGGGGTATCAAATGGTAAAACAGTCTTCCTAAAAGATGTAGCACAAGTTCGTGACACCATTAAGGATATTACCCTTGAGTCATTGGTTGAGCGAGGCGATGGAGCCGTTCTATTGATTTCAAAACAGTCTGACGCTAATGCTGTTCAGGTAGCAGAGGAGGCAAAGGCAATTTTGGCAGAGTGCCAAAAGGATCTTCCATCAGATGTTCACTTTGAGATTATCTCGGATAACTCAGACTTCATTGTCAAGTCAATCAACAACCTTCAGGAGACTTTGATGTATGCTTTGATCTTCGTTGTCCTTGTAGTGTTCTTCTTCCTTGGACGTTGGAGAGCAACATTTATCATTGCATTGACAATTCCAATCTCTTTGATTGTGGCATTTATCTATTTGCTTGCAACCGGAGAGTCATTGAATATCATTTCGCTTACCTCGTTGTCTATTGCGATTGGTATGGTTGTGGACGATGCTATCGTTGTACTTGAGAACATCACCAAACACATTGAGCGTGGTAGCCATCCAAAAGAGGCTGCAAAATATGGAACTAACGAGGTGTGGGTATCAGTTATCGTAACAACCCTTGTTACCGTTGCGGTATTCTTCCCATTGACATTGGTTACCGGAATGACAGGTATCCTGTTCAAGCAGTTGGGATGGATTGTATGTATCACTGTATGTACTTCTACAGTTACAGCTATCTCTCTTACTCCTATGCTGTGTTCACAATTGATGCACATGTATGACCCAGCAAAACTTGCACAAAGCAAATTCAGCTGGTACTCATTTACTACCAAGAATCTTGATAAACTTGACAACTGGTACGAGAAACTTGTTCGCTGGTGCTTGAACCACAAAGCTGTTGTTATCACATCAATGACATTGGTATTCGTTGGTTCATGCGGATTATCAAAGTTTATCGAGACCGACTTTATGCCACAGAATGACCAGAGTAACATGAATATCTTCATTAAGATGCAGACCGGTCAGAAGGTTGAGCTTACCAAGAAGATTGCTCTTGAGATTGACTCAGTTATCCGTGCGGAGGTTCCTGAGATTCGTATCTTGAATCTAAGTTATGGTAGCGAGGAGACTGCATCGTTCGCATCTATGATGAGTACCACAGGTACAAACGTAGCCAATATGCGTATCAGAGTTGTCGATATTGCCGATCGTGATCGTGATGTATTCCAGATTGCAGACCAGGTTCGTAATATCTTGAAGAGATTCCCGGAGGTGCTTGTCTATACTGTATCAACCTCTGGAGGAGGATCTATGGGTAGCAACAACGTTACATTCGAGATTGTAGGACACGACTTCTCTACAACAAGTTTGTTGGCTGCAGAGTTGGCAGAGAAGGCTAAGAGTATTGAGGGAGCTGAGGATATCAATATTAGCCGTGACGATGATAAGGCTGAGTTGCAGTTTATCCCTGATCGCGATAAATTGGCTCGTCATGGATTGAGTGCAAGTGCAGTAGGTGCCCAATTGAGAAATAGAATTTACGGTTATCGTAATGCTAAGTTCAAAGAGGATGGAGAGGAGTACGATATCATTGTACGTCTTCAAGAGGACTTCCGCGCATCAATCACCGATGTTGAGAATATCATCATCAACGATGCACGTGGAAACAAGGTTCGTTTAAAAGAGCTTGGAGAGATTAAAGAGTTCTTCTCACCACCTAACATTGAGCGTAAGACAAAACAGCGTTACTTGTCAGTAACTGTAACCCCTGCAATGGGAGCTTCAATGGGAACTATTGCAGAGCAGATGCAACAGATTATCGACGAGACCGAGATTCCAAGTGATATAACTGTATATGTTGGAGGTTCTTACGAGGATCAGCAGGAGTCATTTGAGTCATTGTTTATGTTGTTGGCTTTGTCATTGATGTTGGTTTACATTGTAATGGCTGCCGAGTTTGAGTCATACAAGATGCCATTCATCATCATGTTGTCAATCCCATTCGCATTCAGTGGTGTTATCTTGGCATTGCTAATGACCAACTCTAGCTTGAGTATTGTTGCTGCGCTTGGAGCGGTTATGTTGGTTGGTATCGTAACAAAGAACGGTATTGTGCTTATCGACTACATCAACTTGATGCGTGAACGTGGAGTTAAATTGTACGAGGCAATCGCATTGTCATGTCGTTCACGTCTAAGACCGGTACTTATGACATCGTTTACAACAATCCTTGGTATGGTGCCAATGGCATTCAGTCAGGGCGAGGGAGCCGAGACATGGCGTCCGATGGGTATTGCCGTTATCGGAGGTATGGTATTCAGTACCATCATCACAATGTTGATTGTACCTGTTGTATACGCATCAATGGACAAGAGTGGCAGCCGTAACAAGAAGAAGAATTTGAAGAAACAGTACGCCTTCATGAGTGATTTCGATGCAGAGCGTGATCTTCCAAAACTAAACAAATAATTTAAGCTATGATGAAAGCTATATTTATAGTATTTAACCAAGCGCTTACCGAGCGTGTAGAGTTTATACTTAGCGAGCTAAAGATATCAGGATATACTCAGTGGCCATTGGTACACGGAGCAGGAACAAACGGCGGAGAACCCAGAATGGGTTCTCACGCATGGCCTGAGATGAACTCATCTATCCTAACTATTGTTGACGAGGCAATGGTCCCTCTTGTTCTTAAATACGTAGAGAAGTTGGATAACGTCAACAAAGAGAATGGAATTCGCGCATTCGTATGGGATATAACAGCTCAATACTAATAGGGCGTACAAGGACATTGTAATATGGAGAAGAGAGAGATTAAAGAACTTACCAGAACCGAAAGTTTGGTTATGCAGGTTCTATGGAGTAGAGGCGAGGCCTTTGCCGGTGAGATATATGAGTATATCCCATCGCCCAAACCGGCTTCGAATACAATTTCCACAGTCCTAAGGGTCTTATATGAAAAGAAACTTATTGCGTACCATGTAATTGGTCGTAATTATAAATACTACCCATTGATAAACAAACGTGAATACGTTCCTACCTTTATGGGAAGAATTGTAGATACCTTTTTTGATGGAAATATCTGTAGCGCCTTTTCATTCTTTATCGAGAATGCACAGAACGTTACAGAGGCAGATTTAGACGCAGTCATCGAATCGGCTAAATTGAAAAAGGATCTTTTATAAGAGTTCCACGAAATAGCAAGAGGGCGACCGAAAGGCCGCCCCCTTTTTGTATGTAGTAACAGATAACTCTACTCTGCATTTGGTGCAGTAATCGTATCGGAAGCGACTCCCTTTGTTGCAACTTGCTCTGTTGTATTATAACATTTCAACGGAGAGTTAAGGTTTACAAATGAGAAAACATTTGTCAACCATAAGGCAACAAATAGCACCACAATTGCGCCCAATATTATTACCACCTTCTTCCATGCTGGCATCTTCTTCTTATATGGATCCTTAAGTTTCAACTTTGGGTATTTAGGTAAATCGGTAAGAGTCTCTCCGAATGGAATACTAATCTTTGAGTTAGCATTTACCGCCCAGCCGTTAGCATTCAATAGAGGTGCAATATTTCTTCTACGTAACTTCATCCATGCAAGAACCATTGCAGGGCCGGAAATCAACAACAAAATACCGACAAATACCAAAATCACCTGCCACCATGACAACTTAATCAAGTTTTCAAAAATTGAGGTAAGCATTGATCCAACCAATCCAACAGCGACACCAATAGCAGCAAAGATTCCGGCGAACTTAGCAATATCAAATGGTGGAGCTGCGGGAGCAACAGGTTTACCATCAGGAGCGGTAGCTGTTGCCGCTGTTGGAGCAGCATTAATACTTGCAGTAGCCTTTGACATCATCTTAGCATCTTTCTCGGCTGCGCTCTTATTAATCAAGTTCTCAACTGCAGTTGCCATTCTACGATATGGAGACCAGAATGCCTGAGCGACACTTATAGGATTATCTACAATTTTGGTTATAACTGCATCCCACTCTACTCCCGCATTATCATAGTAAACAGCATTCTTTCCGACAATCAAATTGCCAATATCGCCAACAGTTATTGCTGCTACTATCTGCAACTTACCGGGTACGCTCTTGGTTGTACAATCGCAATATAGCAAATACATTCCGCTTGTTGCAGCACTCGCGTTATGCTTAGCCATATCAGAAACTTTCATACAGAAACGACAAGCTCTCTGATCCACAATCAAAACTCCTGACTGGAATATTGCCTTTACATCTCTCTTCTTGGTATAGAAATCATGTAGAGTTACAAAGTTCTTTAACAATCTATAGAAATCACGAACAATATGTATAAAACGATCTACCATCTCTATATTATCCGACTTCTCCTTCAATGCAGCATCCTGGGCTACCAACTCCAAAAGAGCTGCCTTTCTATCCTGCTCAATGAATGCCTTAACTGCATCTATACCAAACTGCTCAACCGAGGCTCCTGCCTTAGCACCCTTCCACGCTATATATGCGGCAAACTTCGCACCAATTGCACTCCAATCAGCCAGAGTTATACTCTTAACTGTAGGCTCAATAACCGCCTTTACAGCATTAAATTGAGCTGCCCAAACCGGATTTATAGGCGCACTCAAATCCAACTCAGCCTTACCTGTTATTCTTGCCAATGGATAGGCTCCTATCTCATCGGTTTTACCTACAAGATTCTCGGCACTGATTGATTCAATTCGTGATGTTTGAACATCCAATGATGCAGTACTATCGGGCGAGAAGGCTGCCAACTCTGCACGCATAAAGTAATCCTTAACCTTAGCGTCAAGAGCGTTATACGCAGCTATCACTCCATCTGTATCAGCTCCGAATGGAGCCTCGACTGCAGCCTCGTTCCATGCCACATAATCAGCCAAATCCTTATAGAAAGCCTCAATTTGATCGGCATTTACTCCCTGAGCTCCGCTCTTATCTGCAACACCTCCGGTAGAGGCTACCGCAGCTACAATTGCAGCTTTATCTTGTTCATTATCGGACGAGGCCTCGGTTATGATGCCATCGCCATTGAAACGTGTCTTGGCAAATATTGCGGTCATATCGGCAGTATCGGCAATCGAGATTACACTACCCTCCTTACCCAAATTCTCAAGAATCTGCTTGGCTGCCGCATATAGTTTAGCTCCATTGGCATCGTTGGTGTTAATCTGCTCGATATCTACCGAATCTGCACCTTTCAATAAAATATCCTTATCCTTTAATATAGCTGTTATCCACTTTGCAACAGCCACTACATCGTTAATACGAAGCTTTCCGTCGCCATCGCAATCCATGTACTTCAAGCTCTTCTCATCTATCTCCAAACCGCTTACAGGACATGAAAGCACTGTCCACATCTTTGGGTCCAATTCATCAAGGTGCGCAATATCCTCGCCCTTGCTAATCTTTACTCGTGAAGCTCCGCCAACACTGACAAACTCCCACTTGTACTTCTTACTCTTATCTTTTGCCATAACGTTAAATATTATCGACTATAAAATTGAGAGCCTGCCTTGACTCTCTCAAAACAGGCTCTTAAAATTATATAATTTTCACAAATAATCAAAATTGAAATTATTTGTGGCGCGATTCAAGCACTTTGCATACGTCGGCAAGGTGGTAACCCTTGGCTTGAAGCAGTACGAGGTAGTGATACATCAGGTCGGCAGCCTCGCCCAAAAATAGCTCCTCATTATTATCCTTTGCCTCGATTACAACCTCAACAGCCTCCTCTCCCACCTTTTGGGCAACCTTGTTAATTCCGCGACTGATTAAACGAGCGGTATATGAAACCTCGGGAGAGTCATTTTTACGTTTCTCCAAATAACGCTCCAAAAAGAGCAAAAAATCCTTTTCACGATTCACCTCGCCCCAGCATGTATCTGCACCTGTGTGACATGTTGGTCCCATAGGCTCTGCTTTAACCAATAGTGAATCCTTATCACAATCGGCAAGTATATCAACAAGGTTCAAAAAATTTCCACTCTCCTCGCCCTTTGTCCATAGTTTCTGTCTTGAACGGCTCCAGAATGTAACCTTACCACTCTCAATGGTTTTTGCCAATGACTCCCTATTCATATATGCCTGCATCAACACCACCTGCGTTGTGCTATCCTGAACTATTGCAGGAATCAATCCCTGCTCATCAAATTTCAATTCATCAATCTGTATCATATCATATTCTATTTTTACTTTAGTATTACATCGCAAGATATTGATATATAGGTTTAATATCTTGCAGGAATTCCTGCATTTATCATTAACTCTTTGACCTGGGCAATTGTAACCTCGCCCCTGTGGAAAATTCCGGCAGCCAAAGCAGCATCGGCACCACTATTTTGGAACAACTCCACAATATGTTGCGCAGAACCGGCTCCCCCCGATGCAATTATCGGAATGCTCAAGGAGTTTGACAAACGCTCATACTGCTCAATGGCAAATCCATTGTTGGTTCCATCGTGATCCATTGAGGTGAAGAGAATCTCGCCTGCCCCAAGCTCTTCAGCCTGTTTAGCCCAACTCATCAACTCCATACCCACCGGCTTTCTGCCTCCTTGTACGTATAATTGCCAATCTCCGGCCCGATATGAACCAAATGGCTTATCCTCACGCTTTGCATCAATAGCCACAACAACACACTGCGAACCGAACTCCTTGGCTATACGTGTAATCAACTCCGGATTGCGAATAGCCGCACTATTTACCGAAACCTTATCTGCTCCTTGCTTTAATAGAAGTTCAACCTGTTTCTCGGAACTGATTCCTCCTCCTACAGTAAATGGGATATTCAGCACCTCTGCAACTCTTCTTACCCAGCTCTGCTCGGTTTCTCGCTTGTCATACGAAGCAGTAATATCCAGAAAGACCAACTCGTCAGCCCCCTGTTCAGAGTAGCGGGTTGCAAGCTCTACAATATCGCCCGCATCAATAAGGTTCTGAAAATTCACCCCCTTGACACAGCGGCCATCCTTTACATCCAAGCATGGTATTATTCTCTTAGCCAATGCCATAACTACAATAGTGCATTTTGCAAATCCGATAACTCCTCAAGGGTTATCTTACCTTCGTAAATTGCTTTACCAACAACAGCTCCTTGTACACCTGTATCGGCAATTCTGCGAATATCGTCAAGAGTTCCCACTCCTCCCGATGCAATGATATTCATTTCAGGATAACGCTTTACCAAATCCTCATATAGTTCTACTGCAGCACCCTGCAACATCCCGTCACGACTGATGTCGGTACACATCATGTTCTGAATCTTACCACCGTATATATCCAACAACTCGTGGATTGTTATATCGGTAACCTCTTTCCAGCCATTTACAGCAATCTTGCCATCGCGAAGATCGGCACTCAAAATAATCTTCTCTGCGCCATAACGCTCAAGCCACTCCTTTACAATTTCAGGATTTTTACGGGCGATGGTTCCTACACATACATACTTTGCACCAAACTCAAAGGCACGGGCAATATCGCCGTGGCTCTTAATTCCACCTCCAAAATCCACCTTCAACTTTGTGGCCGATGTAATTGCCTGAAGAGTTTCTGAATTTATAGAACTGCTCCACTTCGCTCCATCCAGATCAACCACATGCAAACGTGAAAAACCTGCCTGTTCATACGCCTTTGCAACCTGAACAGGACTATCAGAATAGACCTTACAACTGTCATAATTACCCTGAGACAAACGTACACATTTGCCCTCGATAATGTCTATAGCCGGAATAATAATCATATTGTTAGTTTTAAAAAGTTATCTAATATTTTTTCGCCAACCAGAGCCGATTTTTCAGGGTGAAATTGGCAACCATAAAAATTATCCTTACCCAATGCAGCCGCGAATGGCAAGGCATAATTACACTCAGCAATACTCCATTCGCATAACTCTGCATAATAGGAGTGAACAAAGTAGAGGTATGAACCACTCTCTACCCCTTCCATTATAGGCGAGGTTACTCCGCTTATTGAGTTCCACCCCACATGAGGAATCTTAACTCCCGCATCACTTGGGAAACGCTTCACATTTGTCGGAATGATTCCCAAACAGTCAACATTACCCTCGTCGGTATGGTTACAAAGGAGTTGCATTCCCAAACATATACCCATTAATGGTTGTGTGAGAGTTGGAATAAACTCAACCAAATCTCTTTTTCTAAGCTGCTCCATTGCGTATGCAGCCTCGCCCACTCCGGGAAGAATTATCTTATCGGCAGTCATGAGAGTTGGCTTATCGTCAGTGAGAATAGGCTCAACTCCCAGCCTGCGAAGAGCACTCTGCACAGAAAAGATATTTCCTGCTCCGTAATCTATAATTGCAACCTTCATACCTACAACACCCCTTTTGATGATGGAATCTCTGTTCCCGTTACCCTTACAGCCTGCTTTATTGCTCGTGCAAAGGCCTTAAACACCGCCTCAATAATGTGGTGAGTATTATCGCCTTGCGCCTTGATATTCAAATTGCAACCACACGCCTGGCCAAAAGCCGAGAAGAAGTGCTTTAACATCTCGGTAGGGAAATCGCCCACATACTCGCGTTGTAGCTCAACACTCCAAACCAACTCGTATCGACCTCCAAAATCGAGAAGAACCTGTGCCTCTGCCTCATCCATCGGAAGAGCAAAACCATATCGCTCCACTCCGCGTTTCGACCCCAAGGCTCTCTTAAAACACTCTCCAAGAGCAATACCCGTATCCTCGATAGTGTGGTGTTCATCAACCTCTAAATCGCCATTAACCCTGATATTCACATCAATACCTCCATGGCGTGGTATTTGCTCCAGCATGTGGTCAAAAAAGTTCAACCCGGTATCTATCTTGCCTTTACCTGTTCCATTCAAATCAACCTCGATGCATATCTGAGTCTCTTTAGTGGCACGCTCAACAACAGCTCTTCGTGCTCCTCGCATCAAGAAACGCTCAATCTCTGCCCAACTACAGCTCTTTAGAGCTATATCCATTTCGGGCGAGGGCTCCTCACTACCCATATAGATTCCCTTGATACCCATATTCTTGGCCAACTGCATATCACTCATCCTATCGCCAATTACGTATGAGTTTGCGTAATCAAGAGTCTCATTCATATACTTCTCAACCAAACCCGTCTTTGGTTTTCTGGTAGGAGAATTCTGCTCCGGGAATGTTCTGTCTATCAATATCTCTTTAAAGGTAACTCCCTCGCCTGCAAAGGTCTGAAGCATACTCCTCTGAACACGATTGAAGTTCTCTTCGGGATAGGAGTCGGTACCCAAACCATCCTGATTTGTAACCATAACAAGTTCATAATCGCTCTGTGACAAAACTCGGCTTAACGCACCTATAACACCCGGCAAGAACGCCAGCTGCTCCAAACTATCCACCTGATAAGTTACAGGCGGCTCAACAATCAACGTGCCATCGCGGTCAATAAAAAGTATCTTTCTCATAGCACATTACCATTCATAAAATTATCAATCAACTCAACCAGAACCTCGTTCTGTAGCGGGGTTCCAATTGTAATTCTCAAAGAGTTTGGAATCAATGGCGGAATATCTCGCTTACGCACCACAACTCCTCGCTCAGCCAAATAGCCGTACAACTCCGAGAATCGGGGCAACGAAACCAACAAAAAGTTTCCATCAAACTCCCAAACCTTATCGAAATAGCCCCTCTCAATAAAGAGCTGGGCCAAACGGCTTCGCTCAGACTTGACCTGCTGAACCCTCGCCTCAAAACTCTCAACATTCGATAGCAAATCCAATGCTATTTTCTGACTGATGCAGTTAACGTTATATGGATATTTAACCTTATTCAATACATTAACCAACTCCACATCGGCCATACAGATTCCCAAACGCAATCCTGCCATTCCCCAAGCCTTGGAAAGGGTTTGCATCACAACCAGATTCTTGAACTCATCCAGATAACTGCTCATAGAGCCCTGCTCTGCAAAATCGATATAGGCCTCATCGACAACCACCCAACCATTAAAACTTTTGCACAACTCAACAATCTGTGGCAACGGAACTGACTTGCCTATTGGGTTGTTAGGAGTACATATAAATACAATCTTTATGTTTGAATCCACCAATAATGCAGCCCCAAGTGCCTCCCAATCAGGCAGGAACTCTTGATTCAGGCTCAAAGAGTAAACCCCTACATTGTTAATATCTGCACACACCTTATACATTGAGTAACCCGGTTCAAAAACTGCAATAGAATCACAACCCGGCTCGCAAATAGAGCGAATCAACATATCGATAATCTCATCGCTACCATTACCTATAACCATCCGCTCAGCAGCCACACCCTTAATCTCTGCAAGGCGTGCTTTTAACTCTCTTTGACGAGGATCGGGATAACGGTTGTATCCGCTATCGTATGGATTCTCATTAGCATCAAGAAAAAGAGCATCAAAACCATCAAACTCATCGCGCGCACAACTATATGGGCTTAAGGCCGCTATGTTTGCCCTAATATTTTGTGATATATCAAATTTACTCATAACCCAAACGAATTTTTACAGCATTGGCGTGAGCATCAAGTTGCTCGCTCTCTGCCATAGTGACTATTGTTTTACCTAAAGATTGTAAACCTCTCTCACTCAACCTTTGGAACGACACTCTCTTCATAAAGCTATCCAAGCAGACACCGCTATATGCTGCTGCATAACCACTTGTCGGTAAAGTGTGGTTAGTTCCCGAAGCATAATCGCCGGCACTCTCGGGAGAGTAGTTGCCTATAAATACCGAACCGGCATTGTTTATATTCGGTAAATATCTATCCACCTCCTCAACACAAATTATCAAATGCTCGGGAGCATACATATTCGACATATTAACA
The DNA here is from genome assembly GCA_015061245.1 of Bacteroidales bacterium. GTDB lineage: Bacteria > Bacteroidota > Bacteroidia > Bacteroidales > Marinifilaceae > RGIG9079. The sequence goes on from SUWY01000005.1 coordinate 94,665, forward strand.
GCCTGTTCAACACTCTCTACAAGAACTACCCTCGAATTATCCAATGCCTTTTGAGCAATATCTGCCCTTGACAATAATCTGCGCTGTCGCTCCACCTCTGCGTCAATTGAACTATACAACTCCCTGCTTGTAGTCAGCAAAACAACCTGACTATCTGCTCCATGCTCTGCTTGCGACAACAAATCCGAGGCAACAAAACGCACATCCGCACTCTTATCTGCAATAATCAACACTTCCGATGGTCCTGCCGGCATATCTATTGCAACTCCCATACTCTGAGCAAACTGCTTTGCTGCCATTACATAACGGTTACCGGGGCCAAAAATCTTCGACACCTTAGGAACGCTCTCGGTCCCAACGCTCATTGCTGCAATAGCCTGAATTCCACCTATCTTAAAAATCTTTGTCACTCCGCACAACTTTGCGGCATATAGAATTGCGGGATTTACAATCCCATCGGAATTCGATGGTGTACACAAAACAATCTCGGAACAGCCTGCCAACTTTGCAGGAATGGCCAACATTAAAACGGTAGAGAAGAGAGGGGCTGAACCTCCGGGAATATATAAACCCACTCGTTCAATTGCCCTATACTCCTGCCAACAATCAATTCCCGGACCATTTGTAACAGCAACCCTTTCAACTCTCTGAGCTGCATGGAAACGCTCTATATTTGCATACGCCTCAGAGAGAGCCTCTTTAAGCTCATCGGAAACCTCACTCTCCGCCTTAGCCAACTCCACATCGCTAACCTGCAAGGAATCAAGTTTCACCCTATCGAAACGCTCCACATACTCCTTAACTGCACTATCACCTCGCTGAGCTACATTGGTAAAAACAGGCTCACACAGTGGACGTAAATCCTCGCCCGCACTACTTGGACGTGCAAGAATCTCCTGCCACTTATCTATGTATGGAAATTCAAAGTATTTCATAATCAAACAATCAACTTCTCCAACGACATAATCAGCAATCCCTGGGCTCCAGCCTCTTTCAAACTATCGACAACATGCCAGAAACGGTTCTCGGGCATAACTGTGTGAACAGAGTACCACCCCTTTTCGCGCAATGGCACAATTGTAGGACTCTTGATTCCGGGCAATAAACTACACACCCTGTCCAAACTCTCCTCGGGCACATTCATCAAAACATACTTTGAACGACTGGCAGCCAAAACTGCCTCGATTCTAAACTTCAACTGCTCAAGAATTGCCCTCTTCTCACTTGACAAATTGGGCGAGGCCACAAGAATTGCCTGGGAACGGAACATTGTATGTACCTCCTTCAAACCATTCTTGTGAAGGGTACTGCCTGAGCTGACAATATCGCAAATTGCATCGGCAAGACCAATATTTGGAGAGATTTCAACAGAGCCTGAAATCTCCTGTATCGAAGCCTCTATTCCCTCCTCATCAAGAAAATCTCGTAGAGTTTGAGGATATGAGGTTGCTATTCTCTTACCGTTCAACCACTCCAAACCCGGAAAATCAACACTCTTTGGAACAGCAATTGAAACTCTGCACTTTGAGAATCCCAACTCCATTACCTTCTCAACACCACTCTTCTTCTCACGCTCCGTATTATCGCCTATAATTGCAACATCGGCAACCCCGTCACGCACATACCCCGGAATATCGGTATTTCTCAAATAGAGCACTTCCAGTGGGAAATTATTTGAAAAGGCCATCAACTGATCTTTTCCGTTATCGACTGAAATTCCACAATCCTTTAGCAATTTAAGCGACTCCTCACTCAAACGACCGGACTTTTGAATAGCTATTTTTAAAAAATTATTTTCTTCCATAACTCATAAATAAAAAAACCCGCCTTCAACAGGCGGGTTAACTATATCTACATTAAAATTTACAATAGCGTCACCATCTCGCCTGTTTTAAGCAAGTCAATAGATGATGATGTAGATGTAAATTTGTATTTCTCATTGCTTTTATAACCTTACGAGGGCAAATTTATATGCTTTTTTTGAAATAACAAAGAAAATTAAACTATTTTATCGTTAATGTTCCTGCATTTAATCTCAAATGCACATCACTCTTTCGATTTGGATTTCCATAATAGGCAGAACCAATCATACTCTTCTTCTTTGATGCACTTAAACGTCCTAATTTCAAATCAGAAGGCAAATTAACCTTTAGGCGTTTATCATGTTGCAAAGTTAGATTGTAGCCTGAATCCTCCATGAACTTCATATTGATATCGGTCCATAGCGCTCCAACCATAATTTTATCAAAACTAAAATGGACATTGTTGATTGTCAAACTCTTTCTTACCATATCCAAATTCAAACAATCACCCAAATCGCCAATCGTAACGGCACAATCTACAGCAGAACCGCTTATATCCTCGGTTTTGGTAATGTTAAGCGAACCGCCTGTCAAATTAAGGTTTGTAATTGTAGCCTCTTCTATTGTTCCGGTTCCATTCTTGGCTTTGATTGTACTGCTCAATACTCGGCCCAACTCATATTGACAAGATTCAAATTCAGCATTCAAAAACTCCGCACCCTTCAACAGGCACTTTCCACGCTTCACTACCAAAAGACAAGTGGCCTCACCTGTAATATCTCCTACATATACATTACAATTCTGAGCTTGAAGAGTCAGTTTATCACTATAATTTGGAATGGTTACCGAGCCATTCTCATTAATAATATTCAACTCTACTCCCCAAGGAACAGTAACCTTATAATCAATCACATAATCTGCTCCGGTCAACAAATTCTTAATACTTTTATTGCTCAGAATAACTGTATTGACTGCAGCAGCACTTCCGGTTGCACTCTTATCAATAGAGATACTATTCAACAACTTCTGCGCATCCTCGGGAGTATTGGCAGTACACTTAACAGTAACATCTATAACAATGTCACGCTTTCCTACTACTCGGTCAACATCAATTCTACCATTCTTATTAACCAGAGTTAATGCCTTTACACTTCCTGATGGGAATACCACATTAACCTTAGCCTCTTTCACCGCAGCATTTGCAACGCCAATACAAAACAGCAAAGTGAAAACTGTCAAAATAAACTGTCTCATAGCATCCTATTTTATTACATTACCTCAGGATTCTTGCTCTCTTCCTCCTCTTTTTGGGCATATCTTGTTGCTAAACAAGACAACACCTTACTAAATCCGGAAACCGCTCTTTCGGTCTCATCCGAGATCTTCTTGCCCTGTAAGCGCAACATCAACACTCCATACAACGCCTGCAATGCCAACTCAACATCAGAGACTGAGTCATTAACTCCCGATAACTTTCTATACTCAACAAAACTATTTGCATGCTCCATTATCAACCCTCTGTATATTGGATCGCCAGCTTTATAGAGCAGGTAGAAGTGCAGTTCTGTCAATTCATCCACAGTATTCTGCAATGGCTGAATATGTCCTACACGCTCAACCTTCTCGCGCTTCATTATCTCAATGATGTTATCGTACCAATCAGAAATCTCCTTTTTGGTATCGTCATCCACAGAGTAACGGCACACAATATTTTGATTTATCTTCTCTATATCCAGGTCAAATGCTCGCAACATATCCTCAACCTGCCACATATAGAGAATATACTCTGCAATATTACTCTTTTTTTTCTCTTTGGCAATAAGCATCTATGTTAATTTTTGAATTTATCTATCATTCTTCTATCACGCTTTGTTGGACGGCCCAAACCCTTATCTCGCTTCTCATATCCATACACCTTCACGGCGTTTAAAAGATCGAGATTTTCCTGGGGGGTAACATCCTCAACGTATGGAGCAACCAACGGAGCAGAGAGACGAGTGCTTAAAAGACCTTTTACCAAATAGTGACGCTCTATCGGACCTATTCTGACTTTTACAACCTCTCCTCCACGCAACTCCTTTGATGGTTTAAGTTTTGTTGTATCAATAGAGACATGCCCCTTATCACACTCAGCGGCTGCTAATGAGCGCGTTTTGAATATTCTAACTGCCCATAGCCACTTATCTACTCTCACTTTGGTTTCGTTACTCTCCATTACTCTTTGCCGGTTTCTCCGGTCTCTTATTGAAAGAGTTCATTGTTCTGGCAAGACCTTGTATTACAAAACTCTTTATAATCTCTCCAGCCTGTTCCAACACCTCCGGAAGTTTCTCACTCTCCTCCTCGGTCCACTCTCCCAGAACATAATCTACCTGTCCTCCCTTGCCAAATTCACTACCAATTCCGCAACGTAGACGGGCATAACCCTCAGTTCCTAAAAGTTCATTAATACTTTTTAAGCCATTATGACCTCCGGCACTACCCTTACCGCGCAAACGAAGCGAGGCAAACGGTAATGCCAAATCATCAACAATAACCAATATATTCTCTAAAGCAATCTTCTCTTTATTCACCCAATATGCAACCGATTTTCCACTCAAGTTCATATACGTATTGGGTTTTAAAAGGATTACTCCTCTACCTTTTAAACGAATCTCCGATACCGCTCCATAACGTACATCCTCAAAAACAGCATTGGACGCCCCGGCAAGAGCGTCCAATACACGAAATCCGATATTATGTCGCGTATCTCGATACTCAGGGCCGATATTTCCTAACCCTACAATCAGATACTTCATAATATTCTAATTACTTCTTAGCGGCAGCAGCTGCAGCAGCACGAGCGTCACGAGTAATCTTAACGTTAGCAACAACAACCTCAGGTGAGTTTACAATCTCGAAGTTCTCGAAGCTAAGCTCCTTAACCTTCATTGATTTACCCAACTCAAGTGGAGTTACGTCAACAATCAACTCGTCTGGCAAATTAGCAGGGATAGCACGTACTTTCAACTTACGCATTACCTGAATCAACTTACCTCCCAATTTAACTCCGGCAGCAAATCCTACCAACTTAACAGGAACCTCCATGATTACCGGCTTATCCTCAGTTACCTGATAGAAATCAATGTGAAGAACCTTGTCTGTTACTGGGTGGAACTGGATCTCACGCATTGCAGTCTTATAAGACTTACCATCAATTGTAATGTTAACCAAATATACCTTTGGTGTGTACAACAACTTCTGCAAGCTCTTCTCTGTTACGTAGAAATTAACATTCTCACCTGCACCATAAATCACACATGGTACCTCAGCATTTGCTCTCAAAGCCTTGTTAGCCTTCTTTCCCAAGTCGGTTCTAACTGAACCTGTTAACTCAAAAATCTCCATTTTTAATAATTTGTGTGCTACTCAAGAGCGGCAGTTAACCTCGGGGTGGTCCTACCGTTCTCCCATTGCACTTGTGAAACACTCCCCGAAAAACGGTGCAAAGATAAGAGTTTTTATTGAAAAATAAAAATGCCATCCTAAAATCTTAGGACGGCATTTAATTTTCTATGTATCTACAACTTAGTTAGCCTTGATAGCGTCAACTGGGCAGTTATCTGCACAAGTTCCACAATCAATACAATCTGCACTGATCTCATAGTGATCAGCTCCCATTGAAATTGCGCCAACTGGGCATCCACCCTCGCAAGTTCCGCAAGAGATACAATCGTCAGTAATTACGTAAGCCATAGTTTTTAGTTTTTAATGATTAATCTGATGACAAAATTAGGGCATTTTTTTAAAGAAAAAAATCTAACGACTATTTTTTTTATAAACAAACAACAAATTCCACCACCGCTCCGTACTTACAAGGGATAAGAAAAATAGAATTATGAGGTATTTTTTTACACTACTACTTGCAATTACGCTATTGCCATCCTTCGTTAAGGGGCAGGCACTCAATGCAAAAGCAGAGAGTAACTGGTGGAGCGTATGTAATAACTCCACAATAGACAAACTACTATCCTGCGCTATGGAAAATAATCACGATGTTATTACTGCAGCTAACAATATTTTGCTTGCACGAAGTAGCTGGAGAGCATCGCAAGGGGGCTTTTACCCCTCCATATCGCTAAATGCCGGCTACATTTCAGAGAAAACCAGCCGAGGAATCACCGATGTTGATAAGCGAGATCAGATTGGCGAGGTTACAATTAATGCAACTTGGGAGATAGATATTTTCGGTTCCATTCGTCATGAAGCTCAGAACAAAAAAGCTCTATATGTCGCCTCTGAAATGCAATATAACTCCGTTATGATTTCACTTTGCGGTCAAATAATTGAGGAGTATTGCAAATTAAGAGCACTACAAACCCAACTGAATATTGCCATACAAAACAGAAACTCACAACAGGCAATCACACAATTAACCGAGGATAAATTTCAAAATGGTTTGGTTACTGCCCTCGATGCAGCACAAGCAAAATCACTACTACTGCAGACACAGGCAACAATTCCCGGAATAGAGTACTCAATAACCGAACAGATAAACACCCTTAAAACTTTAGCCAATATAAGTGACAAAGAGCTGTTAGAGGAGTTACGCACAAGCACTTTGCTTGATAATCCCCCTGCCATTCTATACAATGGAGTCAATGCCGATGTAATCAGAAATAGACCTGATATTAAGCAAGCCGAAGCGGAGTTAAAAGCCTTGACTCATGCAGCCGGCGCAGCAAAAGCCGACTATTGGCCAAAATTCCTAATAACTGCGCAATTTGGTTACGGCTCACACCAATTTAGCCACCTTACAGAGTATGAGAACATGGTATGGCAAGTGGAACCTGCAATCAAGTGGAATATCTTTTCCGGCCGCGAAACAACACAAGCAAAACGTGCCGCCATCATACAAATTGACGAGGGAGTAAACTCATTAAATAAGGTTATAAGCAATGCTCTTCAAGACATTGAAAACTGCCTTAGCGATATCAAGGCCACAAAAGAGCAGTATGTAGCTACCGTAGCTGCTGTTCAACAACTTCAAACTACTTACAATTTAGCTCAAAACCTTTACAAAGAGGGATTGACCGACTATCAAAATGTCATGTCTGCCCAAAAATCACTTCTCTCTGCTCAAGAGAGCTGTGTTAACCTACAACTAGCTCTGTGGCAAGCGACTGCTGCACTATATGTAGCAACAGGAGGAGGCTGGAATTTAAATCTCGAACAACAATAAAATTGATAACTATGCGAACTATTACACCTATTCTTATTATAGCCTTGGCTCTGTCAGGATGTGACAAAAAGAGTCAAACTACCACTACCGAACCTGTTGTTCATGTTGCCTATCCTAAGGTTGGCCATGTCAAAGGTACATATAACTTTCCCGCCTATCTCGATGCCAACCAACAGGTAAATTTAGTTGCCAGAGTATCGGGTACGCTTGAGAAGGTAGAGTACCCCATTGGAGGTTCCGTAAAGGAGGGAAACGCTCTGTTTGTAATTGAACCACAGAAATACAAAGATATTGTTGCAAGTAGTGAAGCCCAAGTGCAGAGTGCAACCGCCCAACTGCAATATGCCAAGAGTAACTATGAGCGAATGGAGCGCTCTTCAAAAAGCAATGCAGTGAGTCAAAACGACTTGCAACAAGCAAAGAGCAGTTACTTACAAGCACAGGCTGCTTTAAATCAGGCCAATAGTCAATTAAGCGAGGCCTCGCTCAACTTAAGTTACTGCTACATTACCGCCCCCTTTACCGGCCAAATCAGCAAAAATACAATTGATGCCGGGAACTATCTTAACGGAGGTGAAACACTTGCCACCATCTATGATGAGAGTAAACTTACCGTTGAGTTCAATATGGGCTACAAGGAGTTCATCAATCTGCCACAACCTGTTGAGGGCACGGTTGCCGAGATATTTATCAATGGAGATACTATTCCTGCAACACTACAATATGTAGCCCCTGCAGTTAACTTGCAAACAGGAAGCATGGCTGCTCAAGCCATTATTGACAATAGCAAATATAACCTGAAAAGCGGAGTCTTTGTGAATATCTCTATCCCATACCGTTCCAACGAGAGCGCAGTTATCATTCCGCTCTCGTGTGTCGGCACAAGTCTGGATAAGAGATTTGTCTACACTTTGAACAGCGACAATAGCGTTACCGTCAACGAGGTGACCATTGGCGAAATTCTCCCAAGCGGAATGGTTGAAATTATTAATGGTCTTTCCGCCAACCAACTCTACCTTATCGATGCCCTAACCTCGATTAGAACCGGCATGAAGGTAAAACCGGTCATTACAAAATAAGAGTACCCTAAATAGACAACTATGTTTAGTAAATTCTTTATAAACAGACCTATATTCGCCTCCGTACTATCAATAATTCTTGTAGTTACGGGCGCAGCATCCATGATATTCCTGCCCATAGAGCAGTACCCGCCTATCACCCCTCCGATTGTTACGGTAAGTGCCGAATATCCGGGAGCAGATGCAACAACCATTGCAAAACTTGTCGGCGAACCCTTAGAGGAGCAGATTAATGGTGTTGAGGGGATGACCTACATGTCATCGACCTCGTCAAGTACCGGAACCTATAGCCTTATGGTCACATTTGATGTAGGTACCGATGCCAATATGGATGCCATTCTTGTACAGAACCGAGTAAACGAAGCTCTTTCAAGCCTACCGGAAACCGTTCAGAAGATGGGAGTTACCACTGAGAAGATGTCAACAAATGTGGTGCTATTCGTTACTCTGAAATCTGAGGTTCCCGAGATATTCAACTCGCTATACCTTTCAAACTATGCCTCGCTAAATATTGTCAAATCATTGGAGCGACTACCGGGAGTTGGAGGAGTAACCCTATTCGGTGCCGGCGATTACAGTATGCGTATTTGGCTGGATCCCGATGCGCTTGCAATTCGAGGCCTCACCCCTCTTGATATTCAGAGTGCCATTGAAGCGCAGAATATCCAAATTGCCGGAGGTAGCATTGGAGCAGCTCCACAAAGTGATAATGTACCCTGGCAATTTACAGTAAACATGCAGGGAGAGTTTGAAACCCCTGAGGAGTTTGAGAATATAATCATCTCCACATCGACCGACGGAGGTATTCTAAAGCTAAAAGATGTCGCCACTGTCGAATTAGGCAGAGCCACATACACTTCCGACTCCAAGCTTCGCGACGAGCCCACAGCTGCAATTGCAATATATCAACTACCCGGAGCCAACGACCTGAAAGTAGCAAAGGCTGTCAAAGCCGAGATGGAAAACCTTAAAAAGTACTTCCCCGAGGGAGTCGATTATGAAGTTGCCTACGATACAACAACATTCATAACCGCATCTATCGATGGACTATACTCAACCTTGATAACTGCATTTATCTTGGTTATGCTGGTAATTCTTGTATTCCTACAAAACTGGCGCGCACTCTTTATCCCAATGATAACCATTCCAATATCACTTATTGGAACATTTGCCTTTGTCAGCATAATGGGATTCTCTATCAACACCCTTACCCTCTTCGCCCTTGTATTGGCTGTAGGTCTGGTTGTCGATGACGCCATTGTAATTGTCGAGAACAGCTACCGTATCATTGAAACCGGCCAATATAAATCTATAAAGGAGTCGGTAATCCAAGCCATGAAAGAGGTAGAGGGAGTTGTTATTGGTATTGTTTTGGTACTACTTGCCGTATTCCTTCCAACCGCCTTTGTAGGTGGAATTCCCGGAGAGATGTATCGTCAATTCTCATTAACCATTGCCGTTGCAACCGTAATCAGTGGTTTTAACGCCTTGACAATGACTCCGGCTCTATGTGCACTATTCATTAAGAGGGGCGAGGCCACAAAGTTCAAACCATTCCTTTGGTTTAACGCAAAGTTCGAAAAACTGACCCACTACTACTCAAAAGTAATCGAGGCCAGCTTGAAACGCCCGTTTGTAACTCTTGTTATCTTCTTGATTCTCACAGCAGGGGCAATTTGGGGCTTTATGCGTCAGCCATCAACATTCTTGCCAAGTGAAGATCAAGGTTACTTCATGGCATTCATCCAAATGCCAAACGGAGCATCGCTACAACAGACCGAGAAATACTCTGAACAGGCTGCAGATATTGTTAAACGCCTACCGGGAGTTGAGACATATATTACCATAAACGGATTCTCTATGATGCAGAATGCCGGTTCGTCAAATAGTGCAACTCTCTTTGTGGTATTAAAAAATTGGGATGAACGTAAATCACCCAACGAATCGGTGTTCAGCCTCGTAGAGCAGTTCAATGAAATGGCAACTGCCGAGATTCAACAAGCAGAGTGCTTTGCCGTTGCCCCTCCCGCAATTCCAGGCATGGGACAAAACAACGGATTCCAGGCAATGCTTGAGGACATTAACTCGAAGGGACCAAAGGAGTTACAAATTGTAACCGACGAGATTATTGCAAAGAGTGCAACAAACAAGGGCTTATCAAATGTCCTATCTCTATTCAGTACCAACGTTCCTCAATACTATTTAGATATTGACCGCGACCGCGCATCACTAATGGGAATAAATTTAGAGAGCCTCTTCGCAGAGATTTCGGCATATCTTGGTTCAAACTATGTAAACAACTTTGTTAAGTTTGACAAGAGCTATCAGGTAATGATCGAGGGCTCGGGAGATATTCGTAGAACCATTGATGCTCTACACCGCCTGCAAATCAAGAACTCTCAAGGCGATATGGTGCCTTTAACCGCATTCACAACCATCCAATCAACAACAGGCCCTGAGTTATTGACTCGCTACAATACATTCCTGGCATCGAGCATTATCGGAAGCCCCAATAGTGGTTATAGCTCCGGTCAGGCCCTTGACTCAATTGCAGCTGTAATTCAGTCGGTTGCCGGAGATCAATACAACTTTGAGTGGACCGCTATGGCATACGCAGAGACTCACGCCGGCAATACCATTATCCTAATCTTTGTATTGGCCATAATCATGGCATACCTGATTCTTGCTGCACAATATGAGAGCTGGACAAGTCCTGTTGCAGTTCTATTAGGATTACCAATCTCTATATTGGGAGTTGTTATCGGCTGTAAAATTATGGGGCAAGCCATAAGCCTATACACCCAGATTGGAATTGTACTGCTTATTGCCCTGACAGCCAAGAATGCTATTCTTATTGTTGCCTTTGCTCGCGACTATCATGCAGCCGGAAAAGGTATTGACGAGGCAGCGCTCGAAGGGGGCCGAACCCGCTTCCGTCCAATCCTCATGACCTCGTTCGCATTTATCCTTGGAACCTTCCCATTGGTAATTGCAACCGGAGCAGGAGCAGCTTCACGAATATCATTGGGAATTGCAGTATTTGCCGGAATGATTATGAGTTCATTCATTGGAACCCTCTTCGTTCCTGCCTTCTACAAAATCATGCAAACCTTGCAAGAGAGGAGATGTAGATAAAACAATGGGGGCGATTGTAATGTCTGAAGTGAACCCCAAAGTTTGGACAAAAAACTTTGGGGTTTATTTTATGCTTAAGAAACACGACTATTCAGCATTGC
>SUWY01000044.1:0-4245 GCA_015061245.1 Bacteroidales bacterium
GATTAAACAAGTCACCTGCATTGTAAGATTATAAGAATAAATAAAACTATGAGAAAATTAATCTCCTGCAAACCCAACATTTTTGGTTTTAGGAACAATCGCTCAAATGCGGTATGTGTTTTAGATAACTATTTTGATGAAAGAGATGCGGTTGATTATGACGATGATGATGATTTTGATGAATACGATTATGACGACGACGAAGATGATGACTAACAAATTATATATCCATAGCTTTTAAGTTTATTAAAGAAACAGGTCAGGACGCTATATCCTGACCTGTTTTTGATGTTAGTTAAGTCCTAATAGTTAGTTTGCTTTATTTGCTCTCAGCATTAGCTATTGATGCACGTACTCTGCTTAATGTTTCCAATGTCATCTGAAGATATGAAGCAATCATTGTCAAAGGTGCTCTTTTAGTTATTTCAGGAAAATGTTGCTGTAATCTAGCATATCTGTCATTTGCTGATTCGAAACGTAAAATGTCAGCCTTTAATTGTGATAACATTAAGGAATTTTCAAAAAATCTCCGATATAGATAAGCTATATCACCATTAGCATCAGAAAGTTCTTCCATTATATCACGCGGAATTTCCCATAAAACACTGTTTTCTACAGCATCCATCATAAGATGTGTTGGCTCTCGGTTAAAATAGCTGTCAATACACCAGACAACATCTTTTTCACATGCTAAATGTTCTATCACATCCTTATCATGCTTTAGGTAGTGCTGTCTAATAAATCCCTTTTCTATATAAAATAGGCAATTACAGATATCACCATCATTTAGAATTATATCACCTTTTTGATATTTCTTAGGCTGAATAACATCTGCAAAAAGGCGAATATTCTCCAACTTTAGTTTGCGATTAGGGCATGTTTCAGCTATAATCTGTTTTGCAATGTCAAATTGAATACTCATAGGCTAAAGTTATTTATATCCAACATTTTGTTTCAATTTTGGGTTCAAGTCTATACTTTTTTGTGGAATAGGAAAAACTGTGGTATACCCATTTTTCTCATCAGCCAGTTGGACTCGCTGATCGTATGATTTGTGATAAACTCCAAAACGCACCATATCCTGTCGTCGCCAGCCTTCCCATACTAACTCCAACAAACGCTCTTCCAATATGTTCTCAAGCGTAGCTTCTCGATATGGCATACCAACACGACCTCGGACTTCGTTCAACTCCAACGAGCCATCCTCACCATTACGTACCTTTGCCTCGGACTTCATCAGGAGAGCATCGGCATAGCGGAATAGCACGATGTCGTTATCCGGTTGTCTACCGTCGGAATGTGAGGTCCTATCAACCTCATATTTTGCCATACGAGCACCAGCTGTCTTGACATAGGAGCTTCCCGTAAGATTCAACTTAAGCTCCAATGGGAAATACTCCAACTGCTGTCCATTATCCATCATTACAGGCTTTCCATCAACCTCTACGATGCCGGCATAGAAGTTCTTTTCAAAGCGAGCATCCACATCATCTGTGCCGTATCCGTTGGCTAAGACTGTTGAGATATTGGCACTGGTACCATTTTCTGATGAGCCACCCAACGCACCGCCATGGTTGTAGTGTCGTGATCGGAAGAGATACCAGAACTGCGCAGCATAGAGGTTCTTATCCAACGGAATGGTGAATATGTTTTCGTTGGAGTTCTCGTTATGCACAGAGAAATTATAGCTATAATCGTCCTCCAACCGATAACCTACCTCGGCAAGTTTATCGCAATATTTGATACAGGTCTGCCAAGCGTTGAGTTTCTCACCATCGACGGTGAAAAATATCTCTTTACCGTTCCGTGGAACGCCATCAGTCCAATTATCATCACAATATATCTCGGCATTAAGAGCCAACTTAGCCAAAAGGAAATTAGCTACAGGTGCTGTTATACGACCATAGTAGTTACCCATCTTATTACTACGCTCATTTGGCAACAACTCGGCAACCTCCTGCAACTCATTCACGATAAAACGGAAAACCTCGCTACGCTCGCTCTGCACAACTTCATCCTGCGGTTGTTCATAGGATGTTACGATGGGCACTCTGCCATACATATCCATAATGTAGTAGTAGAATAACGCTCTTACGGCTCGCACCTCCGCCTCGTAGGCCACTCTCTGCTCCTCAGATAGGTTATGGCTATACTTATCGATGATATGCAGAGATTTGTTCGATAACACAACAACCTTGTAGAGGTATTTCCAAGTATTGTAGAGTGGTAAATCATTAGGACTCCACTTATGCTGATACATATTCGTCCACAAACCTCCATCGTACCAGTCGCCACCACGAATAGGTATCATGGCTTCGTCTGTAGTAAGTGTGTTATAGTCATAAATACCACGACAGGTACCCTGTAAACCCTCACTGTCTGCACTGCCACCAATGTAATTGTAGAGCACAGCCACTGCATTAATATATATGTTGTTGGCATTGTTGTAAATGTCTTCTTCATAAAGTTGATCTCTAGGGTCTTCAGTAAGACAAGAGGTCATCATCGTTGCCAAAGCAACCATCAATATGTTTATATATCTTTTCATAACTGTAAGCGGTTAGAATTGAATACTAAGACCTAACGAATAGGTACGATATAAAGGATAGGTGCGTTTGTCGTCAATGCCCAAAGTGTTGCTTACTACATAACTGTTTATCATTGGAGTAAGACCGCTATAGCCTGTGATTGTTGCAAGGTTGCTAATGCCTGCCGAAAGACGCAATGACTTCACAGCCTTGGATTTCATTGGAATATTGTAGCCTATGGTAATATGTTCAATATTTACATAGTCACCTTTTTCCAACCAATAGTCTGAAACATTCTGATCAATAATATTTTTTTCAGGAGCACCCTTCAATACATTGTAGTCAGGGAATATAGACATATTGGTATAAGCCAAGCCCGTGCCATTGAATATCTTATGACCGAAAGCACCATTTATCTGCATGGCAATATCAAAGGACTTGTAACGGAAACTGATGTTTGATCCAATAGTTACCTTGGGGGTTGCCTGACCTGCTATATACCTGTCTCCGCCATCGCTAAAATCAATCTCGCCATCATCATTCAAATCTTCAATATCGTAACTGTAGCCACCAAGTTCATTTTCTTTAAGCCCTTTGCAGTGAGGTAGATAGAATACCCCCAATGGCTGACCTACAATCTGATATACTACATTATTGTCTCCACCGTTCTGACCTGCACCATAAAGCGAGCCAATCGGAGTAATATCTGAAGCTGTCATATGCATACCATTATACTCTCCACTAAGCGAAAGTAACTTATTCTTCTGGTAGGACATATTGAAGTTGATATTCATCTCCATATCCTTTCGTTGAATGGGAACTACCGAGATTCCTAGTTCGACACCCTGGTTAGACATCGAGCCGATATTTGCCATCAGCTTATCGAACGCAAAGGTCGGAACGGGAACATCATACTCATAGAGCATATCCGTTGTCTTTGAGTAATATAATTCCGAGGTAAGCATCAACCGATTATCCCATAGACCTAAGTCAAAACCGATATTAAATGTTGAACGAGTCTCCCACTTAAGGTCCGGATTCGTGTTGCGTATACTTCCCATTGTTACGGTAGGTGCACCGTTGATGGATACGATACCATTCTCCTTTACGGTATTAAGTGTTGTATAGGATGTTATACCGCCAAGATTTCCTGACCGACCATATCCGGTTCTTAGTTTCAACATTGTTATAAAGTCAGTATCAGAGAGGAAGCCTTCCTTTTTTACATCCCAACTCAGTGATACTGATGGGAAGAATCCGAAAGTATTGTTATCGCTTACCATTGAAGAGCCATCTCCACGGAGTGCTGCCGCAATAGAATATCTATCCTTGTAACTATATGTGACACTACCCATTATTGAAGCAAGTGACGGGTCTTCATAGCTACTGCTCGTACCACCGAAAGGACGCGATGATGTTGCTCCGATGTTATTATAGGAGAAATCATTTGTTGTTATTCCTTTTGCCTGCACCCATAAACCAGTCCTTACCTGTTTAAGATATTCTGCGCCAACAACAGCATCAAGGTGTGAGTCTCCCCAAGCATTGTTATATGAGAGGGACACATTTGTAAAGTAGTCTTCACCCTTGAACTCTCCACGATAAACATTGCCTTGCGCCCACACCCATGTAGGACAAAATTGAGCATTTCCCGTAGATGAATATGAATAAGAGCCGAAAGCCGACAATATCAAATTGTCAAGGATATTAAATTTCA
>SUWY01000044.1:4345-7009 GCA_015061245.1 Bacteroidales bacterium
CCGTTGAGCATTTGCAGATGTTTATACATTGACTCGAATCCGTAGTTGCCATCATATGATATTTCGAAACCTCGCCCCGTTCCTTTCTTGGTCTTAATCTCAATTACACCTGAAGCACCACGGGAACCGTACATTGCCGTTTCGGTAGCATTCTTCAAAATAGTGAAACTCTCGATGTCTGCGGGATATATGGTTGATAGCGTAGCTATATCTGATGTTACACCGTCAATAATTACCAACGGGTCATTGCCACCAATAATGGAGGTGGTACCACGAACTCGGATACTATTCAGCATAGCAAGTCTGTCAGTGCCATTAGTGGTAACGTTCACACCGGCAGACTGACCACTCAATACATCCAAGGCATTGTTTATAGGACCTTTTTTAATATTCTCGGGTCTGATATTTTCTGATAGTTTTATTACCGAAACGGAATCTTGTTTCTCACGGATATTCTGCACTTGTGCTTCAACCTTAGAAACACCACAGAAAAGAGACATTACGACAAGACACAGACAAACTCTTCCCATCTTGAATTGTTCAATCTCTGTAGATTCCCCAGACCAGATGGTTAATCAATCTAATACGTAATGTACTATAAAGAGAGAGAGATTGGGAATCTGTACTTTTTCCTTGCCTGCCACTTAGCCATCTGCACATTTTGTCCTGTTACATCAGAGACTCTGATAATTCAGACAAAGAACAGTGTAATCATCTGTCTCTTTAATACATAAAGCCTTTCCAAGACCATCTCGAATGTAGCCATTATCTACATTATAATGCAAATATAGCTATAATTTGCCATATGAAGAAATTTAGTAAAAGGAAAAAGTCATTATGCTTGATATTTTTTATTTAATTACGACATTTATCAAATACAAAAAAATCATAGAAGGACAAAAATCTTTAAATGATTTGATTATAAACAAACTTTAAATAGTTAAATTGCAATAATACTATACCATGGTTGTTCTTTACCTTAATGTAATACTACTGTTATATATCTGGTCATTTATCTCCTTTTGTCGGATGCAAAGGTAGCCAATCCTCATTTGAATATGAAAAGGTCAAGCGACAAGTCGTTTGGAGCAGTTTCTTCCTCTGTTGGAGAGTAAACAGCTCCAAAACCTTTTCTTATTCATCGGCTTGGCTTGAATCCGCATCCGGCAACGGAGATAAACGACTGACGAAATAGTAGAAACAAAGAACAGCATAAATAAAAGGGTCTTAACTTTATAACCTATCATTCAAACTATTCTCAAATTTTTCAGAGGCTTATTGTTTTCGACAGAGATAAATTTGGCAAGCGGCAGATTTCACTCCCTCCAAAATAATAGATTGATAAGAGTGTGCTTTTGTCGTTCTTGGGAATTGTCGTACCTTTGTGCCGAAAACGTGGAATGATGGAAACATCAAACTGCAAATAGCGCTGAAAAGAGAAGAAACACCCTTTATTGATACGCTTTGAGCGTTAAGAAACAATAAAAATGTTAAATCTTCACCTTTTAGAATGCACCCTTAAAGGTTATGACCATATTTCTGACTTATTACTCGCAAAATATTGAGTAATAACTGGTTGTAAAAACCAATATTGCTATTGCAGCAGCCTTACAAGTATTACCATTCCCGATAGTGTAACAACGATTGGATGCGGTGCATTCTCTGGCTGCTTTTATTTGAAAGAGTTTAAGGGCAAATTTGTTGCGGATGGCGGTCGCTGTCTGATTAAGGATAATACTATTATTGCTTACGCCAACGTATCTGGCACAACATATACCATTCCCGATAGCGTAACAACGATTGGAGAGTGGGCATTCTATAGTTGCAGCAGACTTACAAGTGTTACCATTCCCGATAGCGTAACAACTATTGGAGATGATGCATTCCGAAATTGCAGCAGCCTTACAAGTGTTACCATTCCCGATAGCGTAACAATAATTGGAGGTTCTGCATTCGATGGTTGCAGCAGCCTTACAAGTTTTACCATTCCCGATAGTGTAACAACGATTGGAGAGTGGGCATTCTTAGATTGCAGCAGCCTTACAAGTATTACCATTCCCGATAGCGTAACAACGATTGGAATTCAGGCATTCTCTGGTTGCAGCAACCTTACCACGGCGGTTATTGGCAGCGGAGTAAAGAAGATTGGTAGTTCGGCATTTGAGAATTGTATATTCTTAAATGAAATTATCTGCAAGCCGACAACGCCACCAACGGGAAGTAGTAGTATGTTTAATGCAATCGGCACATCACCAAAGATTTATGTTCCCACAGGCTCGGGTACGGCGTATAAGACAGCCAGCGGCTGGAAAGATTATGCAAGTATAATCGAAGAAAAAGCGATGTAATCTGACACAAAACCGAAAAAAGCACGGGCGTATGTTTCAGCAACATACGCCCGCTTTTGTGTCGGGTTGTTTAGCGGTAGAGGGTGTTGGCGATGCCCCATTCAAGGCCACGCAACTCGGCGAGGCCTCGCAGGCGGCCATAGAGTGAGTAGCCCGGGTTGGACTTGCGGCCCAAATCGTCACACATCTGGTGGCCGTGGTCGGGACGCACAGGGATAGAACGCCCCTCACGCTGCTCAACCTCCAAAAGTGCACACATCATCTCATACATCGGCACATTACCCTCCAAGTGGTTGGCCTCGTAGAAGTCGCCCTG
>SUWY01000045.1 GCA_015061245.1 Bacteroidales bacterium
ACCAACCCCCTAAATCCCCCTTCGCTCAGCGCGCTAACGCTTGCTTTCGCTAATAAGGGGGACTTACTCGCTACGCTAATTATTCCCCTTTCCCCTTTCCCCTTTCCCCTTTCACCTCTTACCTTTCCCCTCTCATTTCACCGCCACCATCCAAGCTGCGCAAACCTCATGGTGACTCATATCGTCAGAGAAAGGGGTAACCGTAACCATATCATAACCAAAGGCCTCCTGGACTGCAATGGAATTTTGGTACGGAACTACCTTATCACCCTTGGAATAGTACAACTTTATCGGATGTTTCGGTCTCCACCCCTCAGTCAGGTCACTCTTATCAAGGGCCTTGTATAGCTGTCTAACAAGCTGTGAGTTTTGATCAAGCATAGCCTCGCTCAAAATATCTTTTAGAAGAATCTCGTTATCTGCCAAACCTTCACTACTTGTTATACGAACATTTTCGAAAAAGTAGTTGTTAATCTCGGTTGAAGTGTAATTTTTACTTCCAATCATCTCATCAATCTTACTCTTGTGATTTAGGTAGTTGGCCGAAAAGAAATCCTCTTCACTATAACCATTGAATAGTGCTGGATACGAGTCAAGCATCGATTTCAATGTCAGCGGAAATACTACAGGATATATTGTTTTACCAGACTCCAAATAGATATCAACGGTCATTGCCGGAGAGTACGGACCGGCACAGCATGATGAGTATGCAAAGTTCCATTGTTTAGCGAGCGAAGCATGGGTGTCCATATATTTGTGGATTGCCAAGGCATTGCCACCACCTTGCGAAGCCCCCATCACCACTGTCCTCCACCCCTCTGCCATACTCTTTGCAGAAAGAGTATCATACAGAGCATATCCGGAAGGAAGAGCATCTATCGAATTTATTGCACACAATTCATGGTTCAAATATGGATGAATCATACCCCTTGTTGAACCATATCCAATGTAGTCAGGCATGATGATTAACTTATTCCCTGATACTAATGGCTCCAACGGAAAACCAACTGTTGGTGCCTCACTATTTGAACTAATTGTATAATGCTCCATTAGATAAATATCCTCGGGAGCTAAATCATACCACTCCTCGTTCTGAAAGTAGCCCAACCAAAATATCATTGCCGACAACTCAATTGGCTTGCCATACTGATCGGTACTGTTGTATAGGTATGCTATTTTACGGAAGGCTATATCTACATCACCTAAACCATTTTTTGTTTTGATTGAGTTTGCATATTTCTCAACCTGAGCATAGAGCATTTCACCCTGTTTCTGCCCCTCCTCATCAACAGCATTAGCTATGAGCATTGTGTAAACAAACTCCAACAACTCATATTTGTTATCACTAATTATTTTGTACTGTGTTGACTGTGTTAAATTTTTGCTACTCTCCATCTCATCACTACAACTGCATGCTGCCAATGGTCCAATCAAGAGCATCAGCAACAGCGCTAATCTTCCTATTCTCATCTATCTGTTAATTTGTTTTGCCTATAGCTTTTTCATAATCAGCAATTGCAATATGCTGCTCATGCCATGCACTAATCATTCCTGTATATGCCGCCAACCACGATGTTTGAGCAGACAATACATCAAGGATTGTCAATTTACCCTCATTATAGCTGAATGTATTCAAATCCAGGTTTTCATCGGCAATTGCTACATTCTGGCCGGCAATCTCTATCTTTTCTACATTCCGGTTCATTACTGTCCACGCCTCAGCAATCTGTTTGTCAACTGCATCCATCTGTTTCTGTAATTCATACTCGCTGCTCTTCAAGCGATTACGCTCTACATTCACACTCTTGTAACGTGCTCCCCAATTGAACACAGGTAGACTCAATTTCACGTAAAGCGCATGTCCCCAATAACCTTTATTGTTAACATTCATCGATGAGCTACCCCATGTCTCACTAAAGCCTGCATAGAGCGATGGATTAAAATCCGATGCTACTCGTTTAACCTGTTGCTCTTGAAGTTTTACATTCAACTCTGCAATAGCAATCTCCGGACGCATCTTCAATGCATTGTTATATGATACCTTGGCAGGAATCTCCAAATGCGATGCCACGTTATCAACAATCTCAATTGGAGTATACGGATCACGTCCCATCATGATATTCATATTCTGAAGAGCCAACTCATAATAGGTTTTACTCTCAACTGCCTGCATTTTTGCCTCGGCCAAACGGCTCTCTGTCTGAATTAGATCGGTTTTTGCTATCTTACCTTCGTTATATCGAATTGCTACAACATCACGTAACTCTGTAATAATATCAACATAGCGTGTAACTACATTGTACATCTCCTTTTGGGCTACTGCACCCCAATAGGCCATCTCTGCCCCATGAGCAACATTAGAAACACTCAAATCAATTGCACTCTCGGCAATCTGACCTTGAATCTTGGCGCTCTTTACATTGTTACGAATTGCACCTCCTGCATATATTGGTTGAGTCAACTCCGCTCCTAACGAAAAGTCCTCGCGCTCCAATGGGAAGAATATCTCTGTTGTTGGTATAGCATAATTTCTATCAGCCAATGAATATCGGAAAGTTCCGGCTCCACTGATTGCAGGCAAATAGGCCGTCTTTGCATATTTAATAGCACTCTGCATAGCCTCGTACTCAGCCATGGTTGACTTCAAATCTTGACTATACTCCAAAACACTCTTTTTGAATGTTGCAATATCGATACTCTCCTGAGCCATAGCAGGAACAACCATTAGTAACGATATCAGTATCAATATATTTTTTCTCATTCCTTTACGATTTAATCTTAAAGAATATACAATAACATACCGGCAATACCAGAATTGTCAATAGTGTTGAGGCCAACAAACCTCCCATAATGGTTGCTGCCATTCCTCCAAACATTGAGTCGGCCAATAGAGGAATCATTCCCAAAATTGTTGTACCCGAGGACATTGAAACAGGAACAATTCTGGTCTTCGTACTCTGAATCACCGCCTCAATGGGTGCTACTCCCTCATTAAGCTGAATTCCAATCTCATCTACAAGCACAATTGCATTCTTGATATTCATTCCTATCAATCCTAACAAGCCCAATGTTGCAAAGAAGTCAAGGCTCTTACCACAAAGCAATAATCCCAATACAACACCGATAAACATCAATGGCAACATGCACATAATCAATACCGATTTCCTGTAACTATCAGGGAATAGTACCAATAGCGTAATAAACATTATCAAAACCGCTATCGGCAATTTTCCTGCCAAAGCCTGCATTGTTATATCCTGCGACTCCATCTCTCCAAAGTATTGCATTCTGTAACCTGCGGGGAGCTCTATAGTCTCTACCAAGGCCTTTACTTCATTGAACGAGGCCGCAGTATTACCTCCACGCGCAGGAGAGCACTGAATACTCATCTTTCTCTCTCTGTTATAACGCTGAACCTGGTTGTAATCGTAAGCAATCTCAGAGTAATCCAAAACCTGTTCCAAACTGCAACTCTTACCTGAAGCGCTATATACAGGAAGACTTTTAATATCATTCAAACTCTTGTTGCCGATGTTCTCGTCCATAAGAAGAATTGGTAGTGACTTATCTCCCTCACGGTATGCACCTATCGGCATTCCCGATGTTGCCACACTCATTGCATTTGCAACATCGCTTCTTGTCACACCAAACATATTACCCTTATTTTGCGAGTACATGTGTTGCCATACAGGAACTTTTACCCCCCAACTGTTTCTTATATCGATAACCGAATTGCAAGAGTCTTTGATAAGCTTCTCTGCCTTCGCAACCAACATAGCAAGGGTGTCAATGTCATGTCCGATAAATGCAAAATCGATTGGAGCGTCGGGTACCGGCGACAACGCAAAGAGCGATGAGGTTGTTCTTATATCCGGGAAGTTCGCTATCATGTGTTGATAGAAACGCTCCTCAACCTCGGTGGTAACCTCAGCATCGTTCACCTCTATCAAAACATTGGCATAGTTTGGCATTGGTCCGTATGCCGAGCTTGCAAGATAGTATCTTACGGGCGAGGCCCCCATTGATATAGAGTAGCGAGTAATTTCAGGCTGCTCTGCCAACCACTCCTCCAGTTCAAGAACACTCTGTTTGGTTGAGTGAATTCCATAACCCTCAGGTAAAACAAGATCTGCACGGAAGTATGGTTTACTCATAAATGGGAAGAAACTCTTAGGCATCTGTGCCATTACCCAGAATGATATAATAAGTACAGCTATAACGGAAATTACAGTTGCATATCTGTATTTTATCAATTTTGCCAGGAACTTCTGGAACCAATTGTAGAATTTTGTATCGTATGGGTCTTTATATTTCTGACCGGGCTTGACATCCTCAAGAATAAAGTTTCCAAAGGTGGTTGTTTGAGTCAAAGCAAATACCCAGCTCAATGTCAATGATAAAGCCAACACAACAAACAACGGCTTAACAATCTCAGCAACCGATGCCGGGGCTAAGTATAGGGGCAAGAATGAACATACTGCAATCAATGTCGCTCCTGCCAATGCCCACTGAGGTTTTTGTGCTCCGTCAATCAATGCCTGCCAACGACTTACACCTCTACGCACCGCAATCTGGGCATTATCGGTTACAACAATTGCATTATCGACCAACATTCCCATTGCAATGATAAATGCAGCTAACGAGGTTCTGTTCAAGCCCTCGCCGGTAAAGGTCATTAGAAGAAGTGTTCCTGCAACAGAGAATAGTAATGAAGAACCTATCAACCAACCTGCTCTGGTACCCATTACAAGGAATATGATTGCAATTACAATTACCAATGACTCTATCAAGTTGATAATAAATCCATTGTTTGCATCATTTGCAATTACATTCTCGGGATATAAACTTACCAACTCCATTCCAAGCGGAAGTCTCTCCTTTACTCCCTCAATTATCTCATCGACTCTTGTTCCGACAGCAACAACATCATCTTTAGAGCCCGATGCAACTCCTATACCCAAAGCATCTTTACCATCTACACGTAACAATTGGGTTGGAGGATCATAGTAACCTCGCTCAACAAGAGCAATATCACCCAAGCGAACCTGAGCTCCTGTCGATGTCGGGATAAGATGATTCTTGATATCATCGAGTGTTGCGTATGCTCCATTAGCCATTAAACGCAACTCATAGCCGCCGGTTTGAACAGAACCTGAATTTACTATGGTATTCTGCTTTGCCAAAAGAAGTTTAAGCTGGTCAGGATTTATATTCATTGCAGCCATCTTCGCAGGCGAAATCTTTACCTTGACAACCTCGGTCTGCTCCCCATAGATTGTTACTCTATCAACCCCCTCAACAGGACTGAGCAACATTTTCATCTCATTTGCCCAATCACGCATCTCGCTATATGAGTATCCCGGCTCTGCCACCAATCCATAGTAAATGCCATATACAGCACCGAAATCATCATTGACCATGACATCGCCACAACCGGTTGGAAGCTGTGGTTTTATATTCAAGACCTTTCTGCGCAACTCATCCCACTTATTGGGCATCTGCTCAGGAGTTAATGTCGCATCAAACTCTATAGTAATTTTAGATATTCCGAAATATGACTCCGACTTTACCTTGTATACATCGGCCATTGCCTGAATCTCACGCTCAATAGGAACAGTCACCAACTCCTCCACCTCAAGAGGAGTTGCTCCCGGATACTGGGTTATTAAAGTTGCCTGTTTAATTACAAACGGGGCATCCTCTTTCTTTGGAAGAGTAAAGAAGGCAAATACTCCTCCTATCAAAAAGATGGCAAGGAAGAAATATATAACCTTCTGGTTCTGTAAAGAGTATTTAGGTATATTCATACTTGCTCACTTTTACTTAGATAAAACATTAACCTTTTGGTTATCATTCAATAAAGATGCACCGGCCACAACAACCTGATCACTCTTTGCCAAATTACCCTTTACGGCAACTCTACCATCCTCAATGACTATCGGAGCCATCTCAACCTCAACTCTTTTAACTGTTGAAGTTGAAGGATTGTATACCATAACGTATGTACCACTACCTGTTGATGCAGGAACTACAGATGATATAGGTAAAGAGTATAGATTTGAATATTGTGTATTAACAATGTTAGCTATAATATTACATGAGAATCCAACCGCAACTCTATATTTAGCTAAATCGAAGTTTGGATCAACAATCTCCAATTTAAATGGGATTCCGGCGCCATCGGGCGATGCAGAGATCAACTGTTTTAATTTACACTTGAACAATTCGCCTTTATATGTATCAAACTCTACAAATAGCTCTGTCTCTTTGGTAAAGAACAGTGCATTACTCTCGGGTACTGTAAATTTTATCTCCAAATCTTTAGGATTTACAATCTCAAGAACCGGAGTTCCAGCCATTACTCTATCATATTGATTAACAAACTTATCCAAAATAAATCCATCAAATGGAGCGTAGATTTTTGTATCTGCCACATTACGTTCTGCTATCTCGTATGCACTCTTTGCACTTTCATATGATGCCTGTATTGTTTCATACTCCTGTTTTGATATTGCATTACGTTCATATAAACGCTCAGCACGTTTCAATGCCTCATTTTGAGTTGCCATTGCAACCCTCTTTGCATTGCAATCCAAAATCACCTCTTGAGGATCAAGTTCAATAAGCAACTCTCCTTTCTTGACACTCTGACCCGATGCCACATAGCTATTCTGAATCAATCCTCCCATCTTGAATGCCAATTTACTTGACTGGTTTGCTTGAACACTACCGGTATAGCTTTTGACAACAGAGGCAAGTTCACCTATCTGTTCAACCTTTATACTTTTAGGTAATACACTCTTTTGCTCATCACTACTTTTACATGCGGAGATTAAACCAAATGTTAAAATACACGCACAAATCAGAACTCTATTCATATTACTAAATCTTTTT
>SUWY01000006.1 GCA_015061245.1 Bacteroidales bacterium
CCCGCAGGGCTTGACCTTGCTTGGACGAACAGAACACGAGTTACCTTTGCCTGTGGTTTGGTGAACTCGGCTACGAAATGCTCTCTAAATAATCATAACCGTTCATTTCCTTGACTTAGTCAATTCAGAAAGAGAATACTTCTCGTGGATTCAATTTAATAGTTAGATACAAAATACGTAATATAAAAAGTAGATTATAATTTAAATGGGGTACAATCTTCATTTTTAATAATGATGTCTAAAAACCAAATAATCTTTTCTATAGGAATAGCTGTTATAAATGGCTCTCTTTCAGGTCCTCTAACAAGCATTCCAGCCAATAATCCGTCGTCATCAAGTATTGGTGCCCCACTCAATCCTGCCCAATATTGATAATCTACTAATTTAGGTATTCTAAGAATAGCATATCCATCGTTATCCCATCTGTCAAAAATCAAAGCATCATGCAGGACATTTATTCTATTTAATATTACTGAGTTTTTGATTTCATTACAAACAGTTCCCGCAACAAGGTAATTATTATTACTGTTGAATTGCTTAACTTGGTTTGAATATAAAACAAGTTTTTGTGTACCCTCTTGAATCAAAACATCTCCGTTTTGCATTACTACTTGATTACTTAAAATAGGTATACTTAGAGGCTCTTTTATTTCACTAATTGCCATATCTGGTAAAGAGGCTATTCTGACATCTATAGGTAAATTTTCATCAGTTATATCTATATCCCCTTCAATAATTTTGTTAAAGATGGAAATAAATTTTTCGGGATTATTAAGTGAATCCTTATCAAATCCAAAACTCGTTAAATGATTGAAACCACTAACTGGTATATTTATTGACAACAACTCACCTTCAACCCTATTATTCGTTATAATTTGAGGGAAATAATCTATTCCTATTCGTTGTCCTGTCTCGTTAGATGAATCATGATCGTCGATATGTACTACATGGTCTGCTGTGACAAAAAACAAACGTTCTTTGTGCCTCAGAAGGAATCCACTTCCGAACCCTTTTATTATATCAGAATTACAAGTATCAGGTATGATTAATTGATGTGTTGCCAAAAAAGCTAAAACATCTAAACGAATTATATTTTCATCATTAGGTATCATGATTAGAACATTATTTAACTTACCGATTATATTACGAATGCTACAAAATTATTTAAATATTTTGTTTGTGTTGGCATTTGAAATTCAACTATTGACTAATTTGAGTTGAGATGTTCATTGACTAGTGTATTATTTATTTTCACTTGTTTTTGAAAGACAATGTGTATAAACAAAATAATGTATTATCTTTGCACAAAGAAAAGAGTTATTTGAAAAGCATGAGGAATATAGTGTAACAAAACAAGTTAGCAATTTCTTATCCATTGCCCATTCTCATGCAAGTTCTTCTTAATGGTTTGATACTCAAAGAATCTTAATCAAACTACATCAAATATAGATAAATTTTACTACCTTTGAAAATGTTATAACGAATATATTGCGTTATGAAAGAGATTAAAAAGTGGAAAATAATAGGTACTGAGTATTTGATTCGTCGTCCGTGGCTAACAGCTCGTCGTGACCATGTTCGTCTTCCGAGTGGAGTAGAGAATAAGGAGTATTACATTCTTGAATACCCTGAGTGGGTGAATGTTATAGCTATCACAAAGGATGGTAAGTTTCTTATGGAACGTCAATATCGCCATGGAATTCAGGATGTTCGTTTTGAGATTTGTGCTGGAGTTTGTGAGACGGGCGAGGACCCAATGATTGCAGCTAAGCGCGAACTTCTTGAAGAGACTGGATATGCCGGTGGAGAGTGGCGCCATTTTATGTCTGTTTGTGCCAATGCCGGTTCTATGACCAACTGGTCGCATACCTTTGTTGCCGAGGGAGTGGAGCCTGTTGATGTGCAAAACCTTGAAGATACCGAGGATATTACAATTCATTTAATGACAAAGCAGGAGGTGTATGACCTGCTTAAAGGCGGTCACTTTGCTCAGGCCCTTATGGTTGCCCCACTGTGGCGCTACTTTGCCGAGAACGGAGTGGAGTAGGGGGTTAAATAAAAATCCCCCGTTAAAGGACGAGGGAACCTAATGTTTTCACAACGGAATAATCCTTATTGTGAATTGCTTCATTTTTGTATGACAAAAATAGAATAAAAAATTAATCCAGCCAAGATTTGATGATTATTTTCTCTAACTTTATAGGCAAATAAAAATGTTTGTGCTATGAAGAAGATTTTAGGCCTAGATTTAGGAACAAATAGTATTGGTTGGGCAGTAGTGAACGAGGCTGAGTCTAATGATGAGAAATCATCTATCGTTAAGTTAGGAGTAAGAGCAATTAAATTTGATACATTCGTAAGCTCGGATACTAAGAGTGCTGTAAAGGGTGATCCGGCAGACTTCTTTAATTCAGGTAAAGGTGTTTCTCCTAATGCAGGTCGTACATTGATGCGATCAATGCGTCGTAATCTTCAACGATATAAATTACGTAGAGCAGAATTGATTAATGTTTTGAAAGAGAATGGTTTTATTACTGATGAAAGTTGCTTGTCAGAGAGTGGTAACCGTTCAACTTTTGAGACATATAGATTACGTGCTAAGGCAGTAACTGAAGAGATTTCTTTGGAGCAGTTGGCCAGAGTTCTTATAATGATAAATAAGAAACGAGGCTATAAGAGTAGTAGAAAAGCAAAAGGAGGAGAAGAGGGTGCTCTTATTGATGGAATGGAGATAGCAAAGCGACTTTATGATGAAGGTTTGACTCCTGCGGAGTTATCATTAGAGTTGCTTAGAAAGGGTAAAAAGTATCTTCCGGACTTTTATAGTTCAGATTTACAAAATGAATTAGATAGAATATGGAACAAGCAGAAAGAGTTTTATCCAAATGTTCTTACAGATTCTGTCAAGGATGAGTTAAAAGGGAAGAGTGCATCACAAACGTGGGCTATTCTTGCGAAATATTTTGTTTGGGATGAGAGTAGTGACAGTTGGAATCAAGACGAGGGTTCACGAGTTAGCCATATTGTAGAAAGAAAACTACAAGGTATAAAAAGGGCAGTGAAGGGCGAGGCTCTTAAAATGGAAAATTACGAGTGGAGAGTTAAAGCTCTATCTGAGAAAATGGATCCTGAAGAGTTGGCTATTGCTTTTCAGGAGATTAATAAGCAGATCGCCTCTACTAGTGGGTATTTAGGAAAGATTAGTGATCGAAGCAAGGTTTTGTATTTTGGAAAGATGACCGTTGGGCAATACCAAATGTCTATTCTTGATAAGGATCCAAATGCAAGTTTGAAAAATATGGTCTTTTATCGTCAGGATTATCTTGATGAATTCAATGCTATATGGGAGAAGCAGAGAGAGTATCACCCTGAACTTACAGAAGAATTAAAACACGAAATCAGAGATGTTGTAATATTCTATCAACGCAGATTAAAGAGTCAAAAAGGTTTGGTTTCATTCTGTGAGTTGGAGAGTGAAGAGCGCGAGATTGTTACTTCTGATGGTAAGGTTAGAAAAATAACTGTAGGTTCAAAAGTAATTCCTCGCTCGTCACCATTATTTCAAGAGTTTAAGATATGGCAGATACTAAACAACATAGAGGTATCGGTTAAAGGAAAGAAGTCAAGTAAACGAAAACTAAAGAATGCTGAGCCGGGGTTGTTTGATGGAGAAGCGAGTGTTGATGCATTAGAAGTAAATGGGAAACGCCCACTATTCCAAGAAGAGAAAGAGCTATTAGCCTTTGAGTTAAGTGTTAAGAAAGAAATGTTGAAATCTGAAGCTTTGGCTTTACTTTTTGATGAGCCTTCACGTTATGATCTGAATTTTAAAACCATTGATGGTAACAGAACAGGTTTTGCATTATATAGCGCCTATAATACAATTTTAGAGAGAAGCGGACATAACCCAATTAACTTTAAGAATGGAGCACAAGAGATAATTGACCAGGTAAAATCAGTATTTGAGACTTTGGGATGGAAAACCGACTATTTGCAATATAATAGTAGTGTTGATAAACCAAGTAGTTCTAAAAAGAATCCATTAATAAATCAACCATACTATCAATTGTGGCACTTGTTATACTCTTTTGAGGGTGATAATAGCAATGTTGGTGATGCAAAGTTAGTTGATAAAGTGATGCAGTTGACAGGGATGGATAAAGAGTATGCAACCATTCTTGCAAATGTTTCTTTCTTAGAGGACTATGGTAGTCTTAGTGCAAAGGCAATTAGTAAAATTTTACCCTACATGAAAGAGGGTAATATGTATGATGTTGCATGCACCTATGCAGGTTATAATCACTCAAAAGAGTCCTTGACTAAAGAGGAGATAGAGTCGAAAGAACTGAAAGAGAGATTAGAGATTTTACCAAAGAATTTCTTGCGTAATCCTGTAGTTGAGAAGATATTGAATCAGATGGTTAATGTGATAAATGCATTGATCGATGAGTATGGTGCTTTTGATGAGATACGTGTAGAGTTGGCTCGTGAGTTAAAGAAGAATGCGAAGGAGCGTGAAGATTTGGCTAAAGCAATAGCTGATACGACCAAACTGCATGAGGAGTATAGAAAGATATTGCAACAACCTCCGTTTAGTTTAGTTCATGTAACGAGAAATGACATTATCAGATACAAGTTATATGAGGAGTTAAAGGATAATGGATATAAAACTCTTTATTCACAAACATATATTCCTAAAGAAAAACTATTTACAGGAGAGTTTGACATAGAGCATATTATTCCTCAAGCAAGGCTTTTTGATGATTCCTTATCTAATAAAACTTTGGAATTGAGAAGTGTCAATATAGAGAAAGGTAAAACAACTGCATACGATTATGTATTGGAAAAGTATGGTGAAACAGGTGTCGAAGCATACATAAATCGTTGTGAAAAGCTTTTCAGTGGCAAGAGAGCTAAACTCAAAAAGCTACTAACTAAGGAGTCTGAAATTGAGGATGGTTTTATTGATAGAGATATACGTAATACACAATATATTGCGCGTACAGCTTTACGAATGTTAAAGAGTATATGCAGAAGAGTTGTTGCGACTACCGGTTCAATTACAGATAGACTGCGTCAGGATTGGCAGTTGGTAAATGTGATGAAGGAGTTGAATTGGGACAAGTATAAAGCTATAGGAAAAGTAGAGTATCACGAGGATAGAGATGGTAGAAAGATAGGCAGAATTACTGATTGGACCAAGCGTAATGATCATCGTCATCATGCAATGGATGCTTTGACTGTTGCATTTACTAAAGATGTATTTATTCAGTACTTTAATAATGTAAATGCCAGTCAAACACCGAATTCTAATGAGTATGCCATAAAGTCTAAATATTTTGATAATGGTAAGGCATTGCCTCCGATTCCGTTGGATGAATTTAGGGCTCAGGCGATGCGTCATATGGAGGAGATTCTAATTTCGATAAAGGCAAGAAACAAAGTTGTTACCAATAATGTAAATAAGAGTCGCTCAAATAATGGAGTAAAGAGAGTGGTTCAGCAAACACCTCGTGGCCAATTGCATCAAGAGACTATTTATGGAACACGAAAGGAGTATGTAACATTTGAGGAAAAGGTAGGAGGTTCCTTTGATGAGGCTAAGGTAATGCTTGTGGCCAAACGACGTTACCGAGAAGCTTTATTGGCAAGATTGAATGAGTTTGGAGGAGACCCTAAAAAGGCCTTTACGGGTAAGAACTCTTTAGAAAAGAATCCTATATGGATAGATCAAATGCATACCGAGTCTGTTCCAGAGCGTGTAAAGCTCGTAGAATTGCAGAAGGTATATACCGTGCGGAAGCCTCTTGATTCCTCAATTAATGTTGAGAAGATTGTTGATCCTAGAATTAGACGTATAGTAGGGGAGCGGTTAGCAAAAGACAAGGATGCATTGAAGAATTTAGATGAGAATCCAATCTATCTGAATGAGGAGAAGGGTATAAAGGTTAAACGAGTAACAATAAGCGGTATTACCAATGGAATTCCTGTTCATGTCAAGCATGATAAGAATGGTAAAGTGATATTTGATGCTGATGGAAATCCAATACCAACAGATATTGTTGCTACTGGAAATAATCATCATGTTGCCATATATAGACGTCCTGTTTTGGATAAGAAGAGCGGAGTTCAAAAGTTGGATAATAATGGAGAGCCTTTGTATGAGTTAGAGGAGGTGGTAGTTAGCTTCTTTGAGGCTGTTACTCGTGCAAATATGGGTTTGACAATTGTTGACAAGGAGTATAAGCGTAGTGAGGGTTGGGAGTTCCTATTTACAATGAAGCAAAATGAGTATTTTGTATTCCCTAATGCAGAGACCGGTTTTAATCCTAAGGAGATAGATTTGCTTAATCCTGATAACTATGCTTTGATTAGTCCTAATTTGTTTAGGGTGCAGAAATTGGCTACGAAAAATTATTTTTTTAGGCACCATTTAGAAACGACAGTTGAAACACCGAAGGAGCTATCAGGAATAACATATAAACCTCAATTGGGACTTAAGGCAATCTATGGAATAGTTAAGGTGCGTGTAAATCATATCGGACAAATTGTAAGTGTAGGAGAATATTAATAATGGAACAACAAGATAAAGGTCAAATAATTCTCTATCAAACTCAAGATGGCGAAAGCAAGATAGAAGTAACGCTTGCTAATGAAACTGTATGGCTGACTCTAGACCAAATGGCAGATTTATTTCAGCGTAATAAATCTACTATTTCCAGACATATTAGGAATGTATTTGAAGAAGGCGAATTAGATAAGAATGTGGTTGTTGCAAAAAATGCAACAACCACTCAACATGGAGCTATTGAAAGTAAATCTCAAACACATTGGGTTGATTACTATAATCTTGATATGATTATCAGTGTTGGCTATAGAGTGAAATCATATCGTGGTGTACAATTTCGTATTTGGGCTACACAAGTACTGAAAGAGTATTTGATAAAGGGTTTTGCCATAAACGATGAATTATTGAAGAATGCAGGAAAAGGGAACTATTTCGACGAACTTCTTGCACGCATTCGGGACATTCGTTCTTCTGAAAAAGTGTTCTATAGGAAAATACTAGAAATTTATGCTCTTAGTATTGATTATGATCCTCGTACAGAAAGAACAAAACAATTTTTTGCTACAGTCCAAAATAAGATGCACTATTCTGTACATGGACATACTGCAGCAGAAATTATATATAATAGAGCTGATGCTGAGAAAGATTTTATGGGATTGACAACTTGGACAGGCCCTATACCAAAACGTAAGGATGCTGAATATGCCAAGAATTATTTGGATGATAATGAACTTGATACCTTGAATCGTATTGTCAATCTTTATTTAGATTTTGCAGAACTTCAAGCTAAGAGTCATACACCAATGTATATGAAGGATTGGATAGCCAAGTTGGATGATTTCTTAAAATTATCAGGAATGGAATTACTCCATCATGCAGGAGTCGTTTCTGCTGAAATGGCTAAAGCAAAAGCAAATATGGAGTTTGATAAATTTAAGGAAAGAACTAACTTAGAACTCTCTCCGGTTGAGTTACATTTCATTGAAAACTTTGAGAGAGAACAGAAGAAGTTTAAGAAATAAATTCATTGTACAATGATTAAAAAGACTCTCTATTTTGGTAATCCAACCTATCTATCTCTGCGCAATGGTCAGTTGGTGATAAAATTGCCTGAGATAGAGAGAAATGATACATTGCCCTCTAAATTTAAGGAGTCAATGGAGATAACAAAACCGATAGAGGATATTGGTGTTGTTGTATTGGATAATAAACAGATAACAATTACTTCCGGTGTTTTAGAGGCTATGCTTGAAAATAACTGTTCCGTTATCACTTGTGATAGCAGAAGTATGCCGGTAGGTTTGATGTTACCATTATATGGTAATACAACTCAGAATGAGCGTTTCAGAAATCAACTTGAGGCCTCGCTCCCCTTAAAGAAACAATTGTGGCAGCAAACAATTAAGGCCAAGATATATAATCAAGCTCGAGTGTTAGAGTTGTGTAGAGGCAAAGTAATGAAATGTATGTATATTTGGTCTGATGATGTAAAAAGTGGCGATTCCGAAAATATTGAGTCTCGTGCAGCTGCCTTTTATTGGAAGAATCTTTTTGATACACTTGATGATTTTACTCGTAATAGGGATGGGGCATATCCCAATAATCTTCTAAATTATGGATATGCTATTCTTAGGGCAGTTGTTGCAAGGGCTTTGGTGATAAGTGGAATGTTGCCTACTATGGGAATACATCACCACAATAGATATAATGCCTATTGTTTAGCTGACGATATTATGGAACCATACCGACCATATGTAGATGAGTTGGTTTATAATATTGTGATTAATACCGATGGTAAGGCTGAATTAACTAAAGAGATAAAGGCTAAATTACTATCAATACCAACCTTGGATGTTGTTATTAATGGTAGGCGAAGTCCATTAATGGTTGCTGTAAGTCAAACGACAGCATCGCTTTATAAATGTTTTTCCGGTGAATTAAGAAAAATAAGTTATCCTGAACGTTAATGATAGGTGAACGGTTTAGCGAATATAGAGTTATGTGGATTCTTGTTTTTTTTGATCTTCCAACAGAGACTAAAAAGGATAAGAAGGCATATGCTCTTTTTCGAAAGCAGTTACAACAGGATGGTTTTACAATGTTTCAGTTCTCTATTTACATCCGTCATTGTTCAAGTTCTGAGAATGCAGCAGTTCATATTAAGCGCGTAAAATCTTTTCTTCCAAAGTATGGAGAGGTGGGAATTTTGTGTGTGACGGATAAACAATTTGGTTCAATGGAGCTTTTTTATGGAGAAAAACCGCAAGAGTTGCCAACTGCTGGTCAGCAGTTGGAGTTGTTTTAGAATACAAAAATCCCCGAAAACTCGGGGATTTTTGCTACGGAAACTATAGTGAATTTTAATTCTATTCTTTGTCGTAACTAACTGATATTTATTTGTTTCCCGGTAATCAGTTGTTTCCGATATTTCAAAGTTACAAAAATGAAAGCAATTCACAACTGTACGCCTATACACGATATACGGCAGTTCGTTGTTTCCGATATTTCAAAGTTACAAAAATGAAAGCAATTCACAACTATTTTGCGTAAGATTGAAAAGGAGCTACAGTTGTTTCCGATATTTCAAAGTTACAAAAATGAAAGCAATTCACAACTACGCCCTCGGTATAACCTTTCGTGTAGCGTTGTTTCCGATATTTCAAAGTTACAAAAATGAAAGCAATTCACAACGATTATTGCATCTCTCGTCTGGCGATGTTCGTTGTTTCCGATATTTCAAAGTTACAAAAATGAAAGCAATTCACAACGTTTGCCTCCTCGTCGGTAATCTCCTCCCAGTTGTTTCCGATATTTCAAAGTTACAAAAATGAAAGCAATTCACAACTCTTACCTTTGGCTAAATGCGGCTGTATTAGTTGTTTCCGATATTTCAAAGTTACAAAAATGAAAGCAATTCACAACTAGGAACGAACAACGTTGTACTGACATTCAGTTGTTTCCGATATTTCAAAGTTACAAAAATGAAAGCAATTCACAACCGCCGCGTTCGTTTGCCACGACTTTCGTGGTTGTTTCCGATATTTCAAAGTTACAAAAATGAAAGCAATTCACAACACGTATGATTAATCTTAGATAACTTACTAGTTGTTTCCGATATTTCAAAGTTACAAAAATGAAAGCAATTCACAACTTAGATGAGAATTATAACGACATCGGGGCGTTGTTTCCGATATTTCAAAGTTACAAAAATGAAAGCAATTCACAACCTGCTGCCGATGCTATAAATGAACCACCTAGTTGTTTCCGATATTTCAAAGTTACAAAAATGAAAGCAATTCACAACGTGCAGAACCGACCACGCCCAGAAGTCCAGTTGTTTCCGATATTTCAAAGTTACAAAAATGAAAGCAATTCACAACTGCCCCGCTAATGGCCGTAATGAGGCCGCTGTTGTTTCCGATATTTCAAAGTTACAAAAATGAAAGCAATTCACAACAGCCAGGCTCAGTAACATAGAAATCACGGAGTTGTTTCCGATATTTCAAAGTTACAAAAATGAAAGCAATTCACAACTACCCATCTGTGTAACCTCCAAATATCAAGTTGTTTTCACTAGGTCAAAGTTACTAAAATGAAATCAAGTCGAGCAGATTGAAATACGGTAAATCAACCCTTCTTCTTGTATGTTTTAATATTTTCATATAACTTAGTGACAAAGAAATTTAAACAATTAATCAGATGAATAAGATAGTTAAGTTGGTGTCGATACTTATGTTGACACTTAGTTTGTTCTCTTGTACAGAGAAGATGGTATTTGAGTATCAGAATCCTTTGGTGAGTTTGACATTTAGAGATACGCATATTGTCCCCGATGGAGGAAAATATTATGCCGTAGGAACTTGTGCTCCTGTTTGGGGTGGTCCAAATCCCGGAGTTAAGTTGTATGTCTCTGACAATTTGGTTGATTGGAAGTTTGATAGAATGTTAATCGATGCCTTTGCTTTAGATTCAAATGTATGGTATAAAGATCGCTTTTGGGCTCCTGAGTTACGCAAGATAGGTGATAAATATTTTTTGACTTTTAATTGTCAGAATAATAGTGGCGGTTTTGGTGATGTTGAAAATCAGAAACATTATCATGCTTGTGGTTTGGCAGTTGCCGATTGTATAACAGGGCCTTATACTGTAGTTACTCCCGATGAGCCATTAACTCCATTTGCATCGAATGATATGACTCTTTTCCAGGATGATGATGGTAAGGTGTATTGTTTTTTTAATAATGGTTGGACTGATTTGCATATAATTTATGTAGCAGAGTTGGATATAGAGAATTTTAAATTGAAGGAGTATCCCGTTGAGTTGATTAAGCAGGAACCTGGTAAATGGGATGGTGCAGGAGTAGAGGGGTCGCATGTAGTGAAAAAGGATGGTATTTATTATCTATTCTACTCTTCGTGGACACGTGGTTATGCTGTTGGTTATGCAACTGCAACTGATATTCATGGTCCATGGACAAAATCGCCCGAAAATCCTTTGTTTGGTGCCTATACGCAAAATGATACAACTTATGTGGTTAAGAACGGAGTGGCTACTCCGAATCCAGATCTGCATATAACTTCAATTGGACATAATCAGATTTTTGTAGGCCCGGATGGCAACTATTGGACTTCATATCATGGTCATATGAAGGGTTTGGAGAATGAGATTACTCTTATAGATCCAATAGAGTTTAAGTATGGAAAGATCTATACTAATACACCGACTTATACACCTCAGCGCGTAGAATATACCACTGCTGAAAGAGATAAGAATCTACGCAAAAATGGAGTGGTTAAATAATGTTTTGTGATAAATTTTGTGTTTTTTTTAATTTGAACTACTTTTGTGTGTTGTGTTTAGTGATATGAGTATGATTAAGTTTAGTGAATTGATTGCAGAGTCGGACGAGGACTTGGAAAAGATTTCGGCAACGTTGAGTGTGGGGTGTGGTGATGATGGAATGTTCGGCGTTCAATATGAGTTTAAGGACGACGATGACGATTGGAATAACGATTGTGTTCAGGCAATCGTAGATAGAGATGAGGCAATTTTGCTTGCCCGAAATGTGGGAGTTGCAGTATCGAATTTGCCTAAGGCGTTTTGTGATAAGTTTGATCCCAATTCATCGGTATTGGTCCCATCGGAAGTTGAAGCAATTTTCAAGGAGATTCTTGAGTTTATATGCGATTCAGGAGCTAAGTATAAGCTTTGTTATTTGTAGCATAGAGGTACAAACAATATAACAACATAACAAGTATGAGACAGTTTTGGGTATTGGCATTGGTAGCGATGTTTGCCATTGCATGTAAGGGTAAATCAACTAATGCGGTTCAGGGCGAGGCCTCGCCTACAGAGGTACAGACAGTACAAACCGAGCAGAAGGTTTATGAGAACGATTACATTGTGCAGGTGGGCGATATGGCTCCCGATTTTGAGTTAACAATGGACGATGGCTCAACTTTTAAACTTTCAGATCATCGCGGTAAGTTGGTTATGTTGCAGTTTACAGCAAGCTGGTGCGGAATTTGTCGTCAGGAGATGCCTCATATCGAGAAGGATATTTGGCAGCGTCATAAAGATGACAAGGATTTTGTCTTGGTGGGCGTTTGTAGAAGAGATTCCCTTGCGCAGGCAAAGCAGTTGGCTGAGGGTACAGGAGTTACATATCACATGGTGCTTGATACCGATTCTGAGGCATTTACAAAATATGCTACAGCGAAGGCTGGTGTTACCAGAAATGTTTTGGTCTCTCCGGAGGGAAAGATTATCATGTTGACACGCCTCTTCAAACAGGATGAGTTTAATCAGTTAGTGAAGACAATTGATAGTCTGCTTCTTGATTGATTATGGATTATCTGTCAATCTTATAGAAATATCAGATTTATAATAGAATAAGCGAGGTCTCAAGTTGAAACCTCGCTTATCTTTTTTATTGTGGTGATTGATTTACTTCAAACCGCGGTTCTCAAGAAGGGCATCAATACCAGGCTCCTGGCCACGGAAGTTAACGTACATATCCATTGCATCGTCAATGCCTCCCGGGGTCAAGATATACTTGCGGAACTTGGCAGCCATATCTTTGTTGAACAACTCGCCATCCTCGGTGAATGCCTTGAATGCGTCTGCATCAAGAACCTCAGCCCAGATGTAGCTGTAGTAACCTGCGGTGTAGCCTCCTCCCATAGTGTGGTTGAAGTAGGTGGTGCGGTAACGTGATGGAATCTGCTTCAAAAGACCTCGTTTACCTAAAGTCTCTGCCTCGAACTGCATAACATCCATATCTGCAGGAATCTCATTCAATACATGGAAGTCCATGTCAAGAAGCGATGCTGCAAGGTACTCAACTGTTACAAAGCCCTGACCATATTTGCCACTCTTATCCATCTTCTCAACCAACTCAGCAGGGATAATCTCGCCTGTCTGGTAGTGCTTAGCGTATAGTTTTAGCATCTCAGGCTGAAATACCCAATGCTCGTTAACCTGTGATGGAAGCTCAACAAAGTCGCGTGGAACACCTGAAACTCCGTAGTAGTGAACATCCTTGAACAAGTTGTGAAGGGCGTGTCCAAACTCGTGGAACATTGTTTCAGCCTCGTCTGCGCTAAGAAGAGCAGGCTGTCCAGGTGATGGTTTTGTGAAGTTACATACAATGGTAACAACCGGAGCAACTCTCTTGCCATCTTTGTAGGTTTGTGAACGGTATGTTCCGCACCATGCACCGCCACGCTTGCTTGCACGTGGGAAGTAATCCAGGTAAAGAACTCCAAGGTGTGTTCCATCGGCATCCTTACACTCGAATGCCTCTGCATCAGGATGAGGTAGTGGAATATTCTCAATAGCTGTGAATGTTACACCGTACAAGTTGTTGGCAAAGGTGAACATTCCGTTGCGAACATTTTCAAGTTGCAAATATGGGCGTACCTGAGTCTCATCAAGGTTGAATTTTGCCTTCTTTGCACGGCTTGTATAGAATGACCAGTCCCATCCCTCGGCGGTAAAGTTCTTGCCATCCTTCTTGATCTCCTTTTGAATGTCTGCCAACTCAACTTTAGCCTGTTTCAATGCAGGAACCCAAATCTGGTCAAGCAAATTGTAAACAGCCTCTGGGGTCTTTGCCATACGAGTCTCCAAAGCCATCTCTGCATAGTTGTTGAAGCCCATTAACTGTGCCTTCTCCATACGAGCAGTAATCAACTCTTTAACAACTTGTTTGTTATCGTTCTCGTTGTTGTTGTTTCCACGATTGATGTATCCGTTGAAAATCTTCTCGCGAAGCTCACGATTCTCTGCGTACTGCAAGAAAGGCATGATGCTTGGGTTCTGAAGAGTGAATAACCATTTTCCCTCCATACCGGCAGCCTTTGCGTCTTGAGCTGCATTTGCAATAATGTTCTCTGGAAGACCTGCCAAATCCTTCTCGTTGTCAATTACCAACTGGAATGCGTTGGTCTCTGCAAGCATATTTTGACCGAACTTCAACTGTAACATTGAAATTTTACCATTTAACTCACGAAGTTTCTCCTGCTTCTCTGCATCAAGATTGGCTCCGCTACGAACAAAATCGTTGTAAGTCTCGTCCAAAAGTTTCTTCTGCTCCTTTGTAAGGTTCATTCCCTCTTGGTTCTCGTAAACCTCTTTCACTCTGGCGAACAGCTTTGAGTTAAGGTTAATGTCATCGCTGTGCTTTGAAAGTAGTGGCGACATCTCCTGGCTCAATGCCTGCATCTCGGCAGTTGTGTTAGCGCTGTTCAATCCTGAAAATACAATGGCCACTTTGCTCAATAGCTTTCCGCTCTGGTCAAGGGCAGCAATGGTATTCTCGAAGTTTGGAGTTTCAGGGTTGTTGATAATTGCGTTAATCTCGGCAACCTGCTCCTCCATACCCTTCAAATAGGCAGGTTTGTAGTGCTCAATCTTAATTTGATCGAATGGTGGCACCTGAAACGGAGTGGTATATTCTGTGAAGAATGGATTCTCAACCTTTGTTTCGGTTGCACATCCTGCAAGCAATACCACTGCGCATGCTGTCATAATTCTCTTTTTCATCTTTTTTATAATTGTAGTGATAATTTTTGCAAAGATAGATATTAATTAGGAATTAGCAATTAGGAATAAAAAATCCCAATAACCTTTTGAGCTATCGGGATTTTGGAAGCAGTGATTCCGGAGCGATTCGAACGCTCGGCCCACGCCTTAGAAGGGCGTTGCTCTATCCAGCTGAGCTACGGAACCATTTGCGACTGCAAAGGTATGCTTTTATTTCTATTCTTGCAAGTCTTTTCTGTTTTTTTTATTCTTGCCCCCCTTTTCAGATATAGAATTAATAATACATTGCCTCTCTTTAGAAAAACTCTACAATACTTTGTAAAATTTTAGTACTATGTATTGCAAAGTACTATAAAAGTATTAACTTTGCTCCTGAAATTGGCGACTATTATGCGCAAATAGTTGGGCTTGATTTTGTTAATCTATTGAAATTTATAAAGTTATGGATGCTGAGAACGTAAAATCGCAAATGCGAAAGGGAATGCTTGAGTATTGCGTTCTGTTGCTTCTACACAAAGAGAGTCTCTATGTGTCTGATATTTTAAGCAGATTGAAAGAGGCAAAGTTAATTGTGGTCGAGGGTACACTATATCCATTGTTGACTCGATTGAAGAACGACGGAATATTGACATACGAATGGCAGGAATCTACACAGGGACCTCCTCGTAAGTATTATCGCCTTACAGATGAGGGATGTACAATGTTGGCTCAAATCGAGACGGCATGGAATGATATAGCAAACACCGTTAACCACATAAAAGGGGATACAGGTGACAAAGAGTTTAAACAGGATAATAATTAGCAGTATGGATAAGACTATTAGTATAAATGTTGGTGGTCGTAATTTCGTTATAAGCGAGGATGGTTATAACATTCTCCACACCTATTTAAGTAATTTGAAAGAGTATTTCAGATCTATTTCATCTGAAAATTATCAAGAGATAGTTGATGATTTTGAGATGCGCATAGGTGAGTTGTTTAGCGAGATGACCGGAGAGTCCGTAGATAAGGTAATTACTCGCAGCCAGGTGGCAAGAGTTATTGAACAGCTTGGAAATGTAAATGACTTTAGTGAAAACGGAGAAAAGAATGAAAATGCTGATAATAAGAGAGTAGATAACTCTACAGATTGCGATTCGGTAAAACAAAAGCCTTCAAAACGCTTATATAGAGACACAAATAATGCTTTGTTAGGAGGTGTATTGGCCGGACTTGCTGCCTATATGGGTATAGATAAGAGTTGGTTCCGTTTGGCTATAGTTATTTTAATATTTATACCATACGTAAACTTCCCATTTCTTTTTGTATATATTGTGATGTGGTTAATCGTTCCACCGGCAAGAACCGTTATTGAGCAGATGCGTATGCGAGGTGAAGATCTCTCTGCCGATTCAATAGCAAGAAATGTAATGAGCGATGGAAGTAATGAGACTGTTTCAAATGTGGCAAGAACTATCTTTAAGGCCCTATTCTTTATATTGATGATTCCTATTGTTATTTGTGTTATTGCTTTTATCCTTGTTTCTATTGGAATGATTGTTATGGGACTAACTCCTATGATGTTATTTTTTGATATGGTGGATATTCCTGAGGAGATGTTCTGGGGATTCCCATTGGTATTGTTATCAATTATCTTTATCTTAATTGTAATATTTCTTCTTATAAGAGTTATATATAAGCGTAATATGATGGGTGTTGTGTATGTTTTACTAGGTCTTTTCATAATTTTGGGAGGGTGTATGCTATATTTAAAATCAAGAATGTCCAGCGGAGAGGCTCCTGTAATCCTTCATGGAGTTGTGAAGTCGCATCCAAATGCTATTGATAAAACCGGCGATATGACGGTGATGGGACGAGATACAGTACTTTTTACTTTAAGTGCCTCTGAGGGGTATGAACAGAGTGGAACCTATTCCATTAAGGATAAAATGCCTGAAATTGAGAGTCTGATAGGTGGCAAAGTTACAGATATATACATGCAGGATGCAGTAGAGGTTGATCCAAGAGAAAATGTTTTAGAGTATGCTCTAATTTATGAGCCTTGGCAGATGACAGATGGTTGGTTTGGATATTTGGGAGCTGTTGGATGGCGCTCACCTGATGCAAGAGCATGTATAAAACCAAATCTAAATGGAACATTTGAATTTGTAGGGTGTAAGCCCGATTCCCAGCCGGAGAATCCAATGATTACTTTTAGATATGCCAATAAATTTACACGCAAGTGTGTTGAGATTGACTTCTTTGTTGAGATTATATAATCAAAAGGTGTAGATATAAGTTGAATTAGTCGGTGTAGATGGGCTCTTTTCTCTAAGGAACCCATCTTCTTTTTATATTTTTTAAGAAAAGTTTGGTAGTGCATTTTTATGGGGTTATATTTGTGTACTAAAATTGGCAAACAATAAACCAAAACTATGAATAAAACTAGGATTTTATGGGCAGTAATTGCCTTTTTGTGCTTCTGGGCATGTAATGATGATGTTGTCTCAGAGCAAGGTATAGGTAATCTTGATGATCAAGGAACCTATCTTGATGTTGTAATTGAGTCAGGTACCTCTTCAAGGGTTATGTATGAGGGGTATGACACAAAATTTGTCGAGGGAGATAGAATAGGAGTTTATGGCGAAACTTTCCAGAATGTACCATTTGTCATAAATGGAGAGTTGCGCAGAGCATATTCTGAGGCTCCGGTAACTATGGAGAAGGGTACTGAGTACTATGCCTACTATCCATATAACGAGGAGTTGACCGATGTTACAGCAATGCCTGTAAAAATTTCAAAGAGTCAGACTCAGAGCGATGCAAACTTCTCACACATTTCAGAGTATGACTATTTAGTAGTTGCACCTGCTACAATTGTTAAGACAACAGTTGCGTCGTTTCAACATGTAGGCGCATGGATCGATTTGTTGGTCTATAATCGTGAGGCCTCGCCTATGACAATTACAGGAGCGAAGATTAAATCGCAAAAGGGTGGATTTATTGAGAGTGGAACTGTCGATATTACAGCTGCAAAGGATGGAGAGGAGTATTTAAAGGTTACTCCTGCAACCTATACCGATGAGATTAATGTTAATGTATCGGGCGATTGGGCGAAGGATATTCCAACAGGAAAGAGTGCGGTTATCAGAGTTGCAATTCTTCCTTCTGATATGTCAAATGATACCCTCTCTGTTGAGATTCAGACCAGTGCCGGTCAAATTACACAGAGTTTTAAAGGACGTGATTTTAAGCGAGGTCACGCTTATCAACTGTCATATAATGATAAGAAAATCTATTTGACAGGAAATTTGTGGTTGCCAGAGGGTGCTTCAGTCAGCAGATTTAACTTTAGAACTGCAGACCTTTATGATGAGAAGAGCAATTTCTGTTGGCAACGTTCAAAACAGTCAGAGAATTTGATTGTTTTCTGGGAGCCTGGATTTGGTGATGACCCATCAAAATGTACCAAGAGAGTTGGAAATGTATCAATGAAGGTTGATGTTGACAACCTGTTGGAGAAGATGGAGGCATACTATGCTCGTTATCGCGATGAGTTGAAGTTTGTCATTCCCGGATACTCAAGAACAGATACCCATAAAATGATAATCTTCCTTTTCTATACCGATGTATGGATTGCGTATGGAGGAGGAGTTGATAATTACATTGGAACATTCTGGATTGGTCCAAGTGCTTGTAACCCGGTGGGTCAGACTGTTGCTCACGAGTTGGGACACTCTTTCCAATATCAGGTAGCAGCCGATGTCAAGACCGATCCTGATTTGTTGTACCACTCACGTGGTTGCGGTTTTAGCCACAATATTGGCCAGGGTAATGGATTCTGGGAGCAGTGTGCTAACTATATGGCATGGCAGAACTTAGAGTATTTCAAGACTTGGGGCTGTGAGATTCCGGTTCATCAGGCAAATGCTCATAAGGGCTTCACTCACGAATGGGTTCGTTACCAATACTTCTACTTAATGAGTTTATGGGAGGAGTTGCACGGTAGGGATATTCTTGCAAGGGTATGGCGTTTCTCTAATAGGGGCGAGGATGCAATTCAGGCATATCAGCGCATAACCAACACCTCGCAAGATAAGTTTAACGATGAGATTTGGTTATCTGCAGCCAAGGAGCAAACATGGAGCTTTACATACGATGAGATTAATCAATATATGCGTAATATGTTGGATAGACTCTCTGCAAGCGAGCGTGACAGATATTATACAAATAAGACTTGGTTGATTCATAATAGTGCCGATGACTACTATCGTTGTTATCCAGATACCTACACTAAAGATCAGGGAACTAACGTGAATTATGCTTTGTCGCCACAATCTTATGGTTATAATGCAGTCCATTTGAAGGTACCGCAGGCAGGAACCGAGATTACTATTGACTTCGAGGGATTGTCAAGTTATCCTGAAACTGAAATTGCCGATTATAACTACAGCTCAACACTTGGTTGGCGTTGGGGTATTGTAGCTTGCACTGGCGAAGGTGGTTGGACTCCGGTTTATAGCGAAATGCAGAGCAGTGATAGTGGTTCATTGACATTTACTGTGCCCGAGGATACAAAGCGTTTGGTATTCTTGGTAACCGGTGCTCCTACATCGCATCGTCAGAAGGATTGGGATGAGGATGTTAGCGATGATTATCATTTCCCATACCGTTTCAAGGTTACTGGAACTTCGGTTAATACTT
The DNA here is from genome assembly GCA_015061245.1 of Bacteroidales bacterium. Classification (GTDB taxonomy): domain Bacteria; phylum Bacteroidota; class Bacteroidia; order Bacteroidales; family Marinifilaceae; genus RGIG9079. The sequence continues at coordinate 19,298 of SUWY01000006.1, forward strand.
CATACGTGAAGATAAATAAAGAGGAGGTTGAATTGTAAAAAATATTGAGTTATGAAATTGAGATATATGTTAGGAGCTTTTGCTCTATTGGTGATGTTTGCAGTTGGAGCGTGTAGCTCTGATAGTGATGATGTAACTCCGGGAACTCCCGGAAATACTGAAATTCCGGATAATACCGGTGGACCTGATGGTCCTGATAATGGCGATGGTGGAAATGACGATGGCGGTAACGAAGGAACCCCTGAATTGCCTGATGATGGAAATGGAGATGGTACTGGAGATGATGGTACTGGAGATGATGGTACAGGAGATGATGGAACCGGTGACGATGGTTCTGGTGATGATCCGATAGATCCCGAGGCAGATGTTTTGACTGCTAAGGATTTAAAAGGTGTTTGGAGTGGTTCGGACAATAAGGTATACTACTTCTATGCTAATGGAAAGCTATATGTTGATGATCATTCCGGCACTTATGGTGTAGCAACATGGACTCTTTTTGAAACAAATCAGACTATCAAAGTTGGAGAGACAACTGAGTCGTTGGTTTATAAGGTGGGAGAGCCTTCAACAATAACATTTAAAGAGGGGTTGGTACTTACTGCTACCGATGAGACTCTACCCGACGAGACTCGTTTTATCATAGAGGAGAATAAAGAGTTGATTAACTCAATAGGAGGAATGAGTTCTGTTACTTGGATTCCTGAAGAGGTATAAAGAGAAGGTATAAAACTAAATAGATTGGGCTGACTTAATCAAGAAAGTCAGCCCATTTTCTTATTCTCCTGCGGTGATTATGTAGCACTCTTCTGGACGAAGATAGCGTGCTGCAAGCTCCTGTATGCGATCGGGATCACAGGTGGATATTCGTTTTATCATTTGGTTGTATAGTCCTAAGTCCAAGCCGAATGAACGTTTATGGCGAAGCATATCCGATTGAGCAAATGCTCCGTCAAGCTCACGCAATAACTCTCCGTGAAGGTATTGTCGAGCTCGGTTAAACTCCTCCTTTCCTATCGGTTTTTCTGCCAAGTTGCGCATCTCTTTAAAACACTCATCTATGGTTGCCTGGCACATCTCTTTGTTTACATCGGTGGCAATAAACCAGTTGGCGGCATTGTACATTGGTAAATTGCAGCTCTGAATGCCGTATGTATAACCCTTCTCCTCGCGAATGTTGGCCATTAGACGGGAACTGAAGTAGCCTCCGAAAATTGTGTTTAAAAGCATAAATTCGGGGTAGTCGGGGTCGGTAAGTTTAACTCCGCTCTTTCCGATTCTTATGCTGTTTTGCGCACTCTTCTCTTTTGTTACATGGTATTTGCCAATGGGCGAGGGCTTTGCCTTAGGTATATATCGCTCATTCAAGCTGTAGCAATTTGGAATCTCGGAGAATGCTTTACGAATATATCCCAAAATCTCATCGCTTACATTGCCCGAAATATATACCTTGCAGTTCTCTGCTGCGTAACGCTCTTTGTGGAACTCTACGAGAAGCTCTCGCTCTAATAGATCATAGTCCTCTGCATCGACCTGATTTGAGTATGGATGGCCATCGCCGTACATACGGAGCATATACTCTTTTCTTGCCAGATACGATGTCTTTTCGCACTGGATTAGGAACTGCTGTTTTCTGTTTTTCAAGAATATGCCAAGCTCCTTCTCGGGGAATATCGAGTCGATGATAAGTTCTGCTGTCAGGTTGATTACAGGCTCTGCATATTTGCACAAACCTATTAAGCACAACTCGGAGTTAATCATGCTTACATGCTCTCCGATATAGGCCCCATAGTAGTCGAATAGCTCTGAAATCTGCTCTGAGGTGTGGCTGCTTGTGCCCTCGCCCAACATGTTAATTGCCGTAGTTGCAATTAGTCGCTGAGGCTGATACGCTGCTCCGGCCTTGAACATAATGTCCACCTTAAAGACCTCTTGCGAAGGGTCGTGCAAAATTACAAGCTCTACACCATTAGGTAGTATTTCGGTTTTGTGCTCCATAATCACAGGTTGTGATAGTGGAAATATTTTGGGTGCTATATTTCTGTCAATCATCTCTTTTTGTAGTGTAGGGTGGTACAATTCTCTTTGCGGAAAAGGTGTTTGGCAAAGTTTTGCATCTCTGAAACTGAAACATTCTCGTAAACCTCCTTCTCTGCATTGATTAGCTCTATATCACCAAGCATTTCAAAGAATGCAAGGTTTGCAGCCTTGTTTTGGTAATTTATCTCGCCAAAGCAGAGTTGAGCTTCACGTTTGTGAATAATCTTCTCGAATTCACGTTGAGGAATAGGAGTGTTTATAAATAGTTCAATCTCTTTGTTTATGGCCTCTTCGGCCTCTTCGAATGTTATGCCCTCTGCAAGTTTTCCGCAGAAGATAAATAGGCCGGCATCCATGTCGCCGGTTATGTAGGCGTCGATGCTTGAAAATATGTTCCTGTCCTTTACAAGGTGTGTGATAAGACGTGATGAATCGCCCTCTGAAAGAATGTCCGAAATCAAATCGCTTACGTAGTAGTTGCGCTCTGTGCGTGCAGGCATGTGGTAAACCTTGTATATCGCATTTGCAGGGACCTGATTGTTGTCAAGGACAATACGTTGCACCTCTTGTTGTTCAGGTTCTGTCGGAATCTCTTTCTGCTCGGTGCAACTGGCAGGAATATCGCCAAACCACTTCTCTGCCAACTCGAAAACCTTTTCTGCATCAACAGCTCCGCTCACTGCAATGATAGCGTTGTTGGGGGCATAGAACTGTTTATAGAAGTTGTTTACATCTTCTAAAGTTGCATCGGCAATATGGTCGGGAGTTTTTCCGATAGTGGGCCATTGATATGGGTGAACTTTATAAACCAAAGGTTTTAATTTGTGCCAAATATCTCCGTAAGGTTTGTTGATGCAGCGCTCTTTAAACTCCTCAATAACAACATGTTTTTGTATATCCAACGAGTTTTGGTTGATGTTTAGCCATGCCATTCTGTCCGACTCCAAATGGAAGGCGGTCTCGATGTTGGCTGCCGGAAGAGTTATGTAGTAGTTGGTAAAGTCGTTTGTGGTGAAAGCATTGTTTTCTCCTCCACTCAACTCAATGGTTCTGTCGTAATCCTCAACATGCTTGGAGCCTGAAAACATAAGGTGCTCGAAAAGATGTGCAAATCCGGTTCTCTCTGAATCCTCGTTCCTTGAACCAACTTTGTACAATATGTTGAAACATGCAAATGCAGTGCTCTTATCTGTATTGCATATAACAGTCAATCCATTACTTAATGTTCTCTTTTTATATTGAATCATAGTCTGTTTTAATAATAGATTGCAAAGGTAAGAATTTTATGGTTACCTTAAATATTTAAAATTTAGAGTAGATAGTATAATATATCTACTAAAAGCGTTGAGATTGTAAAAATGTGTGTATATTTGCAAAAAACGAAAACTATAATAGAGAGTATGAAGATTAAAATTTTAAGCGTTATTATGCTCTTGTTGTGTGGTTTAATTGCATGTCAAGAGGATAATATAAGTGACAGTGAAGTTGATGTTTCATCAGCTCGGCATGAGGGTATTGATGTCCTAATAGAAAATGGCTCAACTTCGCGTGTAATATATGATGGTTTTGCAACAAAGTTTGCTGAAGGTGATAAAATAGGAGTCTATTCCGACTTAATGAACAATCAATCTTTTACTATTAATGGAGAGTTGCGAAGAGCCTATTCCGATGCTCCGGTAACAATGGAGAGGGGTACCTATTTTTATGCCTATTATCCATACCGCGAGATAATGGATAATTTAGAGGCAGTTCCGATTGCAATAAATCCTGCTCAAGTTCAGAGTGATGTTAATTTCTCTCATATTGCTGAGAATGATTTTTTGGTGGCACCTCCAACCTCTATAAGTCGTACAACTGTTGCTTCGTTTCAACATGTAGGTACATGGATTGATTTGCTTATCTATAATCGTCAGGATTCTCCTTTAAGTGTAACCGATGCTACTATAAAATCGAGTAGTAAATCCTTCGTTAAGAGCGGAACTATCGATATTACTCTTGAGAGTGATAATGAGAATTTTATGAAGGTAATCCCGACAGAATATACCGATGAGTTGGCTATCACTGTTAGCGGAGATTGGGCAAAATCGGTTGAGAGGGGTAAATCGGTAACTTTGAGAGTGGCATTCTTACCATCCGATCTTTCAAATGATACAATCTCGGTTACCATTAATACTAATCAAGGTCAGATAACTCAATCATTTATAGGTAGAAATTTTGAACGAGCACATGCTTATCAATTGGCATATAACGATAAACAGATATATATACCTGGAAATATTTGGGTTCCCGAGGGTGAGGAGAATTTCAATTTTAGAAGAGCTGACCTTCATGATGAAAATAGCTATTTCTGTTGGAAGCGCTCAAAACAGTCAGAGAATCTGATTATCTTTTGGGAGGAGGGTTTTGGCGATGACCCTGCAACTTGTAACCTTCGTAAGGGAAATGTATCAATGAATGTTAATGTGGATCAAATGCTTCAAGATCTTGAGCGATATTATGCTCTTTACAGAGATGAGTTGAAGTTTATTATACCCGGTTATACTTTGGCAGACCAATATAAGATGATGATTTTCTTGTATTGTACAGATGCCTGGTATGCTTTTGGTGGTGATATAGACTCTCGTGTCGGTGCCTTTTGGGTTAGTCCGGTTGTAGCTCAGCCGGCAGGACGTGCAATTGCTCATGAACTTGGTCACGCTTTCCAAGGACAGGTTCGTGCTGATTCAAGATATGCTGATCCCGATTTGTTATATCATGGTTCAAATTTTGCCGGTTTTGCAAATGATAATATAGGTACAAGATATATTGAGTGTTGTGCTAATTACATGGCTTTGCAGAATATGGAGAGCTATAAGAATTGGGATTGTGAAATTCCCATACATCAGGCACAATGTCACAAAGGATTTACACACTCCTGGGCAGCATATCAATGTTTTTATATACATGGATTGTGGGAGGAGCTTCACGGAAGAGATTTTGTAGGAAGATTGTGGCGATATGCAAAACGTGGTGAGGATATTATTACTGCTTATAAGCGTTACACAGAAACTTCGCAAGAACTCTTTAATGATCAAATATGGCAATCGGCTGCAAGAGAGCAGACATGGAGTTGTTGCAGTGATGAGATTAACCAGTATATGAGGGCAATGGTGGATCGACAGACAAGTGGTAATAGAGACTCCTACTATACAAACAAGACATGGTTAATTCATAACAATACCGATGATTATTACCGTTGCTATCCCGATATTTATACAACAGACAAATCGAACAGTGTAAACTATGCAATGGCACCTCAGTCCTATGGTTATAATGCAATCCATTTAAATGTGCCGGTTGCAGGAACTGAGGTTACTATTGATTTTGAAGGTTTGTCAACTTACCTTGAGACAGATATTCAGGGATACCGATATTACTCGGATTTGACAAATCTTGGTTGGCGTTGGGGAGTTGTTGCTTGTACGGGCGAGGGCGGTTGGACTCCTGTTTATAGCGAAATACAAAGAGATAATAAGGGTAGTTTGACTTTTGAGGTACCGCAGGATACAAAGCGTTTGGTTTTGATCGTTTCAGGAGCTCCGCAAAATCATATAAGAAAGGATAGCGATCAGAGTGTAGAAAATGATTACGAATACCCATATCGTTTCAAAGTGAGCGGCACAACAGTCAATACCAAGTATGTCAAATTGACCAACGAAGAGATTGTTTTGTAAATAGATTGATTGAATAGTTTTGTAGTTTGGTAAATTACACCTAAATTTGAGGTGCGAAATTAAACTAAAAACATAATAGAAGAAGATATGAAAAAGATTATTAACAGTCCAAAGGCTCCTAAGGCATTGGGTCCTTACAGCCAGGCAATTGAGGCAAACGGAACATTGTATATCAGCGGTCAGGTACCTATCGATGTAAATACAGGTAAGATTGTTGAGGGTGGAATTAAGGAGCAGACCGAGCAGGTAATGAAGAATATCGGTTATATCCTTGAGGAGGCCGGATACACATACGCTGACGTTGTAAAATCAACATGCTTGCTATCTGACATTGCAAACTTCGGTGCAATGAACGAGGTTTATGGTAAGTATTATACATCTGATTGTCCAGCTCGTGCAGCTTTCGCTGTAAAGGATTTGCCTGCAGGCGCATTGGTTGAGATTGAGACAATTGCTGTAAAGTAAAATTGCTTTAGATGATTGTTTTATAATTTGGTATGAAAAATTAGAACTATTATGGGTAAAATGTAGTATTACAAAGTGAAATAATATAATGGATTAATACCTATGTTAGAGACAATCAATCAGATAATTGGGCAGGTAAACCACATTTTGTGGGATTACCTGCTCATTTTTTTATTGTTAGGTACAGGCTTGTACTTTACATTGCGTTTTAGATTTGTACAGTTTACCAATTTTGGAGAGATGTTCCGCCTTTTGGGCGAGGGTTTTTCCGGAAAGGGTAAGACGCACAAGAATCAGGTATCTTCATTTCAGGCATTCTGTATAGCAACTGCTTCCAGAGTAGGAACTGGAAATTTGGCAGGAGTGGCAACTGCAATAGCTGCAGGAGGCCCCGGTGCAGTGTTCTGGATGTGGATTGTGGCTCTTGTGGGTTCGGCATCGGCCTTCGTGGAATCGACTTTGGCGCAATTGTATAAGGAGAAAGGGGGCGACTCTTTTGTGGGAGGACCTGCATATTATATTCGTAAAGGCCTTAAAATGCCTTGGTTATCAGCAATTTTTGCAGTGGTAATCTCTATTACTTTTGGTTTGATTTTTAATGCTGTTCAAGCAAATACAATAGCTCAGGCATATAACACTGCTTTTGGAGTTAGTCCTGTTCTTATTGCCGTAATTCTATGTGTTGCAACGCTATTGGTTATCTTTGGAGGGGTGCATAGAATTGCAAAGTTGGTGGGAGTACTGGTTCCAATAATGGCAATTTTCTATATTTTATTGGCAGTGGTTATTATTGTGATGAATATAGAGCAGGTGCCGGGAATTATAAAGACCATTGTTTCAAGTGCTTTTGGATTTGAGCAGGTTTTAGGTGGTGGAGTTGGAGCTGCAATATCCTATGGTATTAAGCGAGGACTCTTTTCAAACGAGGCCGGTATGGGTTCTGCCCCAAACGCTGCTGCAACGGCTGCGGTGAGCCACCCTGTAAAACAGGGCTTTATTCAGGCATTAAGTGTATTTACCGATACAATAATTATATGTACCTGTACTGCCGTTGTTGTGTTGCTATATGGAGCCGATGTTGGCTATGCAAATATGCAAGGTAATGGTATTCAGCTAACGCAAAATGCAGTTAATCAGTTTATAGGTGCTTGGGGTGGACCTTTTATTGCTATATGTATTTTGCTATTTGCATATAGTTCAATTATTGGAAACTACTACTATAGCGAGGCGAATATCCGTTATATGACTAAGAGTAGTGCAGTGCTAAATGGATACAGGGTTATGGTAGGTGCAATAGTTGTATGGGGTGCAGTTTCCGGGCTTGATATTGTGTGGAATTTTGCAGATGTGACAATGGGTGTTATGGCTGTAATCAATATAGTAGCCATTTTGCTGTTGGGTAAATTGGCTCTGCGCCTATATCATGATTATCAGGCTCAGAAGCGTTCCGGCAAGAATCCAACCTTTAAGTCGGAAACCTTGCCCGATATAGATAAAAAGGATATAGAGTGTTGGTAATGTAAATCGTAAATGTATATAAGTATGAATAAAGTGTTATCGGCAATAGCTTTGGTTTTGCTAATTGCATGCAATAGCTCTGATGATGATTGGCAGCGTGAAGATGAATATGATTTTGATTATAATGTATCGTTGGCATCGTCTGCGTGGATGGATGTACACATCATAAATGCCACAGGTTCTTTAAATAATAGAATATTTGATGGTCTAGATACATATTACAGTTGCATATCGATAGAGCCTAAAATTGTTAGTTCTGAAAATAACGATGATGCTAACGTTATACAAATGGATGGTAGAGTGATATGGGGTACTGATACTATAATCTTTACTTTTCCAAGTGTAACTTTAGATGGTAGAGCCTATGATGTTACTTTTGATCAAGATATTACAGAGTACAATATTGTATACAATGGTGAAACTATTGTGAACGCAGATGTAAATGTAAAAGGTGCAATTGAGAGAGTTGGAGCTTACTCGCGAAGTATTAGGTATCCAAAGTATGACTGCGATATTGAGATTAGCATTTCGGATGATACAGACAGAATAAATTTACAAATAACAGAAGTTGAATTTTAAAAAATAATATTTAGTACCTATTGCATTTTGAAAAATCTTTTTTTAACTTTGCAAAGGTGGTGGAGAAGATAACGCCACGAGATACGCGAATGTTAAACAGTAAGAGCTATAGAAGGCTTTTTAATTGCCTTATTTACTACGCCCAGATTATCCGCGGATAATAGTTAAAGCCGCAGGATGTTATTCGCGTTGTTTTAATTTTCCAAAAATTTTCTATTCCTTATGCGGTGTGGAGAGAACTCCACCGGTATTGTTGTATGCAGTACCAAATGAGAGTTGTGAGGTTTGCAGACGTGAGGTGAAATTGAGGCCTCGCCCAAAGAAAAAGAATGAAACCTCGCCCGAAAACTAAACTGAAAAACAATTAAAAACAAAAATAATTATGGCAGAATTACAAGCACAAAGAGCTCCATTTAGTTGCAGTAACTTTGGAGAGATTAATACCGATAATGCTTTCGGTATGAATGACAGAATCAAGAGATTGAGAAAGGAGTCTTTCGAGGCAATCCCAACTCTTTCTATTGAGAGAGCTTTGATTGAGACTGAGTTCTACAAAAAGAACGAGGGTAAGTATCCTGTTCCTATAATGAGAGCGTTGAACTTCTTGGAGATTTGCAAGAAGAAGACAATCTATATCGGTAAGGATGAGTTGATTGTTGGAGAGCGTGGACCAAAACCAAAGGCTGTTCCTACATTCCCTGAGTTGACTTGCCACAGCGTTGAGGATTTGCATGTTTTGAATACTCGTGAGTTGCAGCCTTATAAGATTTCAGACGAGGATATCGCTACATACGAGCGTGAGGTAATTCCATATTGGGAGGGAAGAACTGTTCGTGAGAGAATTTTCAACCACGTTCCTGATACATGGAAAAAGCCATATTTGGCAGGAGTATTTACCGAGTTTATGGAGCAGCGTGCACCGGGTCATACAACTTTGGATAAAAAGGTTTATCAGTATGGTTTGTTGGATTTGAAGGCTCAGATTGAGGAGGAGATTAAGAATCTTGATTTCTTGAATGATCCTGAGGCTACTGATAAGCAGGATGAGTTGATGGCTATGTCTATCTCTTGTGATGCAGGAATTGTATTTGCTGAGCGTCATGCTGAGTTGGCAGAGAAGATGGCTGCAGAGGAGACAGATGAGCAGAGAAAGGCTGAGCTTTTGAAGATTGCTGAGGTTTGCCGTTGGGTACCAGCACACGCTCCACGTAACTTCTGGGAGGCTGTTCAGATCTATTGGTTCACTCACCTTGGAACAATTACCGAGATGAACGGATGGGATGCTATGAACCCTGGTCACTTCGATCAGCACTTGCGTCCATTCTATGAGAAGGGTATTGCCGATGGAACTCTTACTCGTGAGCAGGCTAAGGAGTTGTTGTCTTGTATCTGGATTAAGGTAAATAACCACACAGCTCCTCCAAAGGTTGGTATTACAGCTAAGGAGAGTGGTACATATAACGACTTTACAAACATCAATATCGGAGGTGTTGATCGTGATGGTCGCGATGCTGTAAACGAGGTTTCATACATTATGCTTGAGGTGGCTGATGAGTTGCACCTATTGCAACCACAGTGCTCATTGCATATCAGTGCAGTTACACCTGATAAGTTCTTGAAGGCAGGATGTAAAGTTATTCGTAAGGGTTACGGATACCCATCTGTCTTCAATCCTGATACATATATTCAGGAGTTGGTTCGTCAGGGTAAAGAGCTTCACGATGCTCGTGAGGGAGGTTGCTCTGGATGTATCGAGGTTGGTGCTTTCGGTAAGGAGGCATACGTTTTGACCGGATATTTGAATACTGCAAAGCTATTGGAGTTGACACTTCACAATGGTATTGATCCATTGACAGGCGAGAGAGTAAGTATCGAGACCGGAGATGCTCGTCAGTTCAAGAGCTACGAGGAGCTTTATGAGGCATTCTTGAAGCAGGTTAACTACATTGTTGATCAAAAGCAGCGTGTAAGTAACTATATCGATCGTCAGTTTGCTAAGTATGCTCCTGCAACATTCCTTTCACTGTATATTGATGACTGTATCAAGAAGGGTAAGGACTACTACAACTGTGGACCTCGTTACAATACAACATATATCCAGTGTACAGGTCTTGGAACAGTTACCGATAGCTTGTCTGTAATCAAGAAGCATGTATTTGAGGATGGCCGCTTCACAATGGATCAGATTATCGATGCTTGTGATAAGAACTTCGAGGGTATGGAGCCAATGCGTCAGTTCATCTTGAACAAGACTCCATTCTTCGGTAACGACGATGATTATGCTGATAATATTGCTATCCAGGTATACAACGACTTGTTGAAGGCTATTGAAGGTAAGCCAAACATTAAGGGCGAGGTTTATCGTTTGAATATGTTGTCAACAACTTGTCACGTTTACTTCGGAAAGGTATTGGGTGCTACTCCTAACGGACGTTTGGCACATAAGGCTGCTTCTGACGGAACCTCACCATCGCACGGAGCTGATACTCACGGACCAACTGCGGTTATCAAGTCATTGGGTAAATTGGATCAGACAATGAGTGGAGGTACTCTTCTTAACCAGCGTTTTATGCCTAGCTTGTTGAAGAACGAGGAGGATGTTATCAAGTTGGCTAGCTTGATTAGAAGTTACTTTGCAATGGGTGGTCACCACATTCAGTTCAACATTGTAGATACAGCTACATTGAAGGCTGCTCAGAAGACTCCGGACGATTATAAGGATCTTTTGGTTCGTGTTGCCGGATATAGCGATTACTTCAATGATATGAACGATGACCTTCAGAGCGACGTTATTGAGCGTACCGAGCAGGAGGGATTCTGATTAGTTAGGAGTTAATTAGTTAGGAGTTAGGAGTTGATGCGGCGATTTTGATGTTGTCTGTTTGAATTCCTTGCTTTCGAATAGAGTTTTGAATTAGGAATTGGGATCGGGAATATTATATTCCTAATTCCTAATTCCTAATTTCTAATTCAAATATAATGAGTTACGTTTTTGATATTAAGCGTTATGCTATTAATGACGGCCCGGGAATCAGAATTACAATTTTCTTGAAGGGTTGTCCGCTTAGATGTGTATGGTGTCATAATCCGGAGGGATTGAAACCTACTCAGGATAAGTTGTACACAAAGCGTAAGTGTATAGGTTGTCAATTCTGTGTTCAGGCTTGCCCGCAGGGAGCTTTGAAACTTACTGCCGAGGAGGGAATCGTAACCGATTACTCTAAATGTATCATGTGTGGTAAGTGTGCCGATGCGTGTCCCTCAACAGCAATGGAGATGGCAGGCAAGAACTATACTGTTGACTACTTGATGAATGAGATTGAGAAGGAGGCAACTACCATTGCCACTTCGGGAGGTGGAGTTACAGTGTGTGGTGGCGAGCCCTTAATGCATGCAGATTTCTTGCTTGAAATTTTAAAGCGTTGCAAAGATGAGGGTATTCACCGTTGTGTCGATACTACTCTTTTCGCTGCAGAAGATACAGTAAAGAGAGTTGCTGAGTATACTTCGCTTTTCCTTGTCGATTTGAAGCACATGGATTCTGATATCCATAAGTTCTATACCGGTGTTCCCAATGAGAAGATTCTATCAAATATTCGAATGATTTCGGAGTTGGGAGCTGATTTTTGGATTCGTATTCCATTGATTGTCGGAGTAAATGCCGATATTGAGAATTTGGAGCGTTCCGCAGAGTTCCTTGCAAGTTTGCCAAAGCAACCACAGATTGTGAATCTTCTTGTTTATCACGATATTGGAAAGGGTAAACATGACAGATTGGGAACTTCTTATAATCCCGAAAAGTATTCATTCGAGGCTCCAAGTGAGGAGTTGCAACAGCAGGCGATGGAGATATTCAAGGCTCGTGGCTTGAAGGTGAAGATTGGGGGGTAATAGAGTTAGGAGTGAATAGTTAGGAGTTAGGAGTGAGGAGTTGTTTAAGAGTTTTAATAGGAGTTTTGTTCCTGCTGACAGGAATCTGTGGCGCAGAGGCGCAGAGCAGGTTGCATGTAGATAACAGCAGCCTGGCTTCAGCTATTGATCAGGCAGGGAAGCGTAATAAAGTTGTTGCGGTAGTACTTCGTGAAAGAGTACTTGGCAATAGTACTCTCTATGACGATATTTTCCCATTCCAAGTAGACTCATTAACAACCCTGCTATTGAATAGTCGTTTTATTCTGTCGGCTCCTGTCGGGCAGACTGCAAATGATATTCGTGGCAGATATGGTGTGCCTGCAGGTGGCTATGGAATCCTTTTTATAAACTCTGATGGAAAACTTATTGATTCAATATCAGGTACCTCCTATACAGAAGAGAGACTAAGGATAAAGGCTCGTGAGGCTCTGATTCAGTCGGGGAATATCTATTTCTTTGAAGAGTCAAATTACACGGAAACGCTTAAATCTGCCGCTAAGTTGAATAGTGCGTTAGTTGTGCAATTCTCTCCCAATGATGCGAACTTCAAGGGTATTTTGAATGGTAACTTTCTCAATAGCGAGTTGGCAAGTGCTTTGAAAAAGCTTGATGGCTTGTTTGCTGTTCAAGATGAGAGTTTGGTGGGTGAGGCCTCGCCCATATATCTCTTCTATAACAATGGAAAGTTAGTGCACAAGATTGTTGGAGGTGTTGTGTGGAATTGTGTTGCAGACGGTGTTGAACGTTCGCTAAGTGGCAGAGGATTAGAAGCCTACAAATTGAGATATGCTCAAGGGGAGCGGAGTCGAGAGTTTCTTGAGGAGTTTGTGGAGTTGCTTGGAAATGCCGGCGATGAGCTTTGCAATGAGGTGGCAATGTTACTGCTTAGTGAGTGTTCTGATGATGCCTTATTGAGGAATAGAGCTGCATGGCATTTGTACGATGAGTATGTGACAAAGGCGGATGAGCGAATCTTCCCATTGTATGTAGAGAATCGCAATAATTTGGCGGTTCTGTATGGCAGTGATAAGGTTAATGAGAAACTCGATAAGATTTGGCGCTCTAAACTGCATGGAGTACTTGTTCAAAATAGCGGTCTATGGAGTGTAGATGAAGCCTCGCTCAAGGAGTTGAGAAAGAGTATGAGTAAGGCTAAAGTTCGCGATATCTCGACAAAAATATTGGAGCTAAGAATAGAGTGTGCAAAGAGAAATTCCGACTATAAACTTTTCTCAAATCTGGTTAATGAGCGTTGGGAGATTGGAGGTCTGGATTTGAAGCAGCTCTATGAGTGGTGTGAGTGGATTGAGAGCGGAAGTTCAGATCCCGATGTGCGTTACAGAGCATCGCGTTGGCTATATGTGGAGGCTGAGAAGATGCGCAGTTACGACAGAATTCATGGAACGAATTTGGGCTCAATGCGCCCATACTTTGACCATTTGGCAGTAAAACTATATGGAGACAATTAATATGATAAGATTTGAAAGCGATTATACCGAGGGAGCACATCCCCAAATTATAGATGCTCTGGTGCGTAGCAATGAGGAGCAGTGTCCCGGATATGGAGTGGACAGACATTGTGAGCGCGCAAGAGCCTTAATTAAAGATTTGTGTGGCAATCCCAATTTGGGAGTAGAGTTTCTTGTTGGTGGAACTCAGGCGAATGTAACTGTTATCGATGCAATGCTTCACTCCTATCAAGGAGTTTTCTGCGTAGAGACAGGACATATTAATGTTCATGAGACAGGAGCTATTGAGTTGACCGGACATAAGTGTTTGGTTGTGCCGGGGGTAGATGGCAAGGTGCCTGCCGAAGAGGTTCGTAAGGCCTATAAGGCACATTGGCGTTCTGCCGATCACGAGCACATGGTTCAACCCGGAATGGTATATATCTCAAGTCCTGCCGAGAATGGAGTGGTATATACCAAGAGTGATTTGATAGCTCTGCGCAGAGTGTGCGATGAGTGCGGTTTGTACCTCTTTATGGATGGTGCACGTATGGGTTATGGATTAATGAGCGAGGGTTCGGACTTAACACTTGCAGATATTGCTGAGCTTTGCGACGTGTTTTATATTGGAGGAACAAAGGTGGGTGCTCTGTTTGGCGAGGCTGTAGTGTTTAAAAGCAGAGAGATGCACAGAAGTTTCCGATATGCTATTAAGCAACATGGAGGAATGTTGGCAAAGGGACGTTTGTTAGGAGTTCAGTTTGAAACTCTATTCGAGGATGGTCTCTATTTCACTATAGCCAAGCATGCCGTTGATTGCGCTATGAAGATTCGTAGAGCGTTTGAGACTAAGGGTATTGAGTTCTGGAATAACTCGACAACCAATCAGCAGTTCCCAATATTGACTAACGAGCAGATGGAGTACTTTACCAATGCCGGTTTTAGTTACGCTATTTGGGGTGAGGCCGAGGATGGCAGTGGCAGAACTATTGTTCGCTTCTGCACCAGTTGGGCCACCAAGAGCGAGAATGTCGATGCCCTTGTCGCTGCAATCGAAAAGATGTAGAGAGAGTGAGGAGTTAAATAGTTAGGAGTTAGGAGTGAAAAATAGCCTCGGCAACGCCGAGGCTATTTGTTTATCCTTTTAGGGATATATTATTTTGTAGCGTTCTCGAGCTTCTTCATCATAGAGAAGATGAATAGAGCTGAAAGCAAGCAAAGTGCGATAAGAAGAGTCCAGATTCCCCACAATGGAAGCTTATCCCAAAGAAGTCCAGGGATAGATACCAAGTAGTTTCCAATTGCAGTTGCAGCGAACCAACATCCCATCATCATTCCTTTGTACTTTGGAGGAGCAACCTTTGACACGAATGAGATACCCATTGGTGAAAGAAGAAGCTCTGCAAATGTCAATACAAGGTATGTAGAGATCAACCAATTTGGAGAGATCAAATCAGGGCTAACTGTTCCACCCAACTCTTTTGGTGAAGCCAATCCCATTGATCCAACTGTCAAGATAAGGAATCCAATTGCAGCAACAATCATTCCCAATCCAATTTTACGAGGTGCAGATGGCTCTTTACCAACCTTAGCCAATGCAGCGAAGATTGCCAATGAGAATGGAGTCAACGCAACAACGAAGAATGGGTTGAACTGCTGGAAGTCTGAAGGCTGAATCTCAACTTGTGTAGGCATGCTGCTATACAAAGCGTATGCACCTCCCCACAAAGCTAATGTTGCAATACCAGAGATTGCTTTTGCCTTCTGTGTCTCAGACTGGAATACACTGAACAATGTGTAAACAGAGATAGCAATAAGAGCAAGACTCCAAATATTGAATCCGATACGAGTAATTCCCTCGGTAATAGCAGCAGTGTAGTCACGAGCAAATAGAGTCATTGTAGCTCCGTTCTGGTGGAATGCCATCCAGAAGAAGATAACAACTGCGAATACAAGCAACAATGCAGTGATACGGCTCTTTGTCTGCTCAGGGGTCAACTCAGGCTCATTTGCTGATGTTGTAGTAGCAGCCTTAGCCTGCTTTGCGTTAACATCGGCATGTTTCCACCAGCTCTTTGTTCCAAAGTAGATAAGAACAGAAAGTACCAATGATACGCATGCTACTGCAAATCCGTAGTTGTATGCTGTTGACAACTGCTCAATGTAGTATGTGCTGAATGTAGCCATATCCATGCCTGCAGCACCACTCATTGATGAAGCAAGCTGTGTGAGCTTCTCCATATTCTCGGGAGTGATGGTGTTGTCCATACACTGGTGTGCAAGAGCAGGGATGTTTGCATCGTAAACAAGACCGGCACCCTTCAAGAAGAAGTTGGTAACAGCCTTAGCCATTGATGGAGCAAACATAGCACCAATGTTGATTGCCATGTAGAACAAGCTGAATGCAGCATCGCGCTTAGATGAGTACTTAGCATCGTCGTAAAGGTTTCCTACCATTACCTGCAAGTTACCTTTGAATAGACCGGTACCTACAGCAATCAATGCCAATGCACCGAACATAAGGATCTGACCTGTAATGTTGGCACCAGTTGGGATAGCCAAACATAGGTAACCCAAGAACATAACTGCGATACCCAATGTTACGCACTTACCATAACCAATCTTATCGGCCAAGATACCTCCAAGAAGTGGCATGAAATATACTCCGGCAAGGAAGATAGAGTAGATCTGTGTTGATACAGCTGCACTATATCCGAACTTTGCCTGAATGAAAAGCAAGAAGATTGCGAGCATGGTATAGTAACCAAATCGCTCTCCTGTGTTGGCCAATGCTAATGCATATAGACCTTTTGGTTGTCCTTTAAACATAGTTACTTTTTATTTTAATGTTGTTTATTAGCTCTTTTTGTTAGCCTCCTGCAATCCGTAGTGCTTTCTCTTGTCCTCGGCCAAAAGCATCAAAGCAATTACAACTGCAATTCCTCCGAATGCTGCGAAGATAAGCATTGGTACGGTGTAGTCGGTTGTTCCGTTTTGGGTGTATTTTCCAATTACATTTCCAATCAAAACAGGAACCATTGAAAGTCCGATGTTCTGGATGTAGAAGATAATTGAGTATGCAGAACCCAACAACTTGTTAGGAATAATCTTTGGAACTGATGGCCACATTGCTGATGGAACCAATGAGAATGCAATTCCCAAGATAATCATGATGATTACTGCGAACCACCATACATTCAACAATGGCATAGCGAATAGCAAGTGAACAACTGTCAATAGGATAGATCCAAGAATCATAAGAGTTGCTCCCTTACCAATCTTATCGTATAGTGAACCAAATACAGGGGTCAATAGGATAGTTCCGAATGGAAGAAGGCCTGGAATAATACCTGCCAAGTCAGGATTAACACCATATTTGATAATCATCAAGTTTGTTGCGAACTTCAAGAATGGGAATACTCCTGAGTAGAACATCAAGCATAGTAGAGTAATCAACCAGAATCCCTTATTGCTGAAAATCAACTTAAGGTCGCTCAATTTGAATTGATCGTCGCTCTCTGAAGCTTGCTCCTCTGAGGCCTCGCCTGCAGCCTTTGCAAGCTCTTTCTCCTTAACGATGCACTTGTCAACCTTAACATCCATTACGCGGTAAACCATGAATGCCAAGAATCCAATGCAAAGTGCAGATGCTCCAATAAATACAGGTGTACTTACCAATCCTGAGCTCTTTGCAATTGGAAGAGCGAAGAACAAAGCGCAAGCGGTTCCAATACGTGCAAGAGCTACCTGCAATCCCATTGCAAGAGCCATCTCCTTGCCGGCAAACCACTTAGCAATAATCTTTGTAACGGTGATACCTGTAATCTCGCAACCTACGCCATATATTGCAAATCCAAGACATGCAATTGCTACTTGTGTTGGCAATCCGAAAATCTCTCCACTGAACGATGACTCAACTGCATACCATTTAATGGCAGCTCCACCGAACATAAGGACTGTACTTAGCAATCCGGTGAAACGTACACCCATTTTGTCAAGGATAATACCTCCGAAGAATAGCATCAAAAGGAATACGTTGATGTATCCGTATGCTCCTGAGAAGATTCCATACTCAGAGCTTGTCCAGCCTAATCCCTTAACAATTGAGGTAATCTTTTTTGGTGCTGTTGTAGGATTTCCCTCTGCATCAACAGTGTTGATAGTGTAGGTTTGATCCTCAGCAATGTTTTGTGCATTGAAATCGTCGGCAACTACTACTTTTGAAAGAGAGTCAATAGATAGATATGTTCCATCCTCGAAGTAGATAAGTTGTCCCTTTGTTGTAAGTGGAGCCTCAAGAGGTCCCATAACATCGGTGAAGAAGTAGGCCATCATCATTGTCAATGATACAATGAGCAGGGCACTCCATCGAGCAGCTGCGCTGTCTCTTAGACTTTTGAATTTTTCTGTCATTTGTGTATTTGTTTTAGTTACTTATTTGCAAACGTTATCGCACATTCGTACAAGCGACAAATTTAGTGAAAATATGTGAAATACACAAAATAAAATACCCCCGACAGTTCGTGTGAACCGTGGGGGCAAATTGATAAAAATATCCTTATGTAAGATACTTAATTAGTGATTGTTACGAGCGGTAATGATTGTCATGAAATCGTCTGCCTTCAATGAAGCTCCACCAATCAAACCTCCGTCAACGTTTGGCATAGAGAACAACTCATCAGCATTTTTAGCGTTACAGCTACCACCGTAAAGGATAGTTGTATCGTCAGCAACCTGCTCGCCATACTTCTCAGCAACTACGCTACGGATGAATTTGTGCATCTCCTCGGCCTGCTCTGATGTAGCGGTCTTACCTGTACCGATAGCCCAAACCGGCTCGTATGCCAATACAATGTGTCCGAACTGCTCAGCTGTAAGGTTGAACAATCCCTCAACAATATCTTTCTTAACAACGTCGAAGTGCTTTCCTGCCTCGCGCTCCTCCAAAACCTCGCCAATACAGAAAATTACATCCAACTCGTTCTCAAGAGCCAAAGCTACCTTCTTAACAAGAATCTCGTTGGTCTCGCCATAGTATGCACGACGCTCAGAGTGTCCCAAAATAACATATTTACAACCGGTTGATTTAACCATTGCTGCCGATACCTCTCCAGTGTATGCACCCTTAGCCTCAGCAGCGCAGTTCTCAGCAGCAACCTCAATGTCTGTAGCCAATCTGTTAACATCTGCAAGGTGGATGAATGGAGTTCCTACAATTACCTTAACTCCAGCTGGAGCAGCAGCCTTTACCTTCTCATTTACCTCCTTAGCCAACTTAATACCCTCAGCCAAGGTTGTGTTCATTTTCCAGTTTCCTGCAACAATTTTCTTTCTCATGTTGTATTTAAATTAAAGTTAATAAAATCTATCCTCTTTTTGCCACAGCTGTACCGAGTAGAAGTACAAGCAAGGCAACTGCTACAATCAATGTGTAGTTTTTTGCTTTACTCTGTTGTATGGCGCACTCAACAACTCCTTTTTCTTTTAGTTTTTCGAGCGAGGGCATACTATTGTAGCTCCACTTCCCGATTATCACGCCATCGGTAACTGCAACCAATCCCGCCTTTGGGCGCATCAAATTTTTTAGCCCCATCTCGTCGGCAAGGTTGAATTCGTATGGCATATTGCCACTGCGCATATACTCAATTTGACTCTGTAGGTTGCTCGAGGTGTATGCGTAAAACTCCAAACCTCGCTCGTTGCAATACATAAAGAGTTTGTTGAACTCGTCCTGTATTTCTGGAGTCACTCTGTTCAAATCAGGAATAACCTGAATAAGGGCAGTGCCGTTCATCTCCTTGTGGAGAATTGGCTCTATTTTTGCACCCTCAGCATATTGGGACATTCCAATAAGTGGTTGGTTTTCATAGCAATCCATTCCCACTTTGCACCCAAGAATAATGAGGAACATAAATACCACATCGCGTTTAAATGACTCCTTTGTTGCTTTTAAACGCTCGCGAATAAGAAACAAATAGGTGGCAGGAATCATAAGAATGATGTTCTTAAAGAATGTCTGCCAATTTGTCAATGTTATTGTAGAACCAAAGCAGCCGCAATCCTCAACCTTGTCTGTAACTGCAATAGCAAATGTCAAGCCTGTAAAGAGGAACATTGTGACAAATGCAAGAGTCGCTCCACGTTCGGCTTTGTAGTTCAGCCACAGTGATAATCCGGTGGTTAGTTCCAGCAGAATAACCAATGCGGTGGCGTATATAGCAAGATTGGTCCATGAGTCCAATCCAAATGCGTATAGGTATTCGGAGATACTATATGCAAAGCCTTGGGGATCTACGCATTTGGTAAAACCCGAAAATAGGAATGTTGCTCCTAAAATAAATCTTGAAATACCTGCCAACAACATCTATGCCTCAATAACTAACCTGATTAGGGCAAAAACAGAGTAGTTGATCATATCGAAGTAGTTCGCATCAATTCCTTCGGAAATCAGTGTTGCTCCGTTATGATCCTCAATCTCCTTTGTTCTATTTATCTTCATAAGAATCAAGTCTGTATAAGAGCTTACTCGCATACTGCGCCAAGCCTCATCGTAATCATGATTCTTGTCAAGCATCAGCTTCTTTGCAAGATTGAAATAGTGCAGATATCGCTCCTTTACCAATTCGCGATTATCATCGGCATTCTCGGTATTAGCTACACCCAACTCCAACTGAATCAACCCCATAATAGCATAGTTGATTATTCCGATAAACTCTGGAACAACCCCCTCGTTTACCTTAGAGATACCTTTGCACTCTATGCTTCTGATGCGGTTTGCCTTGATAAAAATCTGGTCGGTAATCGATGTAGGACGCATAATGCGCCATGCTGTGCCGTAATCTTCCATCTTTTTCAAGAAAATTTCGCTACACAGATTTATTACCTGGTCGAATTGTTGAGCTGTATCTGCCATATTTTTTTTACTTTTGCCAAATAAAATGCACTAATGCGTTTCAAACTGCAAAAATACAAAAAAATGGTTTAAAAACTATGGCTAATTGTATTGAAATAGACGGTAAAAAGATAGATTTTTCCGATAGGGCTGTAATGGGAATTCTCAACGTTACGCCAGACTCCTTTTACGATGGTGGCAGTTACTGTTCAGAGGTGGAGTTGCGTAACAGAATAGATCAGATTTTAGACGAGGGCGCCTCGATAATTGACGTTGGAGCATACTCAACCCGTCCCGGAGCGCCCGAGGTATCGGCCGAGGAGGAGTTGAAACGTTTAGACTTGGCAATGGAGTTGATTCGCCGTTATCATCCCGAGGCTCTTGTCTCGATTGATACCTTCCGCTCCTCTGTTGCATCGGCAATTAATCGCTGTTTTGGCCCGGTTATAGTAAATGATATATCGGGAGGAACTATGGATTCCGCAATGTTTGATTTTATCTCAAATAGTGGATTACCCTATATCATGATGCACATCCAGGGAACTCCGGAAAATATGCAGAATAATCCAAAATACGATAATGTGACTGCCCGGGTTAAGGAGTTTTTTCAAGAGAGAGTCTCTTTACTTAACGAGCGAGGTTTCTCGAATTTAATTCTTGATCCTGGTTTTGGGTTCGGTAAGAGCATAGCGCACAATTATCAACTGCTTAATGAGATGGATTCGCTGCTTGAGTTTGAGTTGCCGTTGTTGGTTGGAGTGTCGAGGAAGTCAATGATATACAAGGTTCTTGGTTTTACTCCAAACGAGGCCTTGAATGGAACTACGGTTCTGAATACTATTGCTTTGCTTCGTGGTGCTTCAATTTTGAGAGTGCATGATGTAAAGGAGGCGGTTGAGGCGGTGAGGTTGGTTAATAAGATAAGGTGAAAGGGGAGAGGTGAAAGGTGAAAGGTAAAAGGTGAAAGGTAAAAGGTGAAAGGTAAAAGGTAAAAGGTAAAAGGTGAAAGGTGAAAGGTAAAAGGTGAAAGGTAAAAGGTAAAAGGTGAAAGGGGAGAGGTGAAAGGTAAAAGGTAAAAGAGGAGATGTAAGAGGTGAAAGGGGAGAGGTAAGTGAGGCGAGTAATGAAAATAAACAAACGAATAAAATTATGAGACAGGTATTTACAAGTTTTGTGGCTGTAGCAATGGTTGTTGTTGCGGTTGCATGTAGTGGAAATGGAGTATCAAAGAGTGTTAATGTGAATGAAGCGTACGATAACATTATGACCCGTACAAGTATTCGAAGTTACACTTCTGAAACAATTTCAAAAGATACAATTACTCTGTTGTTAAAAGCCGGAATGGCCTCGCCTACTGCAGTAAATAAGCAGCCATGGAAATTTGTGGCAATAACCGATAGAGTTATGTTGGATTCTATAGCCAAAGCGTTCCCCTATGCTCGATTTGCTAAGCAGGCTCCATTGATTATCGTACCTTGTGGAGATAACATGAATATGCTTCCCGGGGATATGGCACAACTATGGATTCAGGATCTTTCTGCTGCTACCGAGAATATTCTTTTGGCTGCAAACTCTTTGGGGTTAGGTGCTGTTTGGTGTATGTGTTATCCTAATTATCAGTTGATTAATTCGTTGCGCGATATTGCTCAATTGCCCTCGTCATTAACCCCTCTTTGCCTTGTTGTTATTGGTCACCCGGCTCAAAATCCGGAACCCAAAAACAAATGGAAAGAGGAGAATGTCTTGTGGAGGGAGTAATCTATTTTAATAGTTTTCGGCTATTAGTTGCCTCTAAGATCTTCATCTGTTGAATGGCAATTTGATTTAGTCTAATTAGACGTTCTTTTTGAGATATATTCTCCTCTATTAGAAGAGCGTTAATATTCTCCATATTAGATAAACATATTAGTTCATTAATAGTGGCGTAGTCACGAATATTTCCTTTTAAGGTTGGATTCATTTTACGCCACTCTTTTGATGTTATGCCAAACAATGCGACATTTAGAACATCTGCTTCGTTAGCATAAACATAAGAAATTTGTTGTGGTGTCAGTTCTAAAGGAATTAAATGTTGTCTTACTGCATCAGTGTGAATGTGATAGTTGATTTTAGATAGTTCTCGGCGTGCGCTCCAGCCTATTTGTTCTTGTTTTTCAGCTTGGAGACGTTGATACTCTTTGACGAGTAATAGCTGAAAACGGGGGCTGATCCACATTCCAAAATGATATGCAATATCTTTGTGTGCATATGTGCCACCGTATCTGCCTGCTTTGGCAATAATTCCAATTGCGTTAGTTTTATTAATCCAGGTTTTAACTGATAGGATAAAATTATTTGTTCCTGCCATATTTCTAATTGTACCGAATTCGGTATAATTAAAATTTGGATTATATAAAGATTCCCATTCACCAATATAGTCAATAGTACTCTTTAAGCTCATCCATTTAAAGATTATATGTTCTTGCATTTGGCTATGCGCCATGTCAGTTAAAGAGATATAGTCCTCTTTGCCGTACTCTAATAGTGAGATTTCTGTGTTTTCAATGTTGATTTTCCTTTTCATTGTGAATAGTAGTTTTGGTTAAATAATTGTGCAAATATATTTAATTTATAAACATTATGTATATAATAAGGAATTAAATATACAAAAATTAAATTGGTTGATGCAAAAAAAAGAGTTCGGGAATACCGAACTCTATCTTTTGTGGAGGGAGTAATCTATTTTAAGGTGGGAAGGAGGGGTTTTATGGTTTGCCATAGAACCATTCCCACTGTGACAGAAACGTTGAATGAGTGTTTTGTTCCGAATTGCGGAATTTCAAGAGTTGAGTAGCAAAGGTCAATCACCTCTTGTTGTACACCCTTAACCTCGTTTCCAAAGATCAGAGCGTATTTTTTGTCTGTTTCCGGTTCAAAGTTCTCAAGTGATATGCTCTTTTCTGTCTGCTCAACCGAGAGTAGAGTGTAGCCCTCGCTACGCAACTTTTCGCATAGGGTAACGCTATCTTTTACATACTCCCAATCAACGGCATCTTCTGCGCCAAGTGCGGTTTTGTGCACCTCGCGGTTTTCGGGAGTGGGGCATATACCGCAAAGCCAAATCTTTTCAATGCGGAAGGCATCGGCAGTTCTGAATACCGAGCCAACATTGTTTTGGCTGCGAACGTTATCTAATACAATTACAACAGGAATTTTTGCAGCCTCTTTAAACTGTTCTGTTGATATTCTGTTCAGCTCTTCGCTCTCTAATTTTCTATGTTCCATTATACTAACTCTCCAATCAATGTGGCAGATGTGCAACTGTTTACTTTGACATTTACCAATGTTCCAATCTTAATGCCTTGTGCAGGGAAAACTACAACTTTGTTTTGACTTGTTCTGCCAAACATCTCTTTGTCGCTCTTTTTTGAAACTCCCTCGACAAGAACCTCGAAACTCTTTCCCAAGTCGCGCTGATTACTCTCTTCCGACCATTTAGTCTGTAGCTCAATAAGTTCTGCCAAGCGCCGTCCCTTTGTCTCCTCGTCCACATTATCGGGTAAATTCTTGCTTGCCATAGTCCCGGGACGCTCAGAGTACTTAAACATAAAGGCTAAGTCAAAGCCAACCTCCTTCATTAGCGATAGTGTCTGTTGGTAATCCTCCTCGCTTTCGTTGTGGAAGCCGACAAAAACATCGGTTGATATTCCGCACTCCGGAATAATTCTGCGAATAGCTGCAATTCTATCCAAATACCACTCACGGGTATATTTTCGGTTCATATCCTTTAGAACTGAGTTACTTCCCGATTGTACCGGCAAATGGATGCTTTTGCAAATATTATGGTGTTTTGCTATTACGTGCAAGGTTTCGTCGCTCATATCTTTCGGGTGGCTTGTAGAGAAACGGATTCTCATATCCGGAGCTGTTGTCGCCACCAATTCAAGCAGGGCAGGAAAGTCGGTAATTTCCTCTCCTTCAATATGCTTGTATGAGTTTACATTTTGTCCCAATAGGGTAACCTCTTTGTAACCTTTACTTTGTAAATCAAGTAGTTCTGTAATAATACTCTTGGGTGAACGGCTACGCTCTCGTCCGCGAGTATATGGAACAATACAGTATGTGCAGAAGTTATTGCAACCTCGCATAATAGAGATAAAACCCGAGATGGCAGTTGAATCCAAGCGAGTTGGACATACATTTTTGTATGTCTCATTTTCAGATAGATCTACGTTGATTGCCTTCTCTCCATTCTCTGCTAATTTGATAAGGCGAGGTAAATCCAGATAAGCATCCGGTCCAACAACAATGTTAAGTTGTTTCTCCTCCTCAAAGAGGCGGTCGCCCAATCTTTCTGCCATACAACCCATAATTCCGATAAGAAGATTTGGGTTCTGTTTTCTAACCTCTGCAAAACCACGAATTCTTCCGCGAACACGTTGTTCTGCATTTTCGCGTACCGAGCAGGTGTTTACCAATATTATGTCGGCAGTAAATCTGTCCTCTGTTCTTTCGTATCCCTCTTGCTCCAAAATTGAAGCAACCACCTCACTGTCTGCCACATTCATCTGGCAGCCGTATGTCTCTATATAAAAGTATTTTAGCATGAATTTTAGAATTTTGCTCCTAAAGTTATTTTAATAATGTCTCTTCTGTAGTTGTTGTTAACCGGAATGGCAGCATAATCACCCCAATTATAGAATTGAGTAGTGTTACCATACTTATAGTTTGAATAGCTTAAATCAACCACTGCCCAATTTTTGGTCCAACCAATTCCGCAGTTATGT
This sequence comes from Bacteroidales bacterium, assembly GCA_015061245.1. Lineage (GTDB taxonomy): Bacteria > Bacteroidota > Bacteroidia > Bacteroidales > Marinifilaceae > RGIG9079. The sequence continues at coordinate 44,628 of SUWY01000006.1, forward strand.
TGTTTTAAATCACTCTCCTCTGCATTGCGGTATGGCGATTTATTAAGATTATATCCGTATCTCAAACTCAAATTCGGATTTAGTTTGAACTCAACACCAAGAGCGTAGTTCCAACGACTTGTATATATTGAGCGAATCTGTTGGTTCATCTCTTTGTATAACGGTTCGAAGTTGTAAAAATCATCGCCCGGTTCTGAATATTTTGCCTTGCTGTATGCCACATACTCAGCGTCGGCGCTTACAATCAGAAATTGTCCAAATACAAATGCTGCACCCAGATTGGCTCTCCATGCAGTACGCATTTTATAGTGGTACGATGTCAAAAGACTATGATCCGAGAACCAATTATCTTCGCGGCCCAGTGATGGATCATTCATTGAGTTATAGTATGCTTGTATATCTGCTTCTGCATCATAGCTTACTTCGTACCAGGTAGGAGTGTGAATAGATGCTCCCAATCTTAACATATTTGTGGGTCTGTATATTACTCCTAAACTAAAGTTTGCTCCAACTGCATCGTTGTGTTCCCATGTGTAGTAGTCATAGTAATCCAAACCACTTGGGGCATCGAGCGGAGCTGCCTCTCTGTAGAGTGATGTGTGTCTGTATGATACCTGTTGTGCAGAGATACCTAATCCTACATACCACTTATCATCAATGTTTGCACCAAATGATACGTTGTAATCTGCCTGATATCCCTTTTCGCGAACCTTCTCTGTTTGTGATACCGGATCGGTTATATTTTCTCCGTTACTAGCATAGTCAAGAACAGAGAAGTATCCTCCGGCTCCATCGGGATTTATAAGGAATGTATTGTATGCCAGTTCTGTGCTTAAGTTATCCAGATTCTCAGGAGCAATACCGTTACTTTGTGCTGCCCACACATGTGTCATTGAGGTGGGCGAGGTTCCGACAATACGTTTTGCTTCATTATTGAAGTTGTTGACATTTGTGTAGTTAACTCCAATGTTGAAATATTTAAGAGCTGAATTACCGTATGTAGGAAATGCCATAACGAATCCCAGATTATCCATTTGGAAAGAGTTTCGCTTTGCGCTGTTTGCATCGCCAAACTCTGTTGTAGATGTAGTTTTGCCTATTGTCGGGGCGAGGGTAATGCTTAACTCTGTATTGCGGAAAACTCCCACTCCTGCAGGGTTTTTGCTCAACGATGTAGGTTCGCCGCCCAATGCGGTAAAGGCTCCTCCCATGGCTGTCGCGCGTGCACTTCCATTATTTGTTTGGCGTGAATATCTTGCTGCCTCTAATAATGTTTGTGCATTGCTTACCTCAATGCCTGTCAAAATAGCGATGATACCTATTATAATTGCTACTCTTTTCATAAAATCTTATTTATCTTGTACGACTAACTCTGCTGCTACCGCCACCTCCGCCGGATCTGATGGCTCCTCCTCCGGTTGGACGACTAAAGCCACCGCTTCTATATGAACCGCTGTTTGTCGGTCTGGTAACTCTGCTTGAGCTACTATTACTTGGTCTTGTAATGTTGGCTCTATTTGTATTGCTATTTGTCGGTCTTGTAACAGTTGTTCTGTTACTATTACTTGGTCTTGTAATGTTTACTCTATTACTATTTGTTGGTCTGGTTACACTACTCTTGTTATTCTCTTTCTTAGGCGAGGTTTCAACTCTTGTACCTGTGCCTGTATTGTTAGTACTTGGTCGTACTGCACCTTGCTCCTTATTATCTCTCTTTGGGGGTGCACCATTGCCTCCAACAACTCCGCCTCCAACAGACGGCCTTTGGGTTGTTCCCGGTCTTAAGATCTGCTCCCCTCCCGGAGTTGTTGTTGGTCTCCATTGACCTTGCGGTCTGTTTTGATTAGGTTTAGGACCATTACCTGGACCATCGGGTCTGCCTTGAGGCTTCTGTGGTCTGATATGTTGTGGTGGATATGGTCTATACCCCGGACCATATCCGGGTCCATAGTGCGGTCCATGGTGCGGACCGGGACCATAGTGTGGCCCGTAATAAGGACCATAATGGTGATAATGGTGATGCCATGGATCATAGTGCCATGGGTCGTAGAACCAAGGGTCATAGAACCAGGGATCGTAGAACCATGGGTCATAATAACGTGTCGAATACCATCCTCGTCCCCAGCTATATGTAACGCCTACAGTTACACCGAATCTTACTCCGACTCTCCATCTATATGGTGAGTAGTCGAAGAAGATTAAATCCGATGATGGATATGGTCCAAACAGAAAATCGGTATACATAGCATAGTTTGAGCTTGTAGGGAACCACCAATATCTTCCATCAGCAACGAATACATTCCAATCGCTACTGAATGCCATACTTTGGGCAACATCAGCTCCATTGGTCATATATCCGAAACCATTAGGATAGTTCTCAATAATTCTGTAAGCTCTTTTCAAATCGGAGTTACTTCCGTTCCATCCTCCTAACCAATACCCCTCAATAACTCTGGGCGAGGGCGCTGAATTTACAACTACCGGAGTTTCAACGATAGTTGGTTCCTGCTCAATCACAACGACTTGTTGTGGTTGTTTTGATGGTACATAGTATATTCCGTCACTATAGTAGCTGTTATAGCTTCCTGTTGAATAAAGTGAGATACATGATACGCACATTAACGCACATAAACATGCTGTAATAAGTGTTATTCTCTTCATATGTATCACTTTTTTAAATTTCACCGTAAAAATAGTGGTTTTATTGGAACTAAACTCAAAAAATTCCCTAATTTTGCCTTGTTTTTTATAAATTAAAGAAAATGGGAAAATTTTTAACATCTCGAAGTGAAGATTATTCGCAGTGGTATAATGAGTTAGTGGTAAAGGCCGGATTGGCAGAGCAGTCGGCTGTGCGTGGTTGTATGGTAATCAAGCCATACGGTTATGCTATTTGGGAGAAGATGCAACGTCAGTTGGATAATATGTTTAAAGAGACAGGACACTATAATGCATATTTCCCCCTATTGATTCCAAAGTCTTTCTTCTCAAAAGAGGCTGACCACGTTGAGGGATTCGCTAAGGAGTGCGCTGTTGTTACTCACTATCGTTTGAAAAATGATCCGAATGGTGCAGGTGTTGTTGTTGACCCTGCTGCTAAACTGGAGGAGGAGTTTATTATTCGTCCTACATCAGAGACAATTATTTGGAATACATATAAAAACTGGATTCAATCATATCGTGATCTTCCTATTTTGTGTAATCAGTGGGCAAATGTGATGCGTTGGGAGATGCGTACAAGAATCTTCTTGCGTACAGCTGAGTTCTTGTGGCAGGAGGGACATACTGCTCATGCTACCAAAGAGGAGGCAATCGAGGAGACACAGAAAATGATTCACGTATATGAACAGTTCGCTCGTGAGTGGATGGCTATGCCGGTAATCATGGGACATAAGAGTGATAATGAGCGTTTTGCAGGTGCTTTGGATACATGTACTATTGAGGCATTGATGCAGGATGGAAAGGCTTTGCAGGCAGGAACATCTCACTTCTTGGGTCAGAACTTTGCTAAGGCATTTGATGTTCAGTTTACAGATAAGACAGGTAAGTTGGAGTATGTATGGGCAACATCGTGGGGTGTATCTACCCGTTTGATGGGAGCTTTGATTATGGCTCACTCAGATGATAATGGTTTGGTATTGCCTCCAAAGTTGGCTCCAATACAGGTTGTAATTGTTCCAATCTTCAAGAAATCAGAGGGATTACAGAAGATTTCTGAGAAGGTTGAGCCACTTATTGCTAAGTTGAAGTCTATGGGTGTATCTGTCAAGTTTGATGATGACGATACCCAAAAACCAGGATGGAAATTTGCTGAGTATGAGTTGAAGGGAGTGCCTGTTCGTTTGGCAATTGGTGAGCGCGACTTGGAGAATGGAACCATTGAGGTTGCAAGACGTGATACCCTTACAAAGGAGACCTTGCCTATCGAAGGAGTAGAGGAGAAGATTGTTGCTCTATTGGATGAGATTCAGCAGAATATCTATAAGAAAGCTTACGACTTCCGTGAGTCAATGATTACAAAGGTTGATGATTACGAGGAGTTTAAGAAGTTGGTTGAGACCAAAGGTGGATTCTTCTTGTGCCACTGGGATGGAACAACCGAGACTGAGGAGCAAATTAAGGCTGATACCAAAGCTACCATCCGTTGTATTCCATTCGATGGAGTAGAGGAGGAGGGTAAATGTATGGTAACAGGTAAACCTTCTCACAGAAGAGTATTGATTGCAAAAGCTTATTAATATTATGACACAAGTTTTAGAGCGTTTTTTGAAGTATGTACAGTGTGCAACACAATCTGATCCGCACACACATACAACCCCAAGTACCCCTGAGCAGACTGTTTTTGCCAAGCAGTTGGCCGATGAGATGCGCGAAATTGGTTTGAGCGATGTATCGGTTGATGAGAATAGTTATGTAATGGGATTTTTACCTTCGAATGTAGATAAGGAGGTACCTGTATTGGGATTTATTGCCCACATGGATACCAGTCCTGATTTCTCTGGAAAAGATGTGAAGCCTCGCCTGGTAGAGTATCAAGGAGGTGACATATTGTTGAACGAAGAGCAGGGTATTGCAATTACGCTCGAAAGCAGTCCTGAGTTAAAGAACTATGTTGGTGACACTCTTGTAGTTACCGATGGAACAACTCTGCTTGGAGCTGATGATAAGGCTGGTATTGCTGAGATTTTGACTGCAATGGAGTACCTTATTCAGCACCCGGAGATTAAGCACGGTAAGATTGCTGTCTGTATTACCCCGGATGAGGAGATAGGCGAGGGCGCAGACCACTTCGATTTGGAGAAGTTTGGAGCAAAGTATGCCTATACAATGGATGGCGGAGAAAAGGGGTGTTTGGAGTTCGAGAACTTCAATGCAGCCTACGCTAAAGTAACCTTTATAGGTAAGAATTACCACCCCGGTTATGCTAAGAACAGAATGGTGAACTCAATAGCATTGAGCCAATATTTCTTGTCTAACATGCCAAAACGTGAGGTGCCTGAAGCAACCGAAGGTTATGAGGGTTTCTTCCATGTATATACTATCAATGGAGGTGTTGAGAGTACTGAGGTCGAGATGATAATTCGCGATTTTGACTTCGATAGTTTCAGCCGTAGAAAGAAACTTGTAGAGAATCTTGTGGCAGATATGGTTAAGAAGTTTGGCGATGTTGTAAAACTTGAGCTTCGTGATCAATATGCTAATATGTTGGAGAAGATTGAGCCGGTGCGTTTCGTTGTAGATATTGCTCGTCAAGCAATGTTGGATTGCGATGTTAAACCGGCAATTCAGCCTATTCGCGGAGGTACCGATGGTGTAAGATTATCATATATGGGTATGCCAACACCGAATCTCTTCTCAGGAGCAATGAATATGCACGGAAAATATGAGTATGTGTCGGTTGATACGCTTGAGAGTGCTGTTAAAGTAATCGTGCGAATATCAGAGTTGTACGTGAATTTGTAAATATGTCTCAACAGATAAAATCACTATTCCTGCTTGCCGCAATGGCAGCAGGAATTTTTGGATATAGATGGTTGGCAGAACTATCATTTTTGTCGCCATATCTAATCTCTTCAATGCTTTTATTTACCTATTGCAAGGTGTCATTGAAGGATTTGCATTTTACGTCGCTTCATTGGTGGTTACTTGGTTTTCAGATATTCGTGTCGTTGCTATGTTATTTGGTGTTATCGCCGATAAATGCAATCTTGGCTCAAGGAGTAATGATATGTATCTTTATCCCTACAGCAAATGCCTCGCCCGTTATTGCAGGAATGTTGGGTGGAAAAGTAGGAGTATTGACAACCTATCTGCTTCTATGCAATGTTTGTGCTGCATTTATAGCTCCAATATATTTTAGTTTTATGAGTAGTGCAGCCGACTACTCTTTTTGGGGAACGGTACTCTATATCTGCAAAAGAGTAATCCCGTTGATTCTTGGTCCGCTGGTTATTGCCCAAATTATAGAGAAGATTTCAAAAAAGCTTCACGATAGAATGAAGCGATTGCAGAAAGTGACATTCTACTTATGGAATATAACCCTCATGTTTGTAATGGCAGGAGCTACCAAATTTATTTTAAAAGAGCTTCAGAGCGGAGTTTTGAGCATAGGGCAATTTGCGTTGTATCTGGTTGCTGCACTGATAGTTTGTCTGGTGCAGTTTGGAGTTGGACGTAAAATAGGACATAGGTATGGTGATGCGATTGTTGGTGGTCAGGGATTGGGTCAGAAGAATACAATTCTTGCAATATGGATGACACAATCATATTTGAATCCAATTGCATGTATTGTTCCTGCAGCATATATTTTGTGGCAAAACATAGTAAATTCAATCCAGATTTGGCAGCATAAATCGGATAAATAAAGGCTCTTTACCCTATTGCAAATGTTTTTTGAAAGTTGTAAATTTGCAAATTAAGGTTCGTGGTGCATACCGGAACCTAATAGAGATGAAAATTAATTAAAATAAAATTATAGAATATGGCTCAGATTATCGAGAAGGTTTCCCGTACATTTGGTGAGTATTTGCTAATTCCGGGACTAACAACAAAGGAGTGTACTCCTGCTAATGTGTGCTTGAAAACCCCTTTGGTAAAGTACAAAAAGGGTGAGAAGCCTGCAATTACATTGAACATTCCATTTGTGTCTGCTATTATGCAGTCAGTTTCTGATCATGGATTGGCAATCGAGTTGGCGCGTAACGGAGGTTTGTCGTTTATCTTTGGTTCACAGCCTATTGAGAGTCAGGCAGAGATGGTTCGCAAAGTTAAGAAGTTTAAGGCGGGATTTGTGCCAAGTGACTCTAATGTGCGTCCAGATGCAACTCTTGCAGAGGTAGAGAAGATTATAGAATACACCGGTCACACAACAATGGGAGTTACCGATGATGGAACCGCAAATGGTAAACTTCTTGGTATTTTGACAAGTAGAGATTATCGTTTGGATCATGATGGTCGCGACTCTTTGGTAAAAGATTTCATGACCCCATTTGATAAGTTGACTGTGGGTAAGTTGGGAATTACTCTTTCTGAGGCCAACCAAATTATTTGGGATAACAAGTTAAATACATTGCCAATTATTGATGAGGATCAGCACTTGGTATATTTTGTATTTCGTAAGGATTATGATTCTCATCGCGAGAATCCGAATGAGCTGCTTGACCCCGAGACAAAGTGTTTGTTGGTAGGTGCCGGAATCAATAGCCGTGATTACGCAGAGCGCGTGCCTGCATTGGTTGAGGCAGGAGTTGATGTATTGTGTATCGACTCTTCTGATGGCTTCTCAGAGTGGCAGAAAGAGACAATCGCTTGGATTAAGGAGAAATATAATGGAAAGGTGTTTGTCGGAGCAGGAAATGTTGTTGACAAGGAGGGCTTTGATTACCTTGTTGAGGCCGGAGCTGATTTCATTAAAGTAGGAATCGGAGGAGGTTCTATCTGTATTACTCGTGAGCAAAAGGGAATTGGTCGTGGTCAAGCAACTGCAATTCTTGATGTAGCTGCTGCTCGTGATGAGTATTTCGAGAAGACAGGAATCTATATTCCAATCTGTAGCGATGGAGGTTTGGTACACGATTACCACATGTCGTTGGCTTTGGCAATGGGTGCAGACTTCTTGATGATGGGTCGTTACTTTGCTCGTTTCGATGAGTCTCCAACCAAAAAGTTGTACTTGAACGGAAACTACGTTAAGGAGTATTGGGGCGAGGGCTCAAGTCGTGCTCGTAACTGGCAACGTTATGACATGGGTGGTAAAGGTGGCGCCATGAAGTTTGAAGAGGGAGTTGATAGTTATGTTCCATATGCCGGAAAGATGAAGGATAATCTTGAGGTTACTCTTGGAAAGATTATCTCTACAATGTGTAGCTGTGGTTCAATAACAATTCCTGATTTCCAGCGCGATGCAAAGATCACTTTGGTATCTTCAACATCGATTGTTGAGGGTGGTGCGCACGACGTTATCGTAAAGGATAAGTAATTCTACTTTATGAAGAGTAGAAAAGGATATATAGTGGCTGGAGGAGCAGGTTTACTGCTCCTCTTTGTCATCATTATATCTCATCTGCTTATCAATAGACGTGCAGATGTACATATTACTCACGAAAATATAGATACAACTGCAATTTCAACAAGTTATATAGAGTATAGAACTGCCAGTGTAAATCAAATATCCTACCTTCTTATTGATGCAAGAAATGTAACACTTCACTTTGTTGACTCTGTTGCTCCCAACATTTCAGATAGTGAAATAGTGTTATCGGTAGCAGGAACCTTTACAGGAGAGCGTTTAAACTATTTTAAATCATTCAATATTTGTGGAAACCATGTGGTTAGAGGTGTAGCCAAAAAGGGGTTCTCGTCAAAATATTGCACAGGTTATTGTGCTGCATATGCAGATACTCTTGTTATTGGTAATAGTAGTGATACCCTTGATTCTGGTTATAAAAAAGTTCAATTATACAAGGAGCGTGCAGTTGCAATGGGAGGAAGTTTCTTTCAGCAACTCATATTGGTTGATAATGGTAAACTTGCGGAGTATATTCCATTCAACAAGTTGAACTTCTATAGGGCATTATGTATAAAAAAAGGAGTAATCTCTATTGTTCAATCGCTCGATAAGGTAAGTTGCAAGGATTTTGCCAACGCTATAATTGAAATGGGCTATTCATCTGCACTCTATCTTGATATGGGAAACTGGGCATGGGGATGGCTTCGAGAGGACAATGGTAGTATTTACGAGCTAAGTTATAAATATCCCGATACACAATACCAGACAAATTGGATTGTTCTAAAAAAAGTAAGAAGCGAATAGCTTGGTGTAGATATACAAAAAAAGACGGCATTTGCCGTCTTTTCTTGTCTCTATGTAGAGTAGATTATGAAAGATGTTTCATCATTTTGTTACCCTTAACGTTAACGGCCTCAACCTTAGCATCGCCATCCATCAAATACCACTCTTGCTCCTCTGGGAAGTAGCGGAATGATGCGCTCTCTGGACCATTGATAGCCTCTACTGCTACGTTATTACGGCTCTTGATAACTCTATAATCAGAACCTTTGTATTTAACATTGCTCTCCTCAATCTGGCCCTCGTCCATAGCTACAGGGTTTGTTCCTCCCCAGAACTCAATTGAATTAAGAACAATAGCATCGGCTATAGCACAAACCTCGTATGCAGGAATAATGCAGAAAGCAATAAATACCAACTCATTAATTCCTTTCTTGTTAGAAACTTGTCCATTCCAACTATGCAATTTTGTTGTTAGTCCAAATGAACCATAACATCCTGTTGCCATTGCTCCTACGCTGATAAGCATAACAGCAACCATTGCGTTTCTAAAAAACTTTTTCATAACTGACCTTTTTGTATGTTAATACTTATTTTATTTCGTTCGTAAAAATAGTAATGAAAATCTAAAAATGCAATATAAGAAGAAATTATATGGTATTTTTTTTAAAAATCATCTACATGTGTAATTACCTGATAGTGCAATCCTTAATTTGGAAAGATTTTTATAATTTTGTCTTGATCGTATATCTATAAAACTTTTTATCACCTATAAGAAGTCAAAATAAGGCTGTAAGTGAATAAATATAAAACGTCAAATAGATATTTAGGCTAATTAGAGTTATGAAAATCAAAAATAGAATCATGAGATTAATACCTATTATTGTGATTGTCGTAGCATTATGGTCGTGTGGCAAGAGTAGAGGTGTTGAGAGTGGAGTGAGTTGGGAGTTGGCTCAATTGCGTTCACAATCAGTGAGTAATGTCAATTATGAATTGGAATTTAATATTCCGGGTTCGCTTGATTCTGTTGTAAGAGCTACTGAGAAGATTAGTTTTAAATATCTTTCAAGTCAGGACTTACAGATCGATTTTAAGGCTGATAGCGTTCAACAGATTTGCAGGGTTGAACTATTTGGAAAGCCGGTAAAGTGGTTCTATTTGAATGAGCATATTGTAATTCCCAATAGATTCTTGTCGGATAGTGTCTCTGTAGAGATAGAGTTTATCGCAGGTAATCGCTCGTTGAATAGGAATCCAGAGTTTATATATACTTTGGCAGTCCCTGATAGGGCCAGAACTATCTACCCATGTTTTGATCAGCCCGATATAAAGAGCTGTTATAAACTGAGATTATCTGTTCCTGAGGAGTGGGTGGCTGTTAGCAATAGCAGGGTTATCGATGTAACCTCGCCCATTGAAGGTATAAAGAGATATGAGTTTGAGAGTAGTTTGCCATTAAGCACCTACCACTTTTCATTTGTAACGGGTAAGTTTGAGTGTTATTCAGAGGTCCGTAATAGTGATACAGTGAATCTCTATTATCGAGAAACCGATCCGTATAAGGTGGCACAAGTTGCTGATGCTGTCGATTTGACGTTTAAATCTATCGATTGGTTAGAGAATTATACAGGCATCCCAATGCCATATACGAAGAGTGATATGGTTGTAATTCCCGGTTTCCAATTTGGAGGAATGGAGCACCCAGGAGCAATTCTCTATGCCGATCATGTTGTCTTTAAGGAGAAAAACGCAACTCCCGAGGAGTATTTCCAAAGGGCATCGACAATTGCCCACGAGAATACCCATTTGTGGTTTGGAGATTTGGTTACTATGAAGTGGTTCAACGATGTATGGACAAAGGAGGTCTTTGCAAACTATATTTCTGCCAAGATTATCGAGCCGGAGTTTCCGGAATTGGACCACAATCTGAATTTTATGACCTCGTACATTGAGCCTGCGTTGGCTGAGGATAGAACTTCCGGAACAAATGCAATACAGCAGGAGCTTGATAATATGCAGAATGCAGGTTTGCTTTATGGAAATATTATCTATGATAAGGCTCCCGTCATGATGCGAAATTTAGAGGAGATGATGGGAAAGGAGCGTTTCCGTGCGGCAATTCAAGAGTATTTGAGGAGTTTTTATCATGCCAATGCAACATGGGATGATTTGATTGCAATTATGTCTGCTCATGCACCTGAACTTAATATTGAGGAGTTTAGTAGAGTTTGGGTAAAGGAGAAGGGTATGCCCCATTTGCAGTTGAGTCTGGATAGTAACAAATTGGTTGTGGAGCATATTGATCCGGAAGGACGTGGATTGGTGTGGCCTCAGAGTTTTCATGTATTGGTAATGGATACAAACAGAGGTACCGGAAATGAGCAGAGAGTGAATATTAATATTTACAAGGGTGAAATACCTTTGCGTCATGACGAGGGAGAGAATCTTACATTACTGATTCCCAATATTAACGGAATGGGATACGGCAGAATAACCTCGCCCGATATTGACTACGTATTAAAGCAATGGCACAATACAATGACCACCAGAGAGATGCAACCAATGTTAATGCAGTTGTACGAGGCCTATTTGAATGGTGAGATTGAGTATAATGGCTACTACAACTCGCTTTTGAACGGCATTAAATTGGTGACCGATGTACAGATATGTAATACGGTGGTAAATCACCTATTTACACTTTTAGCTGATGCTCCCGACGAGCTGCGTGAGAAGATTGAAAATGATCTGTTTGAACTTTCATCATCGCATAAAAATAGTGTAATTCGTGGATATATTTATAGAAATTTGTCAACCGCATGTGGCAGTGATAAGTACGTTAACCATTTTTATAATGTTTGGCGAGGACGCACGAATAGTGAGTTGACAGATAATAACTATATCAACCTGGCTCTTTCGTTGGCAATAAAGATGCCCGATAGTGCCGACTATATTATTGAGACTCAGCGTGGCAGAATAACCAATCCTGATGTGTTGCGCAGGTATGATTTTGTCTCTCCTGCATGTAGCTCAGATACAGTGGTTATGGATTCTCTATTTAATGCTCTGCTTGTTGCCGAGAATAGGGCGGTAGAGCCATGGGTACAGAGTACTTTGTCATATTTGAACAGCCGATACCGTGAACCCTATTCAAACAAGTATATATTGCCTGCCTTGATGGAGCTTCAAGAGGTTCAGCGCACCGGAGATATATTCTTCCCTAAAGGTTGGTGCGGTGCTTTGTTATCGGGACACCGAAGCAAAGAGGCGTTGCAGATAGTTCAAGATTTCTTGAATGATAATCCGAACTATCCGCAACTATTAAAGACTAAGCTTTTACAGTCTGTTTACAATCTTGAGAGAATTGCGCGTCAATAGCCTTTTGGCGTGCAACCTCTTGTTCAATAATTTTAATATCAAAGTTCATGGCTTTTGCCAAGCGTGTTCCGCAGTCACTGTCTGCTTGGTAGAATCGTGCTATGGCTCGTATTTTTATAGCCGAGGGCACTCCATCCATCGATTCGGTTACGTTGCAGATTAACCGTTTCTTTTCATCTTCAGGGATAAGGCGGTACAGTGCTCCCGGTTGCGAATAGTAATCGCAGTCAATCCTATGGTCGAAGGCATAGGCATCGCCCGAAATCTTTAATGGACTCTCTTTCTGTAGATTATCATCGTCGAATGGTTCAAAACTATTGGGATGATAGTTTATCTCGCCTGTGCCGTTTCCCATGCTCATTGCTCCATCGCGCATGTAGTTGTGTACGGGGCAGCGAGGGGCATTGACCGGAAGTTGTGCAAAGTTTGCGCCTAAGCGGTGACGGTTGGCGTCGCCGTATGCAAACAGACGTCCTTGTAACATTTTATCGGGCGAGAATCCAATTCCGGGAACAATATTTGCAGGGTTAAAGGCTGCCTGTTCAACCTGTTCAAAGTAGTTGTCAGGATTCTTGTTTAACTCCATAACTCCAACTTCAATAAGTGGATAATCTTTGTGGGGCCACACTTTAGTCAAATCGAAAGGATTTATATGGTAGTGTTCTGCCTCGCGTTCCGGCATTATCTGTACATATAGTTTCCATTTAGGGTAGTTGTGATTCTCTATGTTTTCATAAAGATCCTGTTGCGAATACTCTCTATTCTTTGCAACAATGGCTTCGGCTTCCCGATTTGTGAAATTGGCAATGCCCTGTTGAGTCTTAAAGTGGAATTTTACATAGAATCGCTCATAGTAACTATTTATGAAACTGTAGGTATGACTTCCAAATCCGTGCATTTGGCGATAGTTTTGTGGAATGCCTCGATCACTCATCAATATCATAACCTGATGTAGAGTTTCGGGCGATAGTGACCAAAAATCCCATGCTGCAGTTGCGCTTCTAAGGTTGGTCTTGGGATTACGTTTTTGTGTGTGGATAAAGTCGGGAAACTTTACTGGGTCACGTATAAAGAAGACAGGAGTGTTGTTGCCAACTAAATCCCAGTTACCTTGATCGGTGTAGAATTTTATGGCGAAGCCACGCACATCGCGCTCTGTATCGGCGGCACCTCGTTCTCCTGCCACAGTTGAGAATCGTATAAATAGAGGAGTCTGTTTGCCCACCTCTGAAAAGATTGAGGCTTTTGTGTAGTGAGTAATGTCGTTTGTAACTGTAAATGTACCGAATGCTCCGGAACCTTTTGCATGCACAACCCTTTCGGGAATTCTTTCACGATTAAAGTGCCCAAGTTTCTCCATGTACCAAACATTTTGCATTAACATAGGACCGTGAGGGCCTGCAGTTTGCACATTTCTGTTATCACCTACTATAGCTCCGCTGTTGTTGGTGAGTCTCTCTTTTTTATTCATTTCGTTAATTTTAAGGATTCTTTTCTATGTTAACGAAGTGAAAGAGGAAAGGTTACAGAGGAGATAAGGTTAAAGGGGAAAGGGAAAAGGTGAAAGGTTGCAGATAGTTAGGAGTGAATAGTTAGGAGTTAGAAGTTAGGAGTGAATAATTAGGAATGAGGAATTAGGAAAAATCGTGCAAGGTGAGTGCAATGCCAAATTTATTTGGGCATTGCCGAACCGCAGCCGATTTTGCGGAAACACGGAGTGTTTGCGAATTAGGAAAAATCGTGCAAGCCGAACGCAGAAGGCAAACTTGTTTGCATTATGCTGAGGCGCAGCCGATTTTGCGTCATTGCGCAGCAATGGCGAACATAAGTGCAAGCCGAACGCAGAAGGCAAACTTGTTTGCATTATGCTGAGGCGCCGCCGATTTTGCGTCATTGCGCAGCAATGGCGAACATAAGTGCAAGCCGAACGCAGAAGGCAAACTTGTTTGCATTATGCTGAACCGACGCTGCGGAGCGAATGCAGAAACCAAGTTTACTTGGGTTATGCTGAGCCGCGAGGAGTAGAAGCACACGAAGTGTGGTTAACCGCCGCCGATTTTGCGTCATTGCGCAGCAATGGCGAACATAAGTGCAAGGTGAGTGCAGAAGGCAAACTTGTTTGCATTATGCTGAACCGACGCTGCGGAGCGAATGCAGAAACCAAGTTTACTTGAGTTATGCTGAGCCGCGAGGAGTAGAAGCACACAAAGTGTGGTTAACCGCCGCCGATTTTTTTTTATAGGGCAATGATGATGGCAGTGAGGGCAAGGGCGATACCGATATACTGGAGGGTGGTCAGCCGCTCTTTAAATAGCAGGCGACCGGCAATTACTCCAATCACAACAATTGAAATGTTGTAGATAGGATAGAGTATTGCGGTTGAAAATTGAGTTAGTGATTTTAGCAGAAAGAATGTACATCCAATATTGGTTACTCCTAAAATGATTCCTGCAAACAGATTTTTCCATTTGAAGGCAAGTTTTCTCTTTTGCAGGCGTGAGAAGATGGTTGCTATTATAAGTGCAGAGGTGAATGTTATTGTTGTTAGTGCCAATAATTCTCCATTTGTGCTGAGCTGTGATTGACAATATTTCAAAAGAAAGTTTGCTATACCATAGCACAGGAATACAGATATTGGGTTATACCACTTTTTTAGTGTCACTCCCTCTTTTTTGCTGAAGAAGATTAAGATGAGCGAGGCTATTACTAAAACAGAGGTTAACGGTTCCAAACGTTGTTCCCCAAGGAATATGTATGCACAAATTGTAGGTATGATGAATGATACCCTTGTTGCAATAGTTGCAATTGCTACTCCATGACTCTTTGTTGCACTACTCATGGCAACAAAGCCTCCAACCATAAATAGACCTGTCAATATTGAGGGGAGCAGTGGAACTGTTGATAGTGCGGAGAATGCCACCTCGCCCCTTATAATGTTGGTTAAAGGGCCGATTGCAATTGCTGTAATGTAGTTGAAGATGATGGCTTGAAGTGCATCAACTCCATGCTTTGCAAATAGTTTGAAGAGTATTGCAAAGAGTGAACCGAACAGTATGGCAATAATCAGGTAAATCATGGTTTTCTCATACTATATTCGCATCCGCAGTAGGTTTGGTTATAGAAACCTAACTCTTTTATCAGTTGTGAGCGACGCTCTGATAAGCCCCCTTTTCGCCAGTTTTTGTTCCAATATTGGGAGCCTGGGTGGTTTTGCTCTGCCTGAAATCCTGCCTCGTCAATCTGGTTTTGCAACTTCCAGCGTGATGAGGCGAGGGTCGTTGTAAAGGTCTTATAACCGTTATGCACAGCCCACTCTGCAGTGCGGTTCAATCGGTATTTGAAGCACTCCAAACAGCGCTTTCCTCGTTCAGGTTCACACTCCAAACCTTTGACTGCATTTTGCCACTCTTCGTGGTTGTAATCATCGTCAATGATGGTTAAGCCAAGTTGTTTTGCATGGCGGGTAATTTCGCCTTTGCGCTTCTCATACTCCTCAATAGGGTATATATTGGGGTTGCAATAGTAGATTATCGGCTCAATACTCTCTTTGAGCAGATACTCTATTATTGCCGATGCGCATGGAGCGCAACATGTATGCAAAACAACTCTCTCCATTCGGGATTATTTTAAAGCACTACAAAAGTAGTAATAAAAAGCGGACGCTTGTGCGTCCGCAATTCAATATAACGAAATTTATTTTCCGAAGGTTCTGCTCATGAATGGGAAGAGATTGTAGAGCGAGTTGCGCCAATACTCCCAAACGTGCCCTCCATCGCGAACACGCAATTGGCAAGGAATCTTTGCGTCGCGCATAGCTTGATAGAACTCAATGTTGTAGTCAAACAAAAAGTCGTCGTCGCCACAATCAACATACCATGCTATTGAGCGAAGCTCCTTTTTACGTGTATCATCGGCCTCGCGTACGTGCGCTACGCAGTCGTTCTCGATAACCGAGCGCATAACCTTTGAGTACTTATTATCGGGGTCTGAATCAAATTGACGACCGTCAGGAAGGCGCATCAATGCGCTCATTGCATATACTGCGCAGAACAGTTCAGGGTGTTTTTGTGCGTATCTGGTGCAGCCTCCGCCTCCCATAGAGAGACCTGCAATTGCACGGTGTTGTTTGTCGCCAATTACTCTATACTCCTTCTCAATGTATGGCATAAACTCGGTAAAGAAGAATTTTTCGTACTCCCATCCCGGCATATCAAAATATCCGTTTTGGTAGATTTGTGGATCACCACCTCCTGCATCGGGAGTAACAACAATCATCTCGGTTGATTCGCCATTAGGAACCAAGAGATTCAAAATCTCCGATGATTTTCCCCAATTGTTCCACACCCAGTGGCGGTCGCCCATTCCATGTAACAGATATAAGATAGGGTAGTGTTTGTTCGGATTGGTTTTGTAACTTGCCGGCAGAACAATGGTGTAACCTCGCTCAGCTTTAAGTACTTTACTGTACATGGTGTCGTTTACGACTGTTGTCCACTGTGCATTTGCAAATAGTGAACAGCAGATGAATGTTGCAATTAAAAGAAGTGACTTTCTCATGGTTTTGCTGTTTTATAGTGTTTATGTGTTAGTGTGCTATTGCTTTAATTGTGGGACTAATTTAATAATTTTTTCCTTAATTTTGCATGAGACTTCAAATTGTGAGGAGTTATTTTAATGATTAGGATTATGGATGCAATAATAGTCACAATAGGCGATGAGATTCTGATGGGACAAATTTTGGATACCAATTCAAAGTTTATAGCATCGAAGTTGACGGATTCAGGTTTCGAGGTTGTAGAGATGATGTCGGTTAAGGACGAGGCCTCGGCCATAAAGGAGGCTGTTGAACGTTCAATGAGTCGTGCCGATGTGGTAATATTTACCGGAGGATTGGGACCTACACGTGATGATAAAACAAAGCAGGTTTTGGCAGACTATTTCGGTACTCATTTAGTGCATTCTCCTGAGGCGTATGAGTGGCTGCTTGAAATTCTTGCAAAGAAATCATTGCAAATGAATAAGTTGAATGAGGGACAGGCTGTGCAACCTGAGAATTGTCGATTACTCAAAAACGATGTTGGAACAGCTTGCGGAATGTGTTTTGAGCGAGGTGGCAAGTTGCTCTTCTCGTTGCCCGGTGTTCCAATGGAGATGGTTTTCTTGATGGATAATCGAGTAATGCCCGTCATTGTAGAACACTATCCACATTTGAAACTCGATTTCACGATTTACAAAGTATATGGAATTACCGAGAGCGATTTGGCAATCCGTTTGGAGGGATTTGAGGATTCTCTGCCCGATGGAATAGGGTTGGCATATCTGCCTGAGTATGGTGTAATAAAGTTGCGTTTAACAGCTCATGGCCATGCGGTAGAGTTCTTGGATGAGTATGCTCACAAGTTGGAGTCTGCTTTGGATGGTTTGAAAATCCAGCATGGAGCAGATAAGAGCCTGCCAATTGAGGTGGCCGAGAAGATGAAGAGCAGTGGCAGAACAATATCATGTGCCGAGAGTTGTACCGGCGGAAATATTGCTCATGAGTTGACACTGCTTCCCGGTGCATCGGAGTGGTTTGTAGGTGGTGTTGTGAGTTACGCTACCGAATTAAAAAGCTCAATTCTTGGAGTCCCTGCGGAGTTGATAGAGCAGTGTGGTGTTGTTAGTGGCGAGGTCGCCCGAGCAATGGCCGAGGGTGTTCGCCGCGTTACCGGCAGTTATTATGGAGTTGCGACAACGGGGGTGGCGGGTCCAACCGGAGGTGATGAGGTTAATCCTGTAGGTACGGTTTGGATAGCAGTGGCCTCGCCCGAAGAGTGTATAACCAAATGTTTTCATTTCTCGACCAACCGCGAGCGCAATATAAGTAAAGCTACGAATGCCGCGTTGATGATGGTGTTGGAGAGGTGAATTTAGGTGAAAGGTGAAAGGGGAGAGTAGAGAGGGGAAAGGTGAAAAAAATAGGATTGAATTTGCAGGCAAATTCAATCCTATTTTTAATTCCTAATTCCTAATTTCTAATTCCTAATTCCTAATTCCTAACTCCTAATTGATTACCCCTTCTTTTCGGTTTTAGTTAGGTAGATGTTGTAGATGAATAGAGCTACTGTAGCTGCCAAACCGATTGCCATAATAACCATCCACATGTTTGACGGGTGATATGTGTCCCACAAATATTGTGTCAGTTGATTTGGTGTCAGGCCTGATTGAGCAGCAACCTCGGTGAAATACTCTGACTGGTTAAGACCATCAGGAATTTGCAAACCCTTCTCTGCTGCATAGCGCTGTACAATAGTTACTTTATCTGCAATGTTCTGGAATACAGGACCTGAAATGATTCCTGCCAAGATGTTTCCAAGGAATACGGGGATGAATGAGTAACCCATGTAAAGAGCCTTTTTATCTGCAGGAGCAATACGTCCGATATACTCTGTAATCTTTGGTGATCCGGCCATCTCTCCAATACCGAATACCCAAATTGCAACCATAGTAAATACAACATTCTGGAAGAACATTGTCATTGCCATACCGATTGTACAAACCAAGAATCCGCTTACCATTGAGCTAAGAGGTTTCATCTTCATTACCAAGCTTGATACAATCAATTGGAATGCAATAATGTATAGTGCATCTAAGTTACATACGAACTCTGCATCCATAACTCCGGGAGCCTTGCTGTAGTTCTCTGCGAAGAATGGAATAAACTTCTCGAAGAAGTTATACATAGCCGATGTATCGACCCATTGATCAATGAATACAGGTAGTGTGAAGAACAATTGGTTATACATTGTCCAGAAACCGGCAATGATTACCAAGAATACAACAAACTTCAAATCCTGGAAGATATATACCATGTTCTTGAAGATGTCTGCAATACTCTTCTTCTCTTTTAGCTCCTCCTCGCTCTTTGCAGGCTCTTTGTAGAAGAACAACAATAGGAAGTTAAGAGCAATGATTCCTGCAGATACGTAGAAAATCATGGTTGGGTCGCCCTTCTTGAATAGAAGACTTACCAATGGACCAAAGAATGCTCCGATATTTACCATCATATAGAAGATACCGAATCCGATAGATGCATTGCTATCGTTGGTGGTCTTTGCAATAGTTGCCGATGGAATTGGTTTGAATAGAGCTGCACCCAAAGCCAATAGCAAGTAAGCTGCAAAGAAACTTGGATATGTGGTACACATTGGCATGATTAAGAATGCCGATACATACACTACGAATGCGGTAAAGAATACCTTTTTATAGCCCCAGCGGTCAGCCAATGCTCCGGTAAGGATAGGCAAGAAGTACAAGATACCTGTACCTACTCCCATAAGGGTACCCTTTTGTGCTTGTGTAAATTCCAAACAGCCCTGCTCGGCAGAACCTGTCAAGTAGTTTGGTAACAATAGGAAGAAGCCATACCAAGCCCATCTTTCAACAAGCTCGATAAGGTTCGCAACCCAGAATGTTGTTGGGAATTTTTTTGAACTCATGATCTGTTTGTGTTAGTTGTTATTTCTGATTTTAGTTTTGTTTCAACCATCTGTCAAGCCAGTTGCGGAATGTACGTTGCCATAGAATTCCGTTTTGGCACTTCAATACCCAGTGGTTCTCGTCCGGCATGTATAGGAACTGTGCGGGAATCTTTCTCATACGTGCAGTGTTGAACGCAGAGATACCGTGTGCAACATCGACACGGAAATCCTGTTGACCGTGGATAACCAAAATAGGTGTATCCCAGTTACCTACAAATTTGCTTGGAGAGTTGGCAAATGTGCGTTGTGCAATCTTGTTGTTCTTCTCCCATGGAGCACCACCCATATCCCAGTTTGCAAACCACATCTCCTCGGTTGTGTAGTAACTCATCTCCAAGTTGAATAGTCCGCAGTGTGCAATAAAGGCTTTGAAGCGATTTTCGTGGCATCCTGCAAGGAAATATACAGAGTAACCTCCGTATGAGGCTCCTACGCAACCCAAATTGTCCTTATCAACGAATGGCTTTGTTGCTGCATAGTCAATGGCTGCCAAATAATCCTTGATGTTCAATCCGCTATAATCGCCACTGATCTGCTCAAGCCACTCCTGACCGAATCCAGGTAATCCGCGACGGTTTGGTGCAACAATAATGTAGTCGCCGGCAGCCATCATCTGCATATTCCAACGGAAACTCCAGAACTGGCTTACGGTGCTTTGTGGTCCACCCTCGCAATAAAGAATTGTAGGATACTTCTTTGATGGGTCGAAGTGTGGAGGATAGATAAACCATACCAACATCTCTTTGTTGTCAACAGTCTTAACCCAATGACTCTCAACTTTACCCATTGTCAACTGATCCAATAGGTGTTTGTTGATATAGCTGATCTCTTTTGCTGAACCATCATTAATATTGACATTGTACAACTCGCTTGGTTTGCTCATTGATTGACGAGTAGCCAATAGAGTACCATTTGCAGTAGGAATAACCTGCTGGTAGTTGTGAACTCCATCGGTAATCTTCTCAATCTTTCCACTTGCCATATTCACGTTGTAAATCTGGTCGGTAGCGTGTCTGTCCGATACAAACCAAATAGATTTACCGTCAATAGCCCAAGCAAAGTTATCTGCATTCTGATCCAAATCAATTGTATAGTCGCGCTTCTCTCCGTTGGCCATATTCATAACCATAAGGCGGTTTTTGTCAGCCTCGTAGCCATCACGCTCCATGCTTTGCCATGCCATAAATTGACCGTCAGGTGAGAATTGTGGGTTCATATCGTAACCCATCATACCCTCGGTAAGATTTTTGGTTTGGCCACTCTCAATATCATATAGATAGATGTCAGAGTTTGTTGACTCCATATAGTCAATGCCGGTCTTTTTGCGGCTTACGTATGCAATACCCTTGCTGTCATTTGTCCAGGTCAACTGCTCCATACCTCCGTGTGGACGAACAGGAGACTCCCAATGCTCGCCCTCCATAATATCCTTTCCGGCTTTTGTCTCTACGTTCACGTTGAAGGCAGTTACGAATGGGTGGGTGTAGGTTGTAATCCAGCTATCCCAGTGGCGATACACCTGATCCTCAAACAGCATACCTGTTGCTTTTGGCAAATCGGGGTGCATGTCGTGAACATCCTGCTCCAACTTAACTTGTTGGATGTAAAGAAGTTTTGTTCCGTCGGGCGAGATTTTGTAGCCCTCAATACCACCTGCAATGTCTGATATTTTTTTAGGCGAGGTTCCATCGGGTTTGATAATCCACAACTGTCCTCCGCTCATATAGGTAATGTACTCTCCGTCAGGAGTCCACGCAGGTTCAGATTTACGAGCTGATGAGTTTGTTAATCTCTTTGCCTCGGTAGAACCATCGGTTGGAACAATGTATAGGTCGCTGTACGAGCAATCCTCAGCCTTATCGAAGTATGTTACAGGATATACTGCATATTTACCATCGGGCGAGATTGCAATGCTTCCCATACGTCCAAAGGTCCATAGCACTTCGGGAGTCATTACATCAGACTCCAATGTGATATTTGGAATAGGGTAGCCTGTTCCGTCGTTTGCTACATTGTAACTATTTCCCTCACATGCAGTCAGTGCCATTGCTATAATTGTAATTAATGCAAATCTTTTCATAGTTAATCCTCGTTTTCCGGTGTTAAATCGGTTGGAAGTTCAATTCCGTTAAGAGCAGCTTCAATCTTTGTCTTCAACTCCTCTGCAAGCTCAGGGTTGTCCATAATCAACTGCTTTACAGACTCACGTCCCTGACCAAGTTTACTATCGCCGTATGAGAACCAGCTGCCGCTCTTCTTAATGATTCCGGCCTCTACTCCCATATCTACAATCTCGCCTGAAATAGAGATTCCCTCGCCATACATAATGTCGAACTCTGCCTTTTTGAATGGAGGTGCAACCTTGTTTTTGACAACTTTAACGCGGGTATGGTTACCAAGAATATCCTCGCCATCCTTAATTGGACCAACCTTTCTGATATCCAAACGAACTGAAGCGTAGAATTTAAGAGCATTACCTCCGGTAGTTGTCTCCGGATTACCGAACATAACTCCAATCTTCTCGCGAAGCTGGTTGATAAAGATACAGCAGGTGTTTGTCTTGCTGATTGTTCCGGTAAGCTTTCTCAAAGCCTGAGACATAAGTCTTGCCTGCAAACCCATAACGCTGCCACCCATATCTCCCTCAATCTCAGCCTTTGGAGTCAATGCTGCAACCGAGTCAATAACGATAATATCAATAGCTGATGAACGAATCAACTGATCTGCAATCTCAAGAGCCTGCTCTCCATTGTCCGGTTGAGCAATGAAAAGATTCTCAACATCAACTCCAAGTTTCTCTGCATAGCTACGGTCAAATGCGTGCTCAGCATCGATAATTGCTGCAATACCACCTTGTTTTTGAGCCTCGGCAATGGCGTGGATTGCCAATGTGGTTTTTCCTGAAGACTCAGGACCATAAATCTCAATAACTCTTCCACGAGGGTAACCACCCACACCTAAAGCCTTGTTCAAAGCAATAGATCCTGATGAGATTACCGGTATATTCTCAACTTGATTGTCACCAAGTTTCATAATGCTTCCCTTACCAAAATCCTTCTCAATTTTGTTAAGAGTCATTTGAAGCGCCTTTAACTTCTCGGCATTTATCTCTTTTCTGTTTGTCATATGGTTATGTATATTTATTATTTGTTTTTATTATCTCTGATTATTAACACTTTTTTGTTAATGTTTTTTAAGCCCTACGAATGACAAATATAGTGAAAGAGGAGCTAAGAACAAAATAAATAAAACGAATGTTTGGATTTTTTTTAGATTAAGAATATTTAAATAATTAATTAAATCCGAACTTACATTAAACTTAGTTAAAACATAAAAAAATCACAACATGTTACATAAACTTATGTATTTTGTTTATGCCTTAGTCATATAGTATCTCTGATGGAATCATTAGATATAAGCCATTGAAAAATCGAAGGGGTGATTCACAAGAACCACCCCTGAATTTATCCCCCTAACGAATTATTAATTTTTCATTAAATTCTGTGCAAGCTCTTGAAGAGCAGGAATATCAGCTTGTTTCATACGAGCTCTGATGGTAACGATTGGTTGTACAATCTCAATATCCTTCATCTGCTCCAACATTGATGTCATAACCTTTCCTGCGCATGGTGCCCATGAACCATTTTCAATTACTGCAACTCTGCGGTTTCTATATCCCTTCATTTGCAAATGGTGCAGGAAGTCGTGCATAGGAGGGAATACGTGGCCATCATAGCTTGCTGCTGCAACAACCATTCTGCCCATACGGAAGGCATCCTCGACTGCCTCGGCCATATCATTGCGACTCAAGTCTGCAATTGATACCTTTGGAGCTCCAAGCTCCTCCAAAAACTCTGCAACCTTCTTTGCAACAGCTGCGGTTCCTCCGTGGATGGATGCGTATGCAACAAAAACTCCGTCGGTTTCAACCTCATATTTGCTCCATATGTCATACAGACCAATGTAGTAGCCAAGATTCTCTTTCAAGATAGGTCCATGTAAAGGACAGATGCACTCAATGTCAAGTTGTGCTGCCTTTTTCAAAAGAGCCTGAACCTGTGCTCCATACTTTCCGCAAATGTTGAAATAGTATCTTCTTGCCTCACAAGCCCACTCCTCTTCATGGGCGAGGGCTCCGAATTTACCGAATCCATCGGCAGAGAAGAGTACCTTTTCGCTCTGCTCATACGAAACCATCACCTCCGGCCAGTGAACCATAGGTGCCATGTAGAACTGCAGTGTGTGCTTTCCGAGTGAAAGAGTGTCGCCCTCCTTTACTGCAATGGTTTTGTCTGTAAAATCTACATGCTCAAAGAATAGGGGTAGCATCTGAATTGCCTTTGCCGATGCCACAATCTTGATGTCTGGATACAACTCCAAAATGTGTGTGATACAGCCGGCATGGTCGGGTTCCATGTGGTGAACAACAAGATAGTCGGGAGTTCTTTCTCCTAACGCCTCTTTAATGTTGTTTAACCACTCATCGCACTTCCTGCCATCTGCCGTGTCCATTATGGCAATCTTCTCATCCTCAATGAGGTATGAGTTGTATGATATGCCGTTTGGTACAATATATTGACTCTCAAACAGGTCAATATCTGTATCATCGACACCAATGTATTTGATTGAATCGGTTATTTTTATCTCCATATCTAATAGTCATTGATTTTTACGTGTTCGATTGAATTTAGTTGTTAATCGGTAACAATAAATGAGCCAGATTTTCATCCGGCTCATTAGGTATTATTTACAATCCAAGTTTCTTGAAGAAATCATTACCCTTGTCATCAACCAGGATGAATGCTGGGAAGTTCTCAACCTCAATCTTCCAGATTGCCTCCATTCCTAACTCAGGATACTCCACGCACTCAATGCTCTTAATGTTGTTTTGAGCAAGGATTGCTGCCGGACCTCCAATTGAACCAAGATAGAATCCGCCATATTTCTGGCAAGCATCGGTTACCTGTTGGCTTCTGTTACCCTTAGCAAGCATAATCATGCTACCTCCGTGGCTCTGGAACAGGTCAACATACGAGTCCATACGTCCTGCGGTGGTTGGTCCCATAGATCCACATGGCATACCTGCAGGAGTCTTAGCGGGGCCTGCATAGTAGATTGGATGATCCTTTAGATATTGTGGCATCTCCTCGCCTCTGTCAAGACGCTCTTTAATCTTTGCGTGTGCAATATCGCGACCTACGATAATTGTACCGTTAAGGCTTAGACGTGTAGAAACAGGGTATTTTGTAAGCTCCTTAAGAATATCGGCCATTGGCTGGTTCAAGTTAATCTTAACAGCCTCGCCCTCGCCTGCCTGACGCAACTCCTCAGGAATCAAACGTGCCGGATTGTCATCAAGTTTCTCAATCCAGATACCATCTTTATTGATCTTAGCCTTGATGTTTCTATCTGCAGAGCAGCTAACTCCAAGTCCTACAGGGCAGCTTGCTCCGTGGCGAGGAAGACGAATGATGCGTACATCGTGAGCGAAATACTTACCTCCGAACTGAGCTCCAAGACCAATCTTGTGAGCCTCCTCAAGAACCAACTTCTCAAGCTCGATATCGCGGAATGCACGGCCGGTCTCGTCGCCTGTTGTTGGAAGCTCATCATAGAACTTTGTTGAGGCCAATTTTACTGTTAGTAGGTTCTTCTCTGCCGATGTTCCACCAATAACAAATGCAATGTGGTATGGAGGACAAGCAGCTGTTCCAAGAGTCTTCATCTTTGCAACCAAGAATGGAACAAGGGTCTGTGGATTAAGAATAGCCTTGGTCTCCTGGTATAGATATGTCTTGTTGGCAGAACCTCCACCCTTGGTTACACAAAGGAAGTGGTACTCAGCGCCATGAGTAGCCTCGATATCAATTTGTGCGGGAAGGTTACACTTTGTGTTAACCTCATCGTACATAGTTAGAGGAGCGTTCTGTGAGTAACGAAGGTTCTCCTCGGTATATGTTTTATAGACTCCAAGTGAAAGAGCCTCCTCGTCGCAATATCCTGTCCAAACCTGTTGTCCCTTCTCTCCGTGGATGATAGCAGTACCTGTATCCTGACAGAAAGGAAGTTTTCCCTTGCAAGCAACCTCTGCATTGCGAAGGAATGTAAGAGCAACATACTTGTCATTCTCTGATGCCTCCGGATCGTTAAGAATCTTAGCAACCATCTCATTGTGCTCCGGACGAAGCATAAATGATACATCGCGGAATGCGGTGTTTGCCATTACAGTAAGACCCTCTTTAGCAATTTTAAGAATCTCATGTCCCTCAAACTCGCCTGTGCTCACATATTGCTCTGAGCCAGGAATCTTGTAGTATTCAGTCTTGTCTTCTCCAAGCTGAAACATTGGTGCGTACTTAAATTCCATATTATCTATTGTAGTTGTATATTTTAGTCGCAAGTTATTCAAAAATTCGGCAATTCGCAAGAAAGAAAGCAAAAACATTCTTACCTTAGCATTCGGAATAAGATTAATGAAGTTTTTTATGAACGAGGAGAAGAAAAAGGAGCTTTTGCAGTGGTATAATACATTCTCAAAAGATTGTTACTTAGAGAATAACGGAATTGTTTTCACCGATTTTGGCGAGGGCTGGGCCGAGGGAACAATGCCACTGGATCATAGAACCTGCCGCCATGATGGAGCAATGCATGGAGGTGCCAATGTGGCTTTTGCCGAGACTTTGGCAGGGTGGTTGGGAATTATGAGCCTTCCTGTGGAGAAGAGTGGAGACCTGTTTGGAGTGTCGATAACCGCTAACCACATTCACCAGGCAAAAGGTAATTTGATTACCGGTAGGGCAGAGTTTGTGCATAAAGGACACTCAACCCAGGTTATCAAAGTTGAACTTCGCGACACAACCGGAACCCTTGTTACCGTTTGTACCGTAACAAATTTGATAAAGAGTACATAGTTATGAAAGGTGATAAGATTGAAATTATTCAGATTAATATCTCGGGCGAGGATAAACCGGGATTAACATCCTCGCTTACAGGAATTCTTGCTCGTCATGATGCTTTTATTCTTGATATAGGACAGTCCAATATACATCAATCGTTGACTTTGGGCATACTTTTTATGACTACTCCTGAGCGTTCGGGACAGATAATGAAGGAGTTGCTTTTCAAAGCATCGGAGATGAATATAACCATACGCTTTGAGCCTGTTACAGAGGAGCAATATCGTCACTGGGTAACAGGACAAGGCAAACATCGCTATATTGTCACTTTGGTTGGACGTCGCATAACTGCCGAGCATATATCACGTGTAACCAAGCTGATATCGGACGAGGATCTTAACATCGATGCCATGAATCGTTTGACAGGTCGTATGCCATTGGACGAGGATGAACGAGCACCAAAGACCAGTATTGAGTTCTCGGTGCGTGGAAATTTATCAGACAAGGCTCGTTTTCAGAATGAGTTGATGAAGATTGCCAATAGTTCCGAGATAGATATTTCATTCCAGAGAGATGGAATTTTCCGCCGCTCACGTCGTTTAATCTGTTTTGATATGGATTCAACCCTCATAACAACCGAAGTTATTGATGAACTTGCCGAGCGTGCAGGTGTAGGCGATGAGGTTAAGCAGATTACAGAGCGTGCAATGCGTGGGGAGATTGATTTCCGTGAGAGTTTTACGGAACGTGTAGCTCTGCTTAAAGGGTTGGATGTTAGTGTGATGGAGGAGATTGCCGAGAATCTTCCTATAACCGAAGGTGTTGATAGAATGATGACAATTCTTAAGCGCGTAGGTTACAAGACTGCAATTCTTTCAGGAGGATTTACCTATTTTGGGAACTATCTTAAAAGACGTTTTGGTTTTGATTATGTGTATGCCAATGAACTTGAAGTTGAGGATGGCAAACTTACCGGCCGCTATGTTGGACAGGTAGTGGATGGACCACGCAAAGCGGAGTTGTTGCGTCTGTTATGTCAATTTGAGAATATCGATATACAGCAGTCTGTTGCAGTGGGCGATGGCGCGAATGATTTGCCAATGCTTAATATTGCGGGGCTTGGTATTGCTTTTCATGCAAAACCCAAAGTTCGTGCAAATGCCAGTCAGGCATTGTCAACAGTAGGTTTGGATGGAATACTATACTTTCTTGGCCTTAAAGATTCCTGGGTCGAAGCGAAGAGATAAAAATGGGGGCGACTTTGAAGTTGCCCCCATTTTATGTGTATTGTGCTTTATTAGAACTTAAAGAAGCACTGTGCTGCAATGTTGTTTACGGTGTGTTTGGTTGGATCACCGTATGTTTTGCAAGTGTAGTTAACCTGAAGGCCAACAAACTTAGCAGGCACGTAGTTGATACCTACAGAGTAGTCGAACTCTGAGTTGTTGTGCAAATCCAAATCGTGGTCAATGTAGTCGAAACGGAATGCAGGGTAAACCTTGCTCTTAATGTTGTATGCAACCTGAGCATAGCATGATTGTCCCTTGATTCCCTGGAAATCTACATGGTAGTACTCTGAACGAACGTTGAACTTGTCACCATTGTACCAAGCTCCGGCTCCGTGCATGCTTTTGTGGTTGTTGGCATCGTGGTGAATCTCTCCCATTTTACCCTCGTACAATGAGTACTGTAACATAAGGTTTTTGCAGATGTTGAACTTCAAGTTTCCTGAGAAATCTTTAGCAGTGTTATCATCCTTTTTGTTAATCTCGTTACCATTCATAACTGCAACGGTATATTCAATAAGGTCCTTTCCGCTCTTCTCTTGTGGGAAGAATCCTCCGCTTACCTGCAATCCTATGTCACGACCTCCGGTTGGAAGGTATGCGCCAATGAATTTAGCATTATCGATAAACTCCAATGAGGTTGGTGAAAGAGGGTTCTCGATAGAGAATGGAATCTTCATCTGTCCAACCTGAACATTGAACATTGGGTCAATCTTGAATTTTGCGTAAGCATCCATAATCTTTGGAGAGTTTGCAAATTCCAACTGAATCTTGTACTCGAACCACTTAGCAGGCTTTCCGCTCAAAGACAAACGAGCACGTCTGATATCGAATGTGTTTGTCTGAGAAGCTGCGTCGTTGTACTGATATCTAATAAATGTGTAACCTGAAATGGTTGGCAATTTCTCTACAATTTTGCTCCATTTAGAGTTTGACTCTTCCAACTTGGCAATTCTCTCTTCAAGAACTCCGGTTTGTGTTGTTTGTGCGAATGTTGTGCTTGTTACAAGCATCGCAAACAATGCGATAATTAATCCTTTTGTTTTCATATTGAATATTAATGTTTATTAGAAGCTGTTTCAAATTTTAACGTTGCAAATGTAGTGTAAATGCTCCCCATAAAAATAGGTTTTTATACTTATTTTACGATAATTTATATCATAGGTTGCAATGCAAAGAAAAAGAGCTGAAATTATGTGAATCTCAGCTCTTTAATGGTTATTTCTCTATTTCGTAGCCCCACTGTTTCAATGCTTTGCTCCAGTGTTTTTCCACCAGTTCAATGGTGCGAGGCTTGTATGCATATTTGTTCTTTTTATATCCTTTCTTACCGTCGGTATAGGCCTTGATAGTCTCTTTAGCCTCGTCCCATCCCGGAAGGTTCAGGGTTTTGTAAATCTTCTCGGTCATGCCGTATGCATCCTTTTCATAATCCTCAAACTTAACCTCAATAAGGTTGCCTTCCGGAATAAGGTGCTTGTCTGCCTCGTACTTGTCATATACCTCATTATATACCTTCAGGATATTCTCCTCCATCTGCTCTATGGTAAAGTTCTGCAGCTTCAATGGCTGAATGGTGTTGTGGAAGAAACTTCTTGTAGATTCAAATACTGTATATGGATTACGAATCAAATAGATGAACTTTGCATTTGGGTACATCTCCAACAACTCCTTTACACGTGCAGTGTGTGGAGGGTTCTTTGATAGAAACTGTGTTCCGTTTGTATTGTGAAGCGAGGTCTTGACAATTCTGTGCATACTCTCTTTAAAGCCCTGTAACTCTTCGGCTGTTGCTGTTTTAAATGTCAGGTATTTGTCACAATACTCCATCATGTCCTGTGGGAAGTACCAGAAGTTGTAGTAGTTGTATGGTGTGTCGTTTGACAATGCAAACTCCTCCTCTTGTGGTAAATCTACACCAAGTTCCATGTTGTCGGTAGGGCGTTTGTCCGGCATCAACCATGACATGGTTGGCTTGAACATCCCCTGTCCGAACAGCATTAGGTTTGGAAATACTGTCTGGTATGTTGTTGTGTAACCAAAGTGCTTGTCCATTGACATTACATTGTGTACAAATGTAGTACCGCTTCTCCAGTGGCCAAGAATAAATACAGGCTCCATATTTACCTCTTTATCCTGGAGCAGTTTCTTATATTTTTTATCCTCGAAGTAGCACAAGGTACTTAGAATTGCACATATACCTTTAGTAAGGTAGTATTTGCCCTTCCAACCTTTCTCAACCTTGCGTCCCTCGACAATCTTTTTAAATGTCTTCCAGCGTGCACCAACCAATGGGTTAACAGGAAGATCGCTAAATTTTAATAATCCCATATCTTAATTTTTACTTAACTTGCAGAAACCTTGTATATTCCTATTTCAAGAGGAATTTTGTTTATCTCTGTATTAAATTTAATATCAATATTATATTCAGGATTGTCAACACTTAATCTGCTATAAGATTTCTTTTTACTAATGCTTCCATTTATCTCTATAGGAGTATTATAGCTATTTGTATTAATATTAATGATTCCAAATTTTTCTACATTTTTAATTTCAACATTGTATGCTTTACCGCTAATGATTATATCTTCAATTGTTATTATAATATGATTTGTATCACAAATAAGATACAAATCTAAAGAAATTGAGTTGTCTGAGAATTTATCAATATCAATTATATTCATATTGTAGATGTCGTAATTAGAAATATTGTATATACTATCTTTTAATGCAACAATTGCTTCATTAATTTGATATGAATTCATCTCAATAGATTGGGCAATAGTTGTATTATCTTCTATTGTACAAATTTCTTTTTCATTAGTACAGGAGATAAAGATAGATAAAATTGTAAGAAGAAAAAAACTTTTCATTATGTTATTATTTACCTAATTTGACATTATTTGTGTTATACCAATAATCATATGGTTCAATGTATGAATTGATTTCTTCAATGGTGTATTTTGTAGACAAGTGAGTGTAAAGACCACTTTTTAACGTTGTCCATGTTTTGTATGTTTGAGCTATGTTTGTTATTTCTGCAGGTGTTATATTTTCAATAACATCATTGTTTTTACCAATACAATATACTTGATTATAAGTGTCCTGTAGGTCGATAAATAGTGGAGAGTAACATTGCGTAGAGTCACCTGTTTTTTCCCATGATTGTTTTTCATGTTTAGTGAAGCTATATAAAGAATCTTCCTCCGTATAATTGTATTTCTTATAATATTCACGGCACAAATACCACCCACAATATGAGGCCCAACTTTCCTTAATGAGGCGAGAGCCATTTATGAAGGCATTTCTGTCGTTGTATAACATATACATTGCATAATGGCCAATTTCGTGCAATGTGGTTGCAATTACGCGTGCGGTGTTGTCTCGATGTTTGTTGATTATTCGAATGTGCATATTTGTTTGGGAAGGTAAGAAATATCCATTAGTATCACTTTCTGTTATTTTTGATGCTTCAATTCTAATGCCATTACTTGATGTGGGTTTAGTAATACCATGATTTGAATAATAGAAATGATTTACGGCGCAGTGACATTCAAATACAGGCCGAGATGATAATTTGTATGCAACACGATGATGGGTGGTATTTCCCCACAATTCTTCAATTGTTCCATTGTTATAAGTTATTGGTGTTGCACTTTCTTCTTTTGTTATTTTCCATTTAGGATGAAAAAATATCATATTGAATGTGGCCTCTTTAGGAATACTGTCTCTAATGATAAAAGAACCATTACTTGATGTGTAAATCTCCCATGAAACACTGCCTAACTGAAATTTAACCTTTAAGTTGTGTAATGGTGGTGTTCGATTTAATGTGTAGTCTTTATAAAAAATTTCTCCAGAAATTTCAGGTAAATTATTTGCTGTACGTTCAATGTTATTATCTTTGAGTGTTAGTTGTATAGCTTTGTTCTCAATTTTTTTTATATCATCACGTGTAAAATTATTGATATATTTTGATTGTGCTTTGTTTTTGTAATATGGATTAAATATTTCATAATTAACTTCGTATTCATAGTTAGTTGGTAATTCTTTGTCTATCGGCCATGTTGCATAAATAACGGGCATAGATATCCGTTTAAAAAATCTATTGTTAGACTTGTCATCGTAGAATTCATAAATAATATGGTATTTACTATCATCTTTTATTGTATCATATATTATATCCTTGTCAAGTAGTTCTTCTTGTTCTATTGATAAGTATGAGAAGTTGTATGGAATGTAAGATATATTTATTTCGTTTATATTTTCAATTTCAGACAATTCTTGCATGTTTCGTGGATATAATTTTAATACGTAATGTGTTGGATTAATTTCAGTGTTAATTTTACATATTCCACTTTTTTTTAATTCATTATACGCTCTTCTGATATTTGTAATGGAGTATGGATCTGCTGTCTCCTTAATAAATGCCTGTGTATGACTATGGAAGTATATGTTTTTAGTTTGATTATTTGTGTGTAGTATTATATCATTTTTTTCTATTGAATTGAGACATATATTGTCTATGTCAAAATATTTGTCATTAGAGCATCCGAATGATAAATAAAATATACATATTATGGTGGTTATGTATCTCATGTTTTATTAACTAATCTCTTTTATATTTGTTATTATATAGTATCTTAGTCTATATGTTCACTCTCATGGCATTGCGTCTTGAGAGTGAAGATATAGATATAAGTATTATGATTCGTATTCTAATTTTAATCCTCAATCTTAATTTCGATTCCCTGTTTGCTCATTGCCTTTTGAAGGGTCTCGATTGCCAAGCGATGCTCTGCGCCGATACCCAACTTGCTTAAGCTGAATGTAGGAGTCTCCTCAACGGTACCACTCTCGTCTCTGCGCTCCAGTATCATTCCCACTGCACTTGTATTGTGTGTTACGGGATCGATAAGGATGAAGGCTCCGGTGTGTTTGTTCTTCTGATATGGGTCGAAGAATAGAGGTTTGCTACTTGTAATGTCAATCTTGCCAATCTCGTTCAACTCAAAGTGGTCGATCTTTGATTTTTCCATGGTGTTTACATCCACCTTGTACTCAATCTCTTCCAATTTGATACGTGAAATATTGCTGGTCTGCTTGATAAAGTACTTCTTGTCTATATCCATTGGGGCCTCGTCCATCCAAACAAGCATGGCAGAGAAGCTTCTGCCTATAAGTGGCATATTGTCGGCCTTGACAAGCATCTCGCCTCGTGAAATGTCAATCTCATCCTCAAGGGTGATGGTTATTGCCTGTGGAGGAAATGCATACTCCAACTCTCCATCGTAGGTAACAATTGATTTTACTTTTGAACGCTTACCCGATGGAAGTGCAACAATCTCGTCGCCTTTACGGATAATTCCGCTTGCAACTGTTCCCGAGAATCCACGGAAGTTCAGGTTTGGGCGAAGCACATACTGAACAGGGAAACGGAAGTCGTTGAAGTTGTGGTCGCTTGATACCTGAATGGTCTCAAGGTGCTCCAACAAGCTGATTCCTTTGTACCATGGGGTGTTGTTCGATGTCTCTACGACGTTATCTCCGTTAAGTGCAGAGATAGGGAAGCAGGTAATGTCAGGAATTCCCAATGGCTCTGCAAATTTCTTGTACTCAGCGACAATTGAGTCGAACACCTTCTGATCGTAATCAACCAAGTCCATCTTGTTTACTGCAAGTACTACGTGCTTGATTCCAAGCAGTGATACAAGGAATGTGTGGCGACGTGTTTGTGTAATAACTCCTGTTCTGGCATCAACAAGGATGATGGCAAGGTTCGCTGTTGAACCTCCAGTAATCATGTTTCTTGTATATTGCTCGTGTCCCGGAGTGTCTGCAATGATGAATTTACGTTTGTTGGTTGAGAAGTAGCGATATGCTACATCAATAGTGATTCCCTCCTCGCGCTCGGCCTTTAGTCCGTCAAGAAGAAGGGCATAGTCAATCTGACCGGCTCCTGCATTTCCTACGCGCTTACTGTCGCGCTCAAGTGCGTCAAGCTGATCTTCGTATAGTTTTTTACTGTCAAATAGCAAACGTCCGATAAGGGTTGATTTTCCATCATCTACCGAACCTGCTGTCAATAGGCGCAATAGGTCTTTCTTTTCGTCCTGATCCAAAAACGCCTTAATATCTATCTTGTTTTCCATCTCTATACAGCTTCAAAAATTAGAAATATCCCTCGCGTTTCTTCTGCTCCATACTTGCCTCTTGGTCGAAGTCGATTACACGGGTTGTGCGCTCGCTCTTGGTGGTTGTCATCATCTCCTCGACAATCTCCTCGATAGTTGCAGCACTTGACTCAACTGCACCTGTCAATGGCCAGCAGCCAAGTGTACGGAAACGAACCATCTTCATCTCAATCTGGTCACGATACTGCTCAGGAAGACGCTCATCATCGGCCATGATCAGGTTGCCATCCATGTTGATAACCGGGCGCTCCTTTGCGTAGTATAATGGGACGATTGGAATATTCTCCATTCTGATATATTGCCAAATGTCAAGCTCGGTCCAGTTTGAAAGTGGGAATACACGGATTGATTCTCCTTTGTGAACCTTTGCGTTGTAAATATCCCACAACTCAGGACGCTGATTCTTTGGGTCCCACTGGTGGAATTGGTCGCGGAATGAGAAGATACGCTCTTTAGCTCTTGATTTCTCCTCGTCACGGCGTGCACCTCCGAATGCTGCATCGAATTTGTATTTGTCCAATGCTGCAAGCAGTGCCTGAGTCTTCATCAGGTCGGTGTGTACCTTACTTCCATGTGTAAATGGACCTACTCCCTCCTCAAATGCCTTTTCGTTACTCTCAACAATCAAATCCCAATTGTGCTCTTTGGCATATTTGTCGCGGAACTCAATCATCTCTTTGAATTTCCAGCGTGAGTCAATATGCATAAGTGGGAAAGGAACCTTTCCTGGGTAAAATGCCTTCTCTGCAAGGCGTACCATAACCGATGAATCCTTTCCGATAGAGTATAGCATAACAGGGTTCTCGAACTCTGCAGCCACCTCACGTATGATATGAATTGATTCAGCCTCAAGAGCCTTTAAGTGGCTCAAATCGTACTTCTCTTCCATCTCTGTTGTTATATTTTATTACTTATTTTCTATCTGTGGTAATATGGTATCCAATAGTTGTTTAACCGACTCTTCAATTGGCAGTACCGATGTGTCCAGGCTTAATGCCGGATTCTCGGGGGCCTCGAATGGTGAAGAGATTCCTGTGAAGTTTGCAATCTCGCCTTTGCGAGCCTTTGCATACAACCCCTTAACATCGCGACGCTCGCACTCCTCGATAGGTGTGCTTACGTAGATCTCCATAAAGTCCTCCTCGCCTATAATCTGCTTTGCCAAGTTGCGAATGGCGGTTGTTGGGCTGATGAATGCAGCAATGGTAACAACTCCGCAGTTTACAAAGAGTTTTGATACCTCGGCAATACGGCGAATGTTTTCGGTTCTGTCTGCCTCGGAGAAGCCCAGGTTGTTATTGATTCCGGTACGGATATTGTCACCGTCAAGAATCTGACACAACACTCCTCGCTCGTAAAGTTCACGCTCCAAAGCAATTGCCAATGTGCTCTTGCCTGAGCCTGAAAGACCTGTAAACCAGATCATCTTGCCCCTCTGTTTCAACAACTTTTCACGGTCTGAGCGTTGAAGGGTTTGATCAAATATCGGATATATATTATTCTCGTTGCTCATATCTTATTTAACAATGAACCATGGATTTAGCAGGTTCTCTTTATTATATGTAAGCG
Organism: Bacteroidales bacterium; assembly: GCA_015061245.1. Lineage (GTDB taxonomy): Bacteria > Bacteroidota > Bacteroidia > Bacteroidales > Marinifilaceae > RGIG9079. Next base: position 80,259 of record SUWY01000006.1, read on the forward strand.
GTGTTTTCTCGTCGCGTTGATATACCTCTTTGCCGGCGGCCTTGACGATTGCGTGTCCTGCTGCGGTGTCCCACTCCATTGTCGGTGCGAAGCGTGGGTAGATGTCTGCTGACCCCTCGCCCACCAAACAAATCTTGATTGAACTTCCAACCGAGGTCATGCCGATAGCAGGGTACATTCTGCGAAGTTGGTCGATATACTCAGCAGTCTCGGGGCTCATGTGCGAGCGCGATGCCACAATTACAAATGGCAGCTCCTCTTTCTGTACCGGAAGTTTTGTTGCTTTTTCGAGCGAGGTTTGAAGATCGGTGTAGTTCTCGATGTTTACTCTTTGCAATTTATATGCACCATAACCGACAGCTCCCCAATAGAGGGTTTCAAGCACCGGAACATAAATCACACCTGCAATAGGGGTGTTGTTCTCGACAAGTGCAATGTTTACGGTAAACTCTCCGTTCTTTTTGATAAACTCTTTAGTGCCGTCGAGCGGATCTACAATCCACAATTTGCTCCAATCTTTACGCTCTGAGTATGGTATTTTGGCACCCTCCTCGCTAAGAACCGGAGTGTTGGTTGTATTAAGTGCCTCCATAATTATTGCGTGCGAGGCCTTGTCCGCTTTTGTCAGTGGCGAATTGTCCGATTTGCGCTCGATGCCAAAATCTTCGGCAGGGTTATTGTAGATTTTAAGTATCTCTCTTCCCGCTGATAATGATGCCTTTATGGCTATTTCTAAAACTTCGTTCATCTTCGATTTTACATAGTACACCAAAGTTGCAAAGGTAACAAAAAATTAGGAATTAGGAATTAGGAATTAGGAAAAATCGTGCAAGGTGATTTTCACTCCTAACTCCTAACTCCCAACTATTAGCTATTGTGACTCTGAGATTTTTTTTGTAGCTTTGGGAAAACTTTAATAACTATGAAGAGAGCGTTGTTATTGGTGTTGTTGGTGTTAGGTGCGCTGACAGCATATTCTCAGAAATATGAGGAGATAGATTTATGGCCTAATGGCTTTTATTACTCAAATGGCAGAGATATAACAGAACCCTTTGCCGATAGTACACTTAACTATAAGCCATCTATCAGAGTCTATTTTCCTGATAGAGAGAAAGGAAACGGAAAGACAATTTTGTGTTGTCCGGGTGGGGCATATCAATTTCTTGCTCTTGGGCATGAAGGGTATGACTGGGCACCATTCTTTACAGATATGGGATATACGTTTGTGGTATTAAAATATAGAATGCCAATTTATAACCACAATGTGCCTTTAAGTGATGTACGCGAGGCAATCAGGGTAATCAAGGAGAATGCGGAAGAGTGGAGCGTGTATCGTGATCAAATAGGAATTATGGGGTCATCTGCAGGTGGTCATCTGGCTTCGACAGCTGCTACGCATTTGTCAGGAAATGAGCGACCGGCGTTTCAGATTCTATTCTATCCTGTAATTACATTTGATAAAAGTTTCACGCACCCTGACAGTAGAAGTTCTTTGATAGGAATGAATCCTCCTGAAGCGTTGATACAATATTACTGTAACGAGAAGATGGTGACAGCAAAAACTCCCCCTGCAATCATATTTTACTCGGACGATGATGCAACTGTGGATCCGTTGAATGGAGTGATTTATTATAATGCGTTGAAAAGGTTTAATATTCCGGCATCGCTGCATATCTATCCTTCAGGCAAGCATGGTTGGGGATATGGTAATGGTTTTAAGTATCAGGAGGATGTGCATAAAGCTCTCAGGAGTTGGTTAGAGAGTTTGGAGTTATAGTATAAAATACCTACATTTGCAGAAATTACGAATAGTTATGGACGAGAATCAATACACGAAAAGTTTTGTGAGCGATGGAGCTCCGCACTTTCAGCAGGGATCAATGCAGATGCAAAAACCTCCGCGCCCCGATTCATATTTGATTTGGGCAATTTTAACAACCTGTATGTGCTGTTTGCCTTTTGGTATCTATGCAATTATTCAGGCTGCAAAAGTTGAGAATCTTTATAATATGGGTGATTACGATGGAGCATATAAGGCTTCGAACGATGCTAAGAAATGGAGTATTATCAGTGCCTTTGCATGGCTTATAGTAATGGTTATCTACGTTCTATTGATGTTGTTGTTAGGGGCAATGAGCAATATTAATGTTGGTGACCTACTCCATACAACAATATGATTAATATAAGAGTCATAAGATATTTGATACCTGTCATACTCGTTGTGGCAGGTATTATTTATTATTGTTGGTTCGATACTTTAGGAATTTATTTCCCTAAATGTCCAATAAAGTTACTCACAGGATTGAACTGTCCTTCATGTGGAACACAGCGGGCCTTTTCGGCTCTTTTGCACGGCCATATTATACAGGCGTTGCAATATAATTGGTTTATTATTTTTTCGGTTATTTATCTTCTTTTATCTACAATAGTTGTGGTTTATGATATTAATGGCATGCTATATAGATTCAGAAAATATCTCTTCGGACGTACAGCTTTGATGCTCTATGTTGCTCTCTATTTTCTTTGGTTTGTTGTAAGAAATCTTTTAGGGGTATAAAACTCCGCTTAGCCGTGTGGTTTTTATCTTTTAGAGATGTTTTGTCTTTTTTATTGTAATAGTCTTTTATTTTGCTGATTTTTATTAAATTCGTGAGACTTTAGATGTTTGGTTTTTTGGTAATAAATTGCGAGGGTTATGTTTATGGATTTTGATATTAAACGTGGCTTGTTTCTCTTATTAAAGAGAGGCTTGTTGGTGGGTGTTGCACTGATGTGGGTGTTGCCGGCATTGTCGCAACAGAATGAAGATTCGGAGTTTTTGTTTGCTAATAAGGATAATGTTGAGACAATAAATGGATTGACTGTTCGCTGGGATTCCTGTGTTACGGATATGCAGATAAGGGTGTTGCGCAGGTTGATTAAGAATATGGTTACTATAGATGGCGGAACTTTTCGAATGGGTGGAGATGATTCTGTGGCGTTCGATGATGAATATCCGATTCATAGTGTAACGTTGCCGAGTTATCTAATTAATAAATACGAGGTTACACAGAAGGAGTGGAGTGTGGTGGTTGATAGTAACTCCTCCTATTTTAAGGGAGTGAATTTGCCGGTCGAGGGTATAACAATGGATGAGTGTAATAGATTTATTCAGAAATTGAATAAACTTACCGGTTTGAGTTTCCGCTTGCCTACCGAGGCTGAGTGGGAGTTTGCGGCACGTGGGGGAAATTCTTCGCAGGGTTATAAGTATAGTGGTAGCGATAATATTGACGATGTTGCATGGTATGGAGACAATAGTGGTGAACAAACGCATCGTGTTGGTAAGAAGATGGCTAATGAGTTAGGATTGTATGATATGAGTGGTAATGTGTATGAGTGGTGCAGTGATTGGTATCAGCGAGATTATTATGCTGTATCGCCTGGCAATAATCCTAAGGGTCCTGATTCGGGAACATATAAAGTGCTTCGTGGAGGCAGTTGGTTTAACTATTCATGGTGTTGCAGAGTTGCGTTTCGTGATGGAGCTCCATTGAATTCTACAGGTAATGTCGGACTCCGCTTAGCCCTGTAGTTTATTGTGTTAATATTGTTGTTGTATTGAATTGTTGAGAAATTGATTGTATACATTTACAAGTTTTTGTGAATTAAAAAATATTTTACAATTTATAGGAGAAGTTTTGATTTTTTTTTCTTAGATTTGCTATGTAAATTGTTTTAACGAAATAAGTAAAGCCTATGAAAAAGTTTGGAGTTATTGCCTTTTTATCGCTTGTAGGAGTGGGTATTGTGGGATGTAATGATGGCGGATATTTTTATGGCGAAGAGAATGTAATTTCAATAGATAAGTTCCGTGTTGATACTGTAATTCCACAAGTAGTGAATCTGCCGGATTATATTGTTTCTGGAGGAATAACTTTGATTGGTGATGATCTGTTTATTACCGATTCAAGAAATGATTCTGTACTGATAAAGGTATATGATTTTAATACCGGTACGTATAAAGCGGGACTTATGCCTCTGGGACGTGGAGTCGGAGAGTTTATGAATATATTCTCGATGGGACAAATGATGTATGAGAATGGAGAGTATAAGTCTCTATATTCAGGGCCGTATTACGATTCTCTATACTGCTTAAACTATACAAAATCGGTAAATAGTGGTAAAACGGTTATAGATGATGTTTTCTCTAAAGATGAAATCTCAGGATTGTCAGATATAAGGGAAAGTATTATATCTATGACTAAAATGTCAAATACGAAATGGCTTATTACAATTACCGGTAAAAGTGCTACTCTTAATGGTAGAGATTATTTTCCTCCAACTTTGTATATAGCAGATAAAGGGGACACAATGCAATATCCCATGTACAAAAAACCAATATTAAATGATGATCCTAATGCTGACGGCAATATGAATCTTAGGTTGACAAGTGCATCTATGAGGCCAAAACCCGATGGTAGTAAAATGGCATATTTGTCGTCGGTAATGTCAAGATTGTCAATTTTTGATGCTGAGACGGGAGAATATAAACACATAATAGGAGAGGGGGAGCCAGATGTTGATGATGTAATGACGCCAACTATTTTTACCGTCTCAAAGGTGTCATGCTACGATGGAATATGTGTTGACGATAATTACATTTATGCACCATGGAGCGGTAAGCTCACAACTCCAGAAAATCGTGAGGCCTATATTAATGAGATTCGTGTATTTGACTGGGATGGTAATCTTGTGGTTGTCTTGCCTATTGCATTGCCTGGAGTTCGTTCGGCTATTCTGAATAGTGATGGTAGTGGCGAGATGCTGCTTCGAGATTATAATGAGAAGCTTTACATGTTAAATGTACATGATTATATTTCGCAATAGGGGCATACTTAGTTATACATAGTTATAGCGGAAGGTGATTTTTAACTTTTCACCTTCCGCTTTTTTTGTTTTTGCTAATTTTTACTAAATTCGCAAGATATTTGGAGTACGATTTAATGTAAATAAATCAATAATAGATATAGTATGATGATAGTCTTTTATCAGAAGGAGTCAACGGTCTATGCCGTTCACTACAAAGAGAATGAAAATCCATTGGATACCGGTAAGTTAGAGTGGTTGTTCAGTGGTGCAAAGCGATGCGAGTCAAGTGCATTGGAGGGTTATTTCGTGGGACCTCGCCGCGAAATGATTACACCATGGAGTACTAACGCTGTTGAGATTACCCAGAATATGGGTATTACAGGAATTCTTCGTATTGAGGAGTTTACTGCAGTTGATGATCAAAATGCACCTTATGATCCAATGTTGAGGTCATTCTACAATGGAATTGATCAGAGTGTATATACTATTGACAAACAACCTGATCCTATTGTTCACATTGAAGATATCCGTGCGTATAATGTACAAGAGGGATTGGCGTTGAACGAGGATGAGATGAACTATCTTGAGGGATTGTCAAAGAAGTTGGGGCGCCCATTGACCGATTCTGAGGTATTTGGTTTTTCTCAGGTAAACTCTGAGCACTGTCGTCATAAAATTTTCAACGGTACATTCGTTATCGATGGTGAGGAGAAGGAGACCTCGCTCTTCAAACTTATTAAGAAAACTTCACAGGAGAATCCAAATAGAATTGTATCTGCATATAAAGATAACTGTGCATTTATCGATGGTCCAAAGAGTGTTCAGTTTGCTCCCAAGACTCATGATAAACCGGACTATTTTGAGACAAAGGATATTGATACCGTAATCTCATTGAAAGCAGAGACACATAACTTCCCAACAACTGTTGAGCCATTTAACGGAGCTGCAACAGGAACAGGTGGTGAGATTCGCGACCGTATAGCAGGAGGTATAGCTGCTCTTCCAATTGCAGGAACAGCTGTATATATGACATCGTACCCAAGAATTGTGAGTGATCGTCCATGGGAGCAGGCTGTAGATCCTAGAAAGTGGTTGTATCAGACACCTGAGCAGATTTTGATTAAAGCTTCAAATGGAGCATCGGATTTCGGTAACAAGTTTGGTCAGCCACTTATCTGCGGTTCTCTATTGACATTCGAGCACGAGGAGGATGGCGCAACATTCGGTTACGATAAGGTTATCATGCAGGCTGGTGGAGTTGGTTATGCTAACCGCGAGCAGGCATTGAAAGAGACTCCTGAGTGCGGACAAAAGGTTGTGCTTCTTGGAGGTGATAACTACCGCATTGGAATGGGTGGTGGTGCAGTGTCGTCGGTAAATACCGGAGTTTATGCAGGTGCCATTGAGTTGAATGCAGTTCAGCGTTCAAATCCGGAGATGCAGAAGCGTGTATATAACGCAATTCGTGCATTGAGCGAGGAGGATAACAATCCTATCGTATCTATCCACGACCACGGCGCAGGTGGACACTTGAACTGTTTGTCAGAGTTGGTAGAGGAGACCGGAGGTGTTATCAATTTGGATAAATTACCAATTGGAGACCCAACTTTGTCAGATAAGGAGATTGTTGGTAACGAGTCTCAGGAGCGTATGGGATTGGTAATTCGTGAGAAGGATGTTGACTACTTGCAGAAGATAGCAGACCGTGAGCGTGCTCCTATGTATGTAGTTGGAGAGACAACTAACGATCATAAATTTGTATTCCTTGACAACCGTACAGGCGAGAAGCCAATTGATTTGGAGATGAGCGATATGCTTGGTAATCCTCCAAAGACAACTATGGTTGACAAAACTATAAAGGAGAAATATTCACAGGTAGAGTACAGTGCAGAGAAGTTGGAGGAGTATGTTGAGCAGGTTCTTCAAATCGAGGCTGTTGCTTGTAAGGATTGGTTGACAAACAAGGTTGACCGTTCTGTATCTGGACGTATTGCTCGTCAGCAGTGTGTTGGTCCATTGCAGTTGCCTTTGAGCGATGTTGCAGCAGTTGCCCTTGACTATGTTGGTCATCGTGGAATTGCAACCTCAATTGGTCATGCACCAATGGCAGCAATGATCGACTCTGCACAGGGTTCACGTTTGGCTATCAGTGAGGCTCTTACAAACTTGGTATTTGCTCCAATAGAGCAGGGTATTAAGGGTGTTTCTCTATCTGCTAACTGGATGTGGCCATGTAGAAATGAGGGCGAGGATGCTCGTTTGTACAAGGCAGTACAGGCTGCCAGCGACTATGCAATTGAGTTAGGCTTGAATATCCCTACAGGTAAGGACTCATTGTCAATGACTCAAAAGTATGGCGAGAAGAAGGTTGTAGCTCCTGGAACAGTAATCATATCTACCGTGGGCGAGGTTACAGACTTTACCAAGATTGTAGATCCAGTATTGAAGAGTGAGCCAAATTCAGAGTTGGTATATGTGGACTTCTCATTCGATAAGTTGCAATTAGGAGGTTCAAGTTTTGCTCAGACACAGGGTAAGATTGGTGATACTGCTCCGGATGTAAAGGATTCTCAATACTTTGTATCTGCATTTACAGCTGTTCAGAAACTTATTGAGAGTGGATATGTATTGGCTGGACACGATATCTCTGCAGGAGGTATGATTACAACATTGTTGGAGATGTGTTTTGCTGACAACCGTGCAGGACTTGATATTGATTTGAGCGCTATTAAGGAGAATGACATTATTAAGTTGTTGTTTGCCGAGAATCCTGGAGTAGTTCTTCAGTTCAAGGATGCTGATGCAAAGGCAGCGGCTGCAATCCTTGATGAGGCAGGAGTTGCTTACAGCTTCATTGGACGTCCGGGCAAGGCTGGTGCTTTGAACTTGAAACACAGCGCAGGAAACTGGAACTTTGATATTCCATCATTGCGTGACTTGTGGTACAAGAGCAGCTACCTATTGGATAGAAAGCAGAGTGGTGAGGCTCAGGCTGCAGAGCGTTATGCAAGCTATAAGAACTCTCCGCTTCAATATAAGTTCCCTGAGCACTTCACAGGTAAGTTGGCCGATATGGGCTTGACAAAGAATAGAGAGGGCAAGTCTGGAATTAAGATGGCTATTATCCGTGAGAAGGGTTGTCAGTGCGACCGTGAGATGGCATGGTGCTTCCATTTGGCAGGATTCGATGTTAAAGATGTTCACATGACCGACCTTGTTTCAGGACGTGAGACACTTGAGGATGTAAATATGATTGCATTCGTAGGAGGATTCTCAAACTCAGATGTTCTTGGATCTGCTAAGGGATGGGCAGGAGCATTTAAATATAATGAGAAGGCAAGAATTGCTTTGGAGAACTTTTACAAGCGCGAGGATACATTGAGTGTTGGTATCTGTAACGGATGTCAATGTATGGTAGAGTTGGGTGTTGTTTATCCTGAGCATGCAGAGATGCCTAAGATGCTTCACAACAACTCACATAAGTTTGAGTCTGGTTTCGTAAGCCTTGAGATTCAACCAAACAACTCTGTAATGCTTGGTTCATTGGCCGGCAGCAAGTTAGGAGTTTGGGTAGCTCACGGTGAGGGTAAGTACTACTTGCCTTACGCTAAGGATGAGTACTGTATCCCTGCAACATACTGCTACGATACATATCCTGCAAATCCAAACGGCTCTCCATACGCAGCTGCAGCAATTTGCAGTAAGGATGGACGCCACTTGGCAATGATGCCGCACCCTGAGCGTGCATTGTATCCTTGGAACTGGGCATACTACTATGAGGGTCGTGAGAACGATGAGGTTAGCCCATGGATCGAGGCCTTTGTCAATGCCCGCAAGTGGATTGAGGAGAAGATCAAGTAATTGGTTTAACCAAATTTTCATAAAGTGCAAGGAGAGTCTTTCGGGGCTCTCCTTTTTTTTTGACGATGTAAGCCATGTTGCATGACATTGCTATGAAATTCCAAATGTTAAGGAGAATTGCTCCGACCTATTACGTTAAGATTTGTAGTTTTCTATAATATTAGTATCTTTGTTGGCACGTAATGTTAAATTTGCAGATATGAGACACTTTGTTTTAATTTTGGTTGCGGTATTGGTAGAGTGAGTGATTGGGGTAAAAAAAACAGTGGTAAGAGTCCGAGTTGGAATCTTACCACTGTTTTGTCTTGTTATGGAGTTGTTAATTATCCCATGATAAGAGGTTTGATGATACCGAACATTAGGCATGCAATTAGTAGTGTAACTACAATGTTGATACCTTGAGCAGTGATAAATGCCCACATGATGTTGCGGTTCTCTTTGTTGATAATATCTTTCAAACGAGTATCCAATCCAATGCATGTGAATGCAATTCCGAAGAATAGGGTACTGAATGTCTTTGCCAAACTTGTCTCGATAAGTTTTCCCTTCTCGTTAAGGGTAAGCAAGTCGCCCTCTTTTAGCAAGCTGAATACCAACGATGCAACAACGAATCCAATGATGAATTTAGGGAACTTCTCCCAGATAATCTTTGGTGTTGGTTTCTCATCTTTGATGCTTGTCTCGCCATCGCCCTTGATTGACAAGTAAAGAGCAATGAAGAATGCAACTACTCCGATCAAGATGTTTTGAACGGCCTTAATGATAACTGCCTGCTGGTTTGCAGCATCGCCCAACATAGAGCTTGATGCAACAACTCCACTGGTTGTATCGATTGTACCTCCAATCCATGCTCCCGATACCTCGGCAATTGTTTGTGGATCGCTAAATAGAAGTGGAACAATCTTGTTTGCCAACCATGGCATTAAGTAGATCATTGGAACTACGATAATCAATACCAATGATACAATGTATGATAGCTTCTTGTCATCGGCCTTAGCTACGCGTGATGCAGCGATACATGCAGATACTCCGCAGATGGTCAATCCACTTGACATTACCATAGCTGAACGACGGTCAACTTTGAAACGACGTGCAATCAAGTATGCACAGAACCATACAATACCTACAACGAAGATTGCCTGCATCAAACCAACAGCTCCAAGTTTCAATACATCACCGATAAGGATTGTTGCTCCCAAGCAAACAACTCCGATTTTGATGAAGAACTCTCCCTGAATTGCAGGTTTCATCCACTCAGGAATGTGCAAGAAGTTACGGATAATCAATCCATAGATAACTGAGAAAAATACAGCCTCGAAACCATACTCTTTTACAATTGGAATTGATGCTGTAAGTTGTGCCAACATTGAAACTGCGAAAACCACAATCAATGATGGTAACCATCCCTTAAGCGAGCGTCCCAAAAGCACCCATCCAAATACAAAACTGGCAGCAACAATGCAGAAAAGAATTCCTGCTGCCTGATAATCTTTCAATGCTGTCAATCCCTTTGGAATACCGGGGATTAGGGTAGGAATAGTATATGCCATGATAAGCAAAACGGCACTAACAGCAACAACTACCCAATCTTCTGTCTTTAATTTTTGTAGCCAACTCATATTTTGAATTTTTAAAATTTTGCAAATTTTAACACGCAAAAATACTTCTATAATCGATTCTAATCATGGGTATTTATACTTATTTTAACCTTTGTGTATTGTGAAGTTTATGGCAAGGCCTCCTCCGGGTTGGTTGTGTGCTGTAATTGTTCCTCCGTGGTGTAGCACGGCATTCTTTACAATAGAGAGGCCTAAACCGGTACCACCCATAGCTCTGCTGCGCCCTTTGTCTATTCTGTAGAAGCGCTCAAATATCTTTTCAAGGTGTTCGCTTGGAACTCCAATACCATTATCGTAGAATGTGAATTGATAGAACTCTTGGTTGCTTGTGTCGCACTTGATAGTTATAATTGAGCCCTCGCCCGCATAAATTATGGCATTGTCTGTAAGGTTTCTGAAAATGGAGTAGAGTAGTGAGCGGTTGCCATTTACAATTAGTGGGTCAGGTAACAGATTGTTCAAGCGAATGTTGTGCTTCTCCAATTGAAGAGTTACCTGATTGCCAATCTCTTTTACCATCTGAGCAATGTTGATGCTCTCGTTCTCGCGAAGAGAGGTGCTGTTGTCATCAAGACGATTGAGAATTGAAATATCGTTGATAAGATGGGCCAGACGCTCGGTTTGGGCATAACATCGTTCAATGAACTTTGCGCGTTTTTCCGTGTCAATATTGGGATTGTTTATGATTGTCTCCAGGTAGCCTTGAATAGAGCTTACGGGAGTCTTTAATTCGTGAGCAATGTTTTGTGTGAGTTGCTGTTTTAAACGAGTTTTATCATCAAGGCTCTTTAGGAAATTCTCGTAGATTGTTACTATATTTTGAGAAATTTCTCCCAGCTCATCATCGGGGAATCTCTCTTTTGATAGTTTGTCAAGTGGTTCATTTTTGGCTGCATGAACGGCAAAATCGCGTAATTTGGTGATTGTAGCACCTAAGTTTCTTGTGAATTGCAATAGTATAAATGTAAGGGCAACAAATATTGCCAATGCAAACCAGAGGTATGAGTAGTCGGCTTGTAGTACTGTTATTAACGATGTGTTGTAGGGAAGTGCGCTTCGAATAATTACTTCGTGTAGGGGGAAGTGTGTTGCCGAATAGAAATAGTTGGTTCCTGTGGTTGCAGATTGGCGATTGATGGCATATCCGCTCCCATTGGTAAGGGCGCTCTTTACCTCGTTTCTGTCAAGATGGTTGGAAAATCCGGACTCTTTGGTTTTGTTGTTATCATATATTACGTTACCGTCCTCGGTTATTATGGTAATACGTAGATCTTCAATGTTGTGTGTTTTAATGTATTGCTCAATCTCCGTTTTGTCGGTGCTCAATGAATCTTGATCATTTTTCAGTGTTCCCTCGTACATGGCATGGTTATATGCTTGAAGTTGGGCATTAATAAGAGCCACTTTGTATGAGCGTTCTCGGCTAAATTGATAGATAACAAATACCAATGTAAATATAGCAAAAAGCGATATTACCGAGTAAAACAGGCGTGCGCCGAATGTAGATCTTTTATTCATGGTTTATTGTTCTTCAAATCGGTATCCAAATCCGGAACGTGCTGTGATATTTGAACCATACTCCTTCAGCTTTTTGCGGAGACGGGTAATGTTTACATCGACGGTTCTTGTTGTTACTATGGCTTCGTTTTTCCACACTCTGTCAAGAATCTCCTCGCGGCTGAGCAGGCGGCCAATGTTAGTGAGCAGTAACTCCAGAATTTCAAACTCCTTTTTGGTTAAATCTATTTGCTCGCTCTCTATGGTGATAGATTTTTGGACTTTATCCAATGTAAGCGTTTTATATGTGATTAGGTTTTTGGTTGTAGCGCTTTTTGATTCCTGTTTTGGGGACGAGGACCTTCTTAGTACAGCATTTACTCGCAAACAAACCTCGCGCAGAGAAAAGGGCTTTGAGATATAGTCGTCGGCTCCAATTGTCAAACCGGTAATTTTATCATTTTCAGTATCTTTTGCCGTAGTGAAAATAATAGGAATTGATGAAGTTTCGGGGTTTTGTTTTAAGATTTTTGCCATCTTAAATCCTGAAATCTCGCCCATCATAACATCCAATAGAATAAGATCGTAATCGGTTATTTTTAGGGCGAGGGCCTCCTCTGCACTATTAGCGGTGTCGACAATGTATCCTTCGCTCTCAAGATTGAAGCGAAGAATCTCGCACAAGTCCTCTTCGTCATCGACAACCAATACTCTTTTTATATTTCCCTCCATCTATTGTTTTATTAAAACTATGGTGTAAAGTTCACATTTTTTTATGAAAAAAGCAAACCGCTTAGGAGAGTGGTTGCTTCTCGCTAAGCGGTTTTATAAATGAGGATTCTGTCGCAATTATGCCATTGCAATCTCTTCGCGAAGATCGTCTTGTGTCAAAGCTGTTGTTGGAAAGCCCTCAAAGTTACTTACGCTTCGCATCAAGTGGCGATAAGCGCTCACAACCTCTTGAGACTCCTGCAACATATTCAAATATACCATGTATACTCGTGTACTTCCTGTCTGGTTTTGCATGCTATCGATTAGACGCTTACGCAACTTAGACAACTCATCTTTCAAGTTCTCACAATCCTCCAAAAGGATTCCAATGTTGTTTTTGTATTCCTTTGTGATGATCATCTGATTACCACGCATAAAGTAAGCAACCAACTTGTCTCGTACAGGTAGAAAATCCTTAATATATTTGTCCGGAAGTGGAGTGAAGTTGTTGTCAATATGCTCCTTACATGGCTCATTGATGCGCTTCAAACAGTAGATCATCTGCTCGCAACTGTTGAATCCTAAGTGCAACCATGTATTGTTTTTGAAAGCAACCTTACTATCAACTTTTTTCAAACATACCATTTCACGTTTGCGAGCTCGTTTGGTGTTAAGCAACTCGTTATCCATATCGGTTCTTGCTTTACGAAGAGGCTTTAACTCCTCGTTGATAAATGCATCAGTAATAGAGGTATACGTGTTGATAATGAAGCTGATCTCTTGACGCGAGTTATTTGCAAAGTGCTGTTGCAGCAATGGCCATACCTCCTCAGGATTTTTGCTCTTTACCATCTCCTGGAATACGGGATCCTCTGAGTTTGCCATAGCCTCGCGCTTCTTGTATCGGATATTGCTTCTAATCAACAAGTAGATTGTAAGGATGATCAATAATCCCATTACAATGAAGCCTCCGAAGTGCATTAGGTTTGTTACAAGGAATGCAAGGATAAATGCAGCTCCTGCGGTGATAAACCAACCTCCGATAACCGAGATAACACCGGTGATTCTGAATACTGCAGACTCACGTCCCCAAGCTCTATCGGCAAGCGAACTACCCATTGCAACCATGAATGTTACGTAGGTGGTTGATAGAGGAAGTTTCAATGATGTACCGGCAGCAATCAACAAGCCTGCCATTACAAGGTTAACTGCGGCACGGACCATGTCGAAAGCAGCTCCCTCTGGCATATCGGAATTGCTGTTGTCGAAACGCTTGTCAATCCACTCGCTCACTCTCTTCGGAATATATTTTGCAATTGTATTTGCTGTAGATGTAGTATTTCGAACCAGGCTTCTTGCTATTCTTGATGAGCCGAAAATCTCATCATTGTCGCTCTGCTTTGACAAATCGAGCGATGTCTTCACTACGTTGTGTGCCTTCTTTGATGTCAACAGTGCTATTACCATTATAACTCCGGCAATTGCCAAATAGATAAATGGCGAGGTTGCCGGGTCATTTAGGCGGCCCATAAGATATTCTCCCGGTACACCTGAGCCCTCGCCCATATAATAACGGTATGAATCAAGACCAGCCAATGGAACTCCGATAAAGTTTACAAGATCGTTTCCTGCGAATGCCATTGCCAATGCAAATGTTCCTGCAAGCACAACTATGCGAAGAACGTTTACTTTGCAAAGGTGTAATAACTGCATAATGACAGAGAATCCCAAGAACATATATAGCAATAGCTTCAATGTGTTGCCATCAATCCATGCCTTTAATTCGGGAGTCATGATAGTCGAGGTTTTCAAACCTTTAACAAGCATAAAGTATACAATGCTTGTGATTGCAATTCCACCAAAGATTCCTATGGTCCAGCGTAAGTGCTTTTTAAAATTAAAGGTGAAGATTATTCGGGCAATCCATTGAACCACGGTTCCGAATACAAATGCGATAGCAACAGACAAGAAGATTCCGGCAATAACCGAAAGAGCCTTTTCAGTGTTAAGCATCTCTCCGAATCCAATAGCACCGTCGGTTGATACAAATTTGATAACTGCCATTGCAAATGCACCTCCAAGCAACTCAAATACCATTGATACTGTGGTTGAGGTTGGCATTCCCAATGAATTGAACATGTCAAGTAGGAATACATCGGTAACCATTACAGCAAGGAATATGCACATAATCTCGGTAAAGTAGAAGTGCTGTGGATGGAACATACCGTGGCGGGCAATATCCATCATTCCATTGCTCGTTAATGCTCCGATAAGAATTCCGATTGCAGCAATTGCAATGATTGTTGTGAATTTTGCAGCCTTCGCTCCTATTGCGGAGTTTAGGAAGTTTACAGCATCATTACTAACTCCGACAATCAGATCAAAAATTGCCAGAATAAGGATGAATGCTACAATTACTAAATAAATTGCGTCCATAATTTTACGTTTTAATTTAATATACGCAAAATTACAGACGCAATATTTCGTATCGGTGTCACTATCGTTACAAAAATGTTACAATGTGACTTTTTTGCTTGAAAGAGCTATCCGCAATGGAAATATTTGTTAACCAATGTAAGCATTGCCTCTTGGTTGCCCTTCAACTCCTCTCTTAGAGTCTGGTCGTCGTATGAACGTAACTTTTTGATGATTCCATCAATCATCAACGGACTGAATACATTGTGTTTCTCGAAAATAGCTCTTTGGCTCTCCAAACAAGCTGCCGATGCAACACAGTTGTCAGGAAGCTGAGCCAAGCTGTTTAGCTTGTCGGCATTCTCTGCTTGGTGAATATTTACATTTACGTATGTCTTTTCAGCAATCTCAAGTGCATTCTGCAGCTCAAATCCGTGTCTGCAAGCAACTGCAAGTCCTGCGATAAGTTGGTAAATGTCAGCAGAGCCATCTGGTGAACGCATCTCAACTGTCTGTTTTTGGGTTGTATCGTAGTTGCTCAACTCCTCAAGCGGATTTGCCAATTTACACATATCCGACTTTGCTGCCCATCCAAGTGGAACGCGAACCAATACAGAGCGGTTGCGATCACCCCAACAGATATTTGTAGGAGCCTCCTGGTGTGGAACCAAACGGAAATATGATGTTGGATTAGTATTTCCGAAAGCAGTAATTGAAGGAGCCAACTCCATCATTCCGGCAATTGCTCTTCGTGCTGTCTCGCTCAACTTGCCATCCTGTAGCATTTGATTGTTGCCATCTTTAACAATCTTCATGTGGATATGTAGGCCTGAACCGGCTTTTCCTGTGGTAATCTTAGGAGCAAATGTCAAATCATAACCCGATTGGAATGCAAGATTACGGATAATCCACTTGGCAATCATAAGTTGATCTGCTGCATCTTCAGCTTTAACAGGAAGGAACTCAATCTCGTTCTGCTCATATACCAATCCGTCGATTGTGAAGTTTCCAACCTCAGAGTGTCCGTATTTAATTTGACCTCCGGCCTGTGCAATATATGACATACATTGTGTGCGGAACTCGTTGAATTTAGCGTATGGTGCAGACTCGTGGTAACCCTTTTGGTCTGTTGCAGGGAACATGGTTGTGTCAGGAGCAATTACATAGTACTCCAACTCTCCCATTGCATAGAACTCCATACCTGTCACCTGGTTAAATGCGCGACATGCTTTGTGTAGGGTATTTTCAGGTGAACTTTCAAGTGGTTCTCCATCCTTATTAAAGTATGAACATAGCATTGCGACAGTAGGAATCTCCGCAAATGGATCTACAAATGCTGTTCTGAATCGAGGAATTACATATAGGTCGCTGCTTCCTGCCTCAATAAACGGAAATAGGCTTGAACCATCGACACGCTCTCCGCAAGTAAGAATTGCATCAAGGTATGCTAAATTGTTTATAACGAAATTTAAGGTCTTCAATCTTCCGTCTGCAGCGGGATACATGAAGTTTACCATTTTGATATTGTTCTCTTTTATGTAGCGGATGATGTCCGCTTTGGTAAACTCGTTACAGGGTTTGCCAAGATATGCCACCAATAAATTGGGGTTCATTTCCAGCTCGTTAGTCATTATTTTACTGTATATTTCAATTATAATTAATAGTCAAAAAAACTATAGATTTTGAGGTGCAAAGTTGGTTATTTTTTTTTATATTCACAATATTGTTGTGGTGTAATTTAGGTTGATTTTTTTGCTTAAAAAATGTAAGAAAATCTTTGTTAAATCGAGAAATTTTATGAATTTTGTACCCAATTTGAGCATATACAAATATGGCTCTAAAGTTGATTTTTTTATACGTACTATAAGATGAAGAAACAGTTCAAAAAAGTGCTGGTTTTAGGCTCGGGAGCCTTGAAAATCGGACAGGCAGGAGAGTTTGATTACTCTGGTTCACAGGCATTAAAGGCTTTGAGAGAGGAGGGTATCCGTTCAATATTGGTTAATCCTAATATCGCAACCATTCAGACATCGGAGGGTATTGCAGACCAGGTTTACTTTTTGCCTGTAACACCGTATTTTGTAACTGAGATCATAAAAAAAGAGCGTCCTGACGGAATTATGTTGGCCTTCGGAGGTCAGACAGCTTTGAACTGCGGTGCAGAGTTGTATCAGAAGGGAGTGTTCGAGGAGTATGGTGTTGAGGTGTTGGGAACATCGGTCGATGTTATCATGTACACTGAGGATCGCGACTTGTTCGTTAAGAAACTTGACGAGATTAACATGAAGACTCCGGTTAGCCAGGCTGTTGAGAATATGGAGGATGCTTTGGCTGCAGCACGTAAGATAGGTTTCCCTGTAATGATTCGTTCAGCATACGCTCTTGGAGGATTGGGTAGTGGTATCTGTCCAAATGAGGAGAAGTTTGTTGAGCTTGCAGAGAGTGCGTTTACTTTTGCTCCACAGATTCTCGTTGAGGAGTCTTTGAAGGGATGGAAAGAGATTGAGTTTGAGGTTATTCGTGATGCTAATGATCACTGTTTTACAGTGGCAAGTATGGAGAACTTTGATCCGCTTGGAATCCACACAGGAGAGTCTATCGTAGTTGCTCCAACATGCTCTTTGACTGAGGAGCAGGTTACAATGCTTCAGGAGTTGTCTGTAGGATGTATTCGTCATTTGGGAATTGTAGGAGAGTGTAACATTCAGTACGCTTTCAATGCAGAGACAAATGATTACCGTGTAATTGAGGTGAATGCTCGTTTGAGCCGTTCATCTGCGTTGGCTTCTAAAGCTACCGGTTATCCATTGGCTTTTGTTGCTGCGAAGATCGGTTTGGGATATACTCTTGACGAGATAGGTGAGATGGGAACTCCTAACTCTGCATATGTTGCTCCATCATTGGATTACCTAATCTGTAAGATTCCTCGTTGGGATTTGACTAAGTTTGCAGGTGTTTCTCGTTTGATTGGTTCAAGCATGAAGTCTGTGGGCGAGATTATGTCAATCGGTCGTTCATTCGAGGAGGTTATTCAGAAAGGCCTTCGTATGATTGGTCAGGGAATGCACGGATTTGTTGGTAATGACCATAAGGTTCACTTCGATGATTTGGACTCTGAGTTGGCAAACCCAACCGATTTGCGTGTATTTGCAATTGCACAGGCTCTTGAGGCCGGATATAGCATAGATAAGATTTTTGAGTTGACCAAGATTGACCCATGGTTCCTTGGAAAGCTTAAGAATATCGTAGATATGAAGAATACTTTGTCAGGTTACAATACAATGGAGGAGATTCCTGCCGATGTATTGCGTCAGGCAAAGGTTTATGGATTCTCTGATTTCCAGATTGCTCGTTTTGTATTTAAGAGCGAGGGCAATATGGAGAACCAGAATCTTGAGGTTCGTAACTATCGTAAGGGATTGGGAATTGTACCGGCTGTTAAGCGCATCAATACTGTTGCGTCTGAGCATCCTGAGTTGACAAACTACCTATACATGACTTACGCTGTTGAGGGTTACGATGTAAACTACTATAAGAATGAGAAGTCGGTAGTTGTATTGGGTTCAGGTGCATATAGAATTGGATCATCGGTAGAGTTTGACTGGTGTTCAGTAAATGCAATCCAAACTGCACGTAAATTGGGTTATAAGTCAATTATGATTAACTACAACCCAGAGACAGTATCTACCGATTACGATATGTGCGACCGTTTGTACTTCGATGAGTTGTCATTCGAGCGCGTTTTGGATGTTATCGATCTTGAGCAACCTCGCGGAGTTATTGTCTCTGTAGGAGGTCAGATACCTAACAACTTGGCAATGAAGTTGCACCGTCAGGATGTTCCAATCCTTGGAACCTCGCCTATATCAATTGACCGTGCAGAGAATCGTAACAAGTTCTCGGCAATGCTTGATCAGCTTGGAATTGATCAGCCGGCATGGCAGGAGTTAACAAGCCTTGATGATATGAAGGAGTTCATTAAGAAGGTTGGTTATCCTGTGTTGGTTCGTCCATCATACGTTCTTTCTGGAGCTGCGATGAATGTTTGTCACAATGAGGAGGAGTTGACTCGCTTCTTGCAGATGGCAACCGAGGTATCAAAGGATTATCCGGTTGTGGTTTCTCAGTTCATGATGGAGACCAAGGAGATTGAGTTCGATGCTGTGGCTAAGAATGGTGAGGTTGTTGAGTATGCTATCTCAGAGCACGTTGAGTATGCCGGAGTTCACTCGGGCGATGCTACTTTGGTCTTCCCTGCACAGCAGATTTACTTCTCAACTGCTCGCTCAATCAAGAAGATTAGCCGTCAGATTGCAAAAGAGTTGAACATCTCAGGACCATTCAATATTCAGTTCTTGGCTAAGGACAACCAGATTAAGGTTATTGAGTGTAACTTGCGTGCATCTCGAAGCTTCCCATTTGTATCTAAGGTGTTGAAGCGTAACTTTATTGAGACTGCAACCAAGATTATGCTTGATGCTCCATACGAGATGCCTGATAAGAGTGCATTCGATATTGATAGAATTGGAGTGAAGGCTTCTCAATTCTCATTTGCTCGTTTGCAGAATGCAGACCCTGTTTTGGGTGTTGATATGGCATCGACCGGAGAGGTTGGTTGTTTGGGCGATGACTTTAACGAGGCATTGTTGAATGCTCTTATTGCAACAGGTTACACTATTCCAAAGAAGAGCGTAATGCTATCTTCCGGAGATGCTAAGTCAAAGGTTGATTTGTTGGAGCCAAGCCGTATGTTGCAGGCTAACGGTTACGATATCTACGCAACTGCCGGTACTGCTAAGTTCTTGAACGAAAATGGAGTTAATGCAGTTGCTGTGCATTGGCCTGATGAGAACGAGGGCGCAGAGTTGAACGTTATGCAGATGATTTCTGATCATAAGTTTGATTTCATTGTTAACATTCCAAAGAACCATACAAAACGTGAGTTGACAAATGGATATAAGATTCGTCGTGGAGCAATTGACCACAATATTCCATTGATGACTAATGCACGTCTTGTAAGAGCCTTTATTCAGGCATTCTGTGCAATGAAGGAGAATGACATTCAGATTAAGAGCTGGCAGGAGTATAAGTAATAGTTTTTAAGTGAATATTTACAGAAAATGGGGAGGAGCAATTTGATCTGACCCCAAGAAATTGGACGGATTAATAATAAGTTTTATTGGTAAAGAGTTCGGTATTGCACCGGGCTCT
>SUWY01000007.1 GCA_015061245.1 Bacteroidales bacterium
CCCTCTAATTTTATATTATTATCTATCTGTTTTATAAAGATATTGAAATTGAGAAGAGCAATTCTGCAAAGGGTGAGTGTGTAATGGTTTCGTAACCAGCTCTAACCCCAATATTTAGCGGGTAGGTAAGGCGTAAAAAATTGAAATCACTCTTTAACTCTGCTCCCATGCTTGAGCCATTATGGATATAGTTTAATATACCAATTGATCCATAGTCATAGAATAGAGTTCCATAGATTCTTTTGAAGTAAAGAATTGACCCCACACCTCCGTCAGGATAGCATATAGGAAATGAGTATGAGCCTCGAATTGTTGTATAATCAGTACCATCGAGTGTAACTCCCCGAGGTTTCATAATCATTGCATTGTACCCCAATAGATTATTGTTATTTGCGAGTTGAGCACCTCCATACAATGAGAAACCGTCGCATTTAAATATGCCGGGTAGATTTATCTGTAGGTTTCCGTATATCATATCTCCAACTCCATAGTTGTTTATCTCTTTAGCTCCTCCTATATCTACGATTAATCCAATTTTATTTTGAAGTTCAAGTGAGTTCTTATATTTTGAGATTGCAAATGTAACGCCACCTTGAATATTTTGACTATTTAATGACGCAATCCCCTCAAAATTATAGCTTATATGGGGCATTACGGAGTAGTTAATATCTTTTTTTGAGAAATTTAATGGCAAGCGTACCATTCCTTGAACTCTTTTGTAATTACCAAATTCTCCGGTAAATGAGATTATTGGCCACCATCCACGATACTCAGCATTGACTCGGAATATGCCATAATCGTTACCCTCTTTAATAAGATAGCCTGCAGATAGAACCATGGTATTCAATACGTTTTGAGAATAGATGGTAGCTCCTAATTTTACTGTCATACTTTGAGTTTCTGCATATATAGGCCCCCAGCTGTGTAAATTAAAGAGATGAGGAAGTTGTCTATATCTTTTTGTTGAGAAATCTATGATTTCTATTTCGTTATTTGGACTCTCTAACGCACTGATAGAGTCTGCAATGCAAAATCTTTTGTACTCTACCTCTTGTGGTGATATTGTGTCGAGATTGATAATGACAGGTTTATAGCCATCTGCCGTATAACTACTTGCGATTAACTGGTTTTTATATGTTCTGGGAGTAATTAATCCATATTTGCTTTCAGCGATATGTTTTATCTCGCCATTCTCATTAATTTGATATAGTGCATTGTTGGTGTTAAATGAACTACTGAAAAGAATGGAGTTGTTATGAAGTATGGGATAATCTATTTTGTAGTGCATATTTTGGGTAAGGTAGATCCTTTCTCTATTTTGAAGTGAAATCTTTATTATTGAATTTCCTTCAGGAGTATTGAGAATGGAAAATATGGCACTATTTCCGTAACTAGGGTGTATATAAAGTTCCGAATTATCTCCATTAATTCTGTCAATCTCGTCAAATGTCTCATTAAGAAGTACTATGTCGGAATTTCCATTTGGGAGAATTTCAACACAACCCCAGCCATTATCTGTAAAGAATGGGGCATAGCGATTATTGGCACTCTTGTGTAGTTTATAAGTTTTATCTGTTAAAGAGTAACTACAAAGTTGTTGTTTGCCTGCATTTGAAAAGCGAGGATGTATAGTATACTCGGACCAAATTATAGTTCCGTTGTTGTATACTATTTGAGGTTCATAGAGTGTGCCTGTTTTTGTAACTGTTTTTTCAATTCCATTGGTTAACAAGACTATAGCTCCGCTCTCCTCAACTCCCTGTTTGAATGCTATTATGGAGTCATTCCCTATTATTATAGGAGAGTGGTAGTTGGTGTAGTATCGATTTTCTGTAGGAATAATGGAACCATCATTGCTGTTTTTTGATAACTCTTTTTCCCACTCTTGTGATAATTCACTGAAAATCCGGTTGTATAGCTCTTTTCTTGTGTGTTTGATTCCTGTTGTTTTGCGTAATGAGGTGGTAAATGGAGTTATTCCGTATGGACGGCGGGCAACTCTATCAAGTGCTTTCTGCCATATATCGTTACCATATTTTATGCGGCTCATGGCCGTCATATAGTACCCTAATATGTAGTGGTTAGGGACATGAGTTCTATATGAGCCTAATACAGCCTTGTTATATGAGTATTGCCCTTTCTCTATGATTTGGGCCTTTATCTCATTCAAGAATTCAGGATCACGACCTCGCCCAATATTTCCAATACTTGTTTCAAAGGCCACGGCATCGCCCTCTAAATACCACATAGGTATATATGCCCCAATTGCAATGACTGGGGCAATATCTCCAAAAATGCAATATAATCCTTTGGTAAAGTGCTTATTTACACTTGCCATCTGTTGAGTGTGGCGATATTCGTGGGTTACCAGGTGTTTGACCCAATAGTCATTGGGGTCCTGTGGAGGTAACATGTATAGATTTGTTACTCGTGGAGCCCAAGTTACCATTCCGTTTGATACACCGCCGTCTGTATGTAGAACTGTTGGAATCTTTTTAGGGGTTGTTGTTAGAGAACCTTTGGTTTTGTATAGCCACTCTAAATATCCGGCTGCTTGATAGGCATAGTTGCTGTAGTTTGTGGGATAGATGATTTTAAATTTTGAGGTTGTAAGTTGTCTCCACTTTATGGATGCTCTATCTTGACCGTAGTTGTAGAATTGTCCTTTGGAGAGAACGGTTATAGGGAGTAGTAGTATTATCAGTAGTAGTTTTAGTTTCATATCGTTATGTCTACGTATCTTATTTGAGTATGTATTGCAAAGTAAGTAAATAAAATCCATATTTTTACATTAACTTTGCGTGATAAACTGCACTGTTATTTTATGGATGAGATTAAGAGAATAGCGGAGTTGAGAGCACTTTTGGAGTATCATAATCGCCGCTACTATATTGATAATTCACCTGAGATTGGTGATATTGAGTTTGATCACTTGATGCATGAGTTGGAGCGTT
Source organism: Bacteroidales bacterium (assembly GCA_015061245.1). Taxonomy (GTDB): domain Bacteria; phylum Bacteroidota; class Bacteroidia; order Bacteroidales; family Marinifilaceae; genus RGIG9079. The sequence goes on from SUWY01000007.1 coordinate 2,955, forward strand.
TGGAGCAACTTCATCCGGAGTGTTATGATCCAAATTCGCCGACTTGTCGTGTAGGTGCAGATTTAAGTAATGAGTTTGAGCAGGTTAAGCATGAGTATCCCATGCTATCATTGGGAAATACATATAGCCGTGAGGAGTTGTTTGAATTTGATGCCAGAGTTCATAAGCAGTTGGGATTAGGACAAAGTGTTGAGTATGTGTGTGAACTGAAGTATGACGGGACTTCTATTAGTTTGATTTATGATGAGGGAGCGTTAAGAAGGGCTGTAACTCGAGGTGATGGAGTGAAGGGTGATGATGTTACTGCTAATGTACGTACCATAAATACCGTTCCTTTGAAACTGCATGGTGATTTTCCCGATAGATTTGAGATTCGTGGAGAGATTTTGATGCCTTTTGCAGTTTTTGACCGTCTTAATGCGGAACGTGAGGAGGCCGGAGAGCAGCTTTTTGCAAATCCAAGAAATGCGGCAGCAGGAACGTTAAAGTTACAGAGTTCCGCAGAGGTGGCTAAGCGCAATTTGGATTGTTATCTATACTATATGCCGGGAAGAGTAGATGGAATAACTACTCATTATGACTCTTTGGTTGCTGCATCGAAGTGGGGGTTAAATGTTGCAAAGAATTATAAGTTGTGTAGCTCTATTGAGGAGGTATGGAGCTTTATTGAGTTATGGGATATTAAGCGAAGTGAGTTGCCCGTGCCTATTGATGGAGTTGTTATTAAGGTAAATAGTTATGCTCAACAGGATCAGTTGGGTTATACTGCTAAAAGTCCGCGTTGGGCTATTGCATATAAGTTTAAGGCAGAGCAGGCAAATACTAAGTTATTGAGTATTACATATCAGGTTGGCAGAACCGGAAGTGTTACTCCTGTTGCAAATTTGGAGCCTGTTCGTTTGGCAGGAACAACTGTTAAGCGAGCCTCTCTACATAATGCAGATGTGATAGAGTCACTAGGTATTCATGATGGAGATTGGGTGTATGTAGAGAAGGGAGGAGAGATTATTCCCAAGATTGTTGGTGTTGATTTGAGTCGTAGAGAGCCCGGAGCTAATCCAATTAAGTTTATTACAAAGTGTCCCGAGTGCGGAACTGCTTTGGTGCGTGAGGAGGGAGAGGCTAATCACTATTGTCCCAATGAGATGTGTCCTCCAAGGGTTTTGGGTAGAATTGAACATTTTGTTAGCCGCAAGGCAATGAATATTGATGGCATGGGTAGTGAGATTATAGAGTTGTTGCTATCAAGTGGCAAAATTTCGAATGTTGCCGATATTTATACTTTGCCTGAAAGAAGAGATGAATTGGTTGGTTTAGAAAAGATTGTATATGTTGAGGAACCAGCTGAACATGTTGAGGTTTCGCTAGCCAATATGTTTGATGTGGTATCATCGGAGCCTCGTTTGGTGCCAAAGAAACTCTTCTCGTTGCAGAAACGTAGTGTTGACAATTTGATTAAGGCTATTGAGAAGAGTAAGCAGGCAGGGTTATCTGCACTGATTCATGGTTTAGGTATCAGGCATATAGGCGAGAGTGCTTCTAAGGATTTGGCTCGGAATTTCAATACCATTGAGGCTTTACAAAGTGCAACTATTGAGGAGTTATTGAATATTGAGGGAATTGGAAAACAGATGGCTGAGTCAATATGCAGCTATTTTGCTAATTCTGAAAATATCGCTATGATTGATTTAATGAAGAGTTGTGGTGTGGTTACAACTTGTACCGAGAGCAAAACGTCGGATAAATTATCTGGCATGACCTTTGTTATTACCGGTACATTAAGTACTAACCGTGACCATTTCAAAAAGTTGATCCTAGCTGCTGGAGGTAAGGTGAGCGATAGCGTCTCTGCCAAGACAACATATCTGCTTGCCGGAGAGAATGCCGGTTCAAAACTATCTAAAGCACAAAAACTTGGCATAACTATTTTGGACGAGGCCTCGTTTATGAATATGTTGAGTGAGTAGTAATCTATTTTGATGAGAATGTCGCAAGAGAGAAGAAATAAGATTAGAGATATTATTGTTAGGGCCGGTCAGATTGCAAAGGAGACCGGTTGTTCTAAGGTCTATCCGGAGCACCTAATGCTTGGTATGCTTCTTGCAGAGGGTGTTCAGGTGGCTACATGGTTATCACGATTAGGAGTTGATGTCGAAGGACTTGTTACTAAGATTAAGAGTTATATAGCCGAAAAGGTTAGTGATAGTAATTTCCCTGAGAGTAATGAGTTGCCGCCAACCATAGCAACCGCTGCAGTTTTACGCAGAGTTCATGAAGAGACATGGAAGATGGGTGAGGATGTTGTAAATGAGGGACATTTACTATTGGCTTTGCTGTATCATGATGCTCTGAATGTGTGTGAATTATTGGCATCTTATGGAGTTACCTATTCAACTTTCAAAGAGATTCTTTTGGCAGGAGAGGGTAGTGATGCTGATGACGAAGATATGGACGATGGCACAGAACGTGAACCTAGAATGGGAGCACATATTGTGGAGGAGCATGAACCAGAGCGAGAGTCTGTGCTTGAGAGTTATGGGTATGATATTACAAAAGCAGCCTCTGAGGGTAAGTTGGATCCTATTGTTGGACGTGATGCCGAGATTGAACGATTGGTTCAGATTCTAAGCCGTAGAAAGAAGAATAATCCCATTTTAATTGGTGAGCCAGGTGTTGGAAAATCGGCAATTGTAGAGGGGTTGGCAATAAGAATTGTTGAAAAGAGGGTATCTTGCATCTTGTACGATAAGAGAGTTGTTTCATTGGATATGGCCTCGATGGTTGCAGGTACAAAGTATCGCGGACAATTCGAGGAGCGAATGAAACGATTGATAAAGGAGTTGTCGCAGGATAAAAATGTGATACTCTTTATAGATGAGATTCACACTATTGTTGGTGCCGGTGGCGGTGCCGGTAGTTTGGATGCTGCAAATATTCTGAAACCCGCCCTTGCTCGCGGAGTTGTGCAGTGTATAGGAGCCACAACTGTTAATGAGTATAGAAATTCCATAGAGAAGGATGGTGCATTGGAACGCCGTTTCCAAAAGGTGTTGATTGAGGCCCCTACATACGCTGAAACTATGGAGATATTACAAAATATTAAGCAGAGGTATGAGGCTCATCATCATGTAAACTATACTCAGGGAGCTTTAGAGGCGTGTGTTAAGTTGACTATGCGTTATGTATCTGATAGAGCTTTACCCGATAAGGCTATAGATGTTTTGGACGAGGCCGGATCACGTGCACATTTGGATAATGTTACTATTCCTGCCGAGATAGAGAGCATGGAGCAGAGTCTGGCTGAGATTGCCATACGCAAGAAGAGTGCCGTTATGGAGCAACGATTTGAGGTTGCGGCCTCGCTCAGAGATGAGGAGCGAGAGTTAATTACACGTGTGGAGCAAGCAAAAGCGAGTTGGCAACGCAAAATTGACGACAATAAAGTTGTTGTGGACGAACAGGCTGTCGAGGAGGTTGTGGCTTTGATGACCGGAATTCCTGTAACGAAGATTGCAAGTAATGAGAGCAAGAAGTTACTGAATATGCGTAGCGAGTTGGGTGCAAAGATTATTGGACAATCAGAAGCGATTGAGAGGGTTGTGCGAGCAATCATGCGTAACAGAACCGGTATGAAGGACCCCAATAGACCTATTGGTTCATTTATCTTTCTTGGACCCACCGGGGTAGGTAAGACTCAGTTGGCAAAGGAGTTGGCTATTTCACTTTTTGATTCTGCCGATGCGTTGGTGCGTATAGATATGAGCGAGTATATGGAGAAACATACCGTTAGTAGGATGGTTGGAGCCCCTCCGGGATATATTGGTCACGATGATGGTGGTCAATTAACAGAGCGTGTACGTCGTAAGCCATACTGCGTTCTGTTGTTAGATGAGATAGAGAAGGCTCATCCTGATGTTTTCAATATACTACTTCAACTTCTCGATGATGGACGATTGACGGATAGTTTGGGTAGAGTGGTAGATTTTAAGAATACCATTATAATTATGACCTCGAATATTGGTTCTCGTCAAATTAAGGATTTTGGTAAGAGTGTCGGATTTACAACTTTATCGAATCAACTTAATAGTGAACGTTCGGAAGCGTTGATAAAGAAGGCATTAAAAGATACCTTTACTCCCGAGTTCCTTAATAGAATAGACGATGCAATCTTTTTTAATTCTTTGAGTAAGGAGGATTTAGATAAGATTGTGAAAATTGAGTTGGACCATGTGATTAAGAGAATAGAGGAGTATGGATGCAGTGTATCAATATCAGAAAAAGCATATAGTTTCCTTGCAGATAAGGCTTACAATCCTGAATATGGAGCACGTCCATTAAAACGAGCTATTCAACGATATTTTGAGGATGAGTTATCGGAGGAGATTCTTCGAGGAAATATTGTTAAGGGGGTAAATATATATGTCGATGCAGATATTAATGCCGGTAAATTGAAAATAGAGTATATAGAGGAGATATAGATATGAGACGATTGGTTGTGCTATTTTGTATGGTATTGTTATATAGTGCAGTGTATGCAACAGAGAGACCTAAATTGATTGTAGGTATAACAATATCGCAGTTCTATCCGGAGTGGATAAAGAATTATGAATATGAGTTGGGTTCTGGGGGCTTGAACAGGTTGCTAAAGCACTCTAAAGAGTTGAGGGCTGATTATAACTATTTTTACACTCAGAGTGGAACTGACCAGGCAACAATCTATACCGGAACCTATCCTGCCGATCATGGTATTGTATCGCATACATGGTATGATAGAATGAGTAAGGATTTGGTTGAGAATATTGATTCCGATACAACTCCTGTTCATTTGAAGATGTTGACTGCTTCGGCATATATGCGTATGAATAATCAATTTTCAAAGGCATATTCAATTGCCATGCGTCCCGAGGAGGCGCTTATGTCTGCTGGAACATACGCAAACAATATTTTTTGGTTTGACAATGTGAACGGAAAGATAAGAGCTGCTCAATTTTTCGGGGAACCCCCCTCTTGGTTGAACTCTTTAAATAGGAGAATTAATGCTGACTCTCTATTGATTGCAGGATGGATGCCATTAACAAATGAATTACAATATAAGCGTAACTCTATGAGTAGAATGGCTGCCAAGGCGAGAGCTGATTTCTACTATGATTTAGGAGAGTTAAAGAGTGGATATCAAAAATATCAGGTTCTGAATGCTGTTCCCTATGCGAATGATATTGTTACGGAGTGCGCTTTGGAGTTGATGAAGCGTGAAAGGTTAGGTTTGGATAAAGAGACAGATTTGTTGATGCTCTCTTTTTCAACTTTAGATTACATGAACCGAGATTATGCAATCAATTCTAAAGAGTTTAAGGATTTGGTGATGCGTCTTGATAGGAATATTGAGCGTTTGTTGACTGACTTGGATGAGCGTTGCGGTCCGGGGAGTTACTCTATCTTTTTAACTGTAACTGAAGGCCGAGAGTTGTTGCCTGTTGATTTAGCTCAATATAATATGAGCGGAAACTATTTCAGTATATATAGATCGGTAGCACTTCTCAAATCATATTTGAAGTTGCTTTATGGTCAGGGAGAGTGGATTACATCTTATAATTCAGGACAGATATATTTAAATAGAGAGTTAATTCAGAAAAATAAGTTGAATTTGGCCGATTTTCAGAGTAGTGTTGCTGAGTTTATGGCAGATTTTGAAGGCGTTTCCAAGGTCATTACTGCTTCAGAATTACAATTGCTATCTGCAGATGAGGGCGATGCCTCTTTGATTGCCAATAGTTTCTACTCTAAGCGTAGTGGAGATGTGTTCTTTACATTAGAGCATACTTGGGTTCCGATACTCCAGGATGTTGAAGATAGTTATTGCAGATACTCAAAAAGAAGATACGTTCCAATCTATTTTTATGGCTATGGGGCAGATAAAATAGAGAAGAACGCCTGCCGAATGATAGACGTTCTTCCTACAATTTGCAGATTGGCAGGAGTTACTCTGCCATATAATATCAACGGCTCTTCGTTGCTTGATTAAGCGTTTCGTATTTGATTTTTGATATACGACGATTGTTTGCTTCGGTTACGGTGAATTTGTGATGTCCATATATCACTGATTCACCTTGCTTTGGCATTTCTCCCTTTATCTCAAGAATTAATCCTGCTAATGTTTCTGCTTCGCCACATACCTCTTCGAATTCATTATCCTCAATGCCAATAATCTTAGAGAAATCGTTGAGCAGTGTGGCAGCTTTGAATATGTATGCATTGTTCTTTGTCTTTACGTATTCGCAATCTGTCTCATCATACTCATCGTTAATCTCTCCCAAGATCTCTTCAAGGATATCCTCCATTGTTACAATTCCTGTGGTTCCTCCATACTCGTCCACGACAATGGCCATATGTACCTTTTTCTCTTGAAACTCCTCAAGTAGAGTGTTAATCTTCTTGTTTTCGGGGACAAAGTAAGCCGGGCGCATAAGTTGATCCCATTTGAAAGAGTCGTTCTCTTTTAAGTATGGAAGAAGATCCTTTACATAAAGTATTCCACATATTGTGTCGAGATTCTCCTCATATATCGGCATTCTTGAGTAACCGTGTATAATTATCTTCTCTTTGACTTGACTAAAGTGTAACTCCTTGTCAAGAGCAATTACATCGATACGTGGTGTAAGTATGTCTGATGTTGTTATTGATGTAAATCGAACAATACCTTCAAGAATCTCTTTCTCTTCGTCAATCTCCTCCTCTTCTGTCAGTTCGATTGCTTTCGAGACCTCGTCCATTGATATTACCTGTTTGTTCCTCATGCGATTGCTGATAATAGAGGTAGATTTAATCAGCATTGATGAGAATGGAGAAAAGAGAACCATCAAACCGTACATAGGTTTTGAGGTAAGTTTTGCTATGGTCAATCTTGCTCTATTAGCGAAGAGCTTTGGCAATATCTCTCCGAATAGAAGGATTAAGAATGTTACCAATACAACCTGAAGTAAAAATACAACTACCTGATTTTCAAAAGTGAATATCCTGGCTGCCAGATATGAGGATATTGTTACAATGCCTACATTAGCAAAGTTGTTGGCAATTAATATTGTTGCCAATAAACGTTCAGGTTGCTCAATTAATTTGATGCAATAATTGTGTCCCTCCTCTCTTAAATTCTCCAACTGTTTTGGTGATAATGCAAAGTATGCAGTCTCGCTACCTGAGAAAGTTGCAGAGCATACCAACAGAATAAGCATTATTATACCAAATATAATATCGGTAATGAGCGATGTCTCTATGGTTTCCATTGCTTAAAATGGTAAGTCGTCCTGGTTTGTAATATCAATTTCAACCTTCTCTGCAGGTGCCGGAGCAGGTGCAGCTACAGGTTGTGCCGAACTGTTTTCGCTTCTGCTCAACATCTGCATGGTATCGGCGTAGATTTCTGTAGTGTATCGTTTGATATGATCTTTATCCTCCCACTGACGGGTTCTTAGTCTACCCTCAATGTAAAGTTTCATACCTTTCTTTACATACTTCTGAGTTATCTCAGCAAGACCTCGCCACAAAACAATTGTGTGCCACTCTGTCTGTTCTGTTTTCTCTCCGTTGCGGGTAAAAGTCTCAGTTGTTGCAAGACGCAAATTCGCTACCGCAGTGCCGCCCTCAAGGAATCTAACCTCGGGATCTGCACCTACATTTCCAATAAGAATTACTTTGTTAACCATAATAAAAGTGTTTTAAATTACGGCTGCAATTTACATAATATATATTAAGTATACAAATGAAGCCCCAATTATTTTCATTTGCGAATATATTAATAATAATTGAAAGTTGAGATTTGTTAGGTGCAGATTTTTAGATAGATGAAAATTTTTATTAAAAAAATGCCATATCTTTTTTTCTTTGAAGGAAAAGCCGTATATTTGCAGTCCGAAAATTGGACCAAAAAAGAATAATTTATTGAATACTAAATAATTAATCAAATGACAAAAGCAGATATCGTAAACGAGATCTCAAAAAACACCGGAATTGAGAAGGTGGCTGTGCAGACAGTGGTTGAGGCATTTATGGATGTAATTAAGTCTTCTGTAGTAGAGGGCAGTAATGTTTACCTAAGAGGATTTGGAAGTTTTGTAGTAAAGAAGAGAGCAGAGAAGACTGCAAGAAATATCTCTAAAAACGAGACTATTAAGATTCCTGCACACTACATCCCATCATTTAAGCCTTCAAAGAGCTTCGTTGTTAAGGTAAAAGGTAACGTAAAATAATAAGAAAGGAGGAGATTATGCCTAGCGGAAAGAAGAGAAAAAGACATAAAATGGCAACTCATAAGCGTAAAAAAAGACTTAGAAAGAATCGTCATAAGACAAGAAAGTAAAAGTTGGCTCCTAGCAGCTTATGAGTAGAACCTTTTATGCAATCCTAATGGCTGCGGTCATTAGGATTGTTTGCATACAAAAGGAGATAGGTTTGCATACAAAAGGAGATAGGTTTGCAGGAGTAGAGAAGAGAAGGCAGAATGAGTAGTGAACTTATTATTGATGTTCGGTCAGAGGAGGTTGTTATTGCAATGCTCCGAGAGAAAAAACTCGTTGAGTTGACCAAGGAGAAGACCAATGTGCAGTTTGCTGTTGGTGATATCTACTTGGGGCGGGTTAAGAAGATTATGCCCGGCTTAAATGCTGCCTTTGTAAATGTAGGATATGAGAAGGATGCTTTCTTACATTATCTTGATTTAAGCCCTCAGTTTAAATCTTTAGATAGCTATATTAAACAGTGTTTGGCTCGCAAGGGTATGCCTGTTGCAAAATTAAGATTAGAGGAGGAGATTTCAAAGGAGGGAAAGATTGGAGATATATTGTCGCCAGGTCAATGGGTGGCAGTGCAGGTAGCAAAAGAGCCTATTTCAACTAAGGGACCAAGACTTACTTCTGAGTTAAGTTTGGCCGGAAGAAATTTGGTTGTTATACCTTTTTCAGATAAGGTTTCTGTTTCACAAAAGATTAAGTCTAATGATGAGCGGAAGCGTTTGAAGAGGTTAATAGAAAGTATACGTCCTAAAAATTACGGTATAATTGTTCGTACTGTGGCTGAGGGTAAGAGCGTGGCAGTTTTCGACCAGGAGATAAAGGAGTTGGTTGAGAGATTTGAGGCTTCGTTCAGAAACTTAAGAGAGATAGAGCCCCCAAAGCTTATTTTAGGAGAGATTGATAGAACAAGTGCATTTTTAAGAGATATTTTAAATCCCTCTTTCGAAAATATATATGTCAACGATGTAGCGTTGAGCCGTGAGATTAAGTTTTTCTTGCGTTCAATTGCTCCCGAAAAGGAGAGTATCGTGAAATATGTGGCTCCAGAGATTCCAATAATGGATCATTTCGGTGTTGATAAGCAGATTAAATCATCGCTTGGTAAAACTGTTTCGTTTAAGAGTGGTGCATACCTTATTATAGAGCATACCGAGGCATTACACGTTATTGATGTAAATAGCGGAAATCGCTCGAAAATGGGTATGGATCAAGAGACCAATGCGTTGGAGGTGAATTTGGCTGCAGCAGAAGAGGTTGCACGTCAGATGCAACTTCGTGATATGGGAGGTATTGTTGTTATTGACTTTATCGATATGAATTTGGCTGAAAATCGTCAGAAACTTTATGAGAAGATGAAGAGCCTAATGGAGACCGATAGAGCCAAACATACAATATTGCCATTGAGTAAATTTGGCTTGATGCAGATTACTCGTCAAAGAGTAAGACCAGTGACAAGTGTGGAGACATTGGATGTGTGTCCTGTTTGTCATGGTAGTGGAAAGGCTGAGGCTGCAGTATTGGTACTTGATAAGATTGAGGATATGATAGCAGGTGTTGCCAATGAGAAAGGCCTGAAACGGGTAACGTTAAGGGTACATCCATTCATAGCTGCATATATTAAGAGAGGATTTAACTCTTTGAGATTGAAGTGGTCTATTAGATATGGTATGTGGATCTCGATAGTTGAAGTGCCATCGTACTATATTTATGAGTTCAGACTATTTGACAAGAATAAGAATGAAATAAAATTATAATTAAGAATGAAAAAGTTACTAATCACTTTAGTTTTGTGCATGGTTACAGTCGTGACATTTGCACAAGAGGCTACATGGAAAAGTAGCGCAACTCTCCAGAACGACGGAACCTACAAGGTAGAGTTTAAGTGTTCTGTACCTGCCGGTTGGCATGTGTATTCTATGTTTACTCCTGATGGAGGACCAATGCAGACATCTCTTAATTTCAATAAAGGTGTCGAGGTTGTAGGTAAGGCTGTCGAGAGCCCGGAGCCACATAAGGCTTTCGATGAGATTTTCGAGGTAGATGTATGGTCGTTCGAGGGTAATTTTACCATTACTCAGATTGTAAAATTTACTGATGATAAGGCAAATGCAATTGCAGGTTATATTGACTATCAATTGTGTCAGGATGGTGGTTCTTGTGTAATGGGAAGCTATGACTTCTCTGTTCCTGTGAAGAGAGAGGTAAAGGCTGCGCCTGCTAAGAAGGAGACAAAGAAGGTTGCTGAGCCTGTAAAGAAAGAGGAGGTAAAGAGCGAAGAGGTTGCTCCTGTTGCTGAGTCGGTTGCAGAGCCAGTCGCTCCTGCTGTTACCGAGGAGGTTGTTGCGGAGCCAGAGGAGAAAGAGGACTCTTTGTGGGTTTTCTTCTGGTTGGCATTTGCAGGAGGTTTGGCAGCTGTTATTATGCCATGCGTATTCCCAATGATTCCTATGACAGTATCATTCTTTATGCATAGTGATGCCGACAAGAAGAAGGCTAAGATGAAGGCTCTTTTCTATGCCTTCTCAATTATCTTCATCTATACAGTAATTGGATTGATTATCTCATTCTTGTTGGGTGCAGATTTCACAAACTGGTTGAGTACAAACTGGGTGCCTAACTTGTTCTTCTTTGTAATCTTTATGATCTTCGCTGCATCATTCTTGGGCGCTTTCGAGATTGTTTTGCCATCTTGGATGGTAAATAAGACTGACGCTCAGGCTGACAAGGGAGGTTACATTGGTGCATTCTTTATGGCATTTACATTGGTGTTGGTATCTTTCTCATGTACAGCACCTATTGTGGGAACAATTTTGGTTGAGGCTGCTCGCGGTTCTGTGTTGCGTCCAATTATTGGAATGTTTGGATTCTCATTGGCGGTTGCACTTCCATTTGGATTCTTTGCTTTCTTCCCATCTAAGTTGTCATCGCTTCCAAAGTCTGGAGGTTGGTTGAACTCGGTTAAGGTTGTATTGGGATTCATTGAGATAGCATTGGGATTCAAGTTCTTGATGGTAATTGACCAGACATATCACTTGGGAATTCTTGATCGTGAGATCTATATTGCAATATGGATTGTTGTATTCTCGTTGATTGGTTTGTATTTGTTGGGTAAATTCAAATTACAGCATGATGATGCAGACTATTGCGAGAAACCATTGGGAATTTTGAGAATCTCTTTGGTTATTGTAGTCTTTACATTCGTTGTTTATATGATTCCTGGAATGTTCGGAGCTCCATTGAAGGCTTTGGCCGGATATTTGCCTCCTCAGGAGACAATCGACTTCGATATTAATAGAATTGTTCGTGAGAATGTTCGTTCATTGCGTGGAACAGCAGTTTCATCAAACGTACAGCAGCGTGAGGCACCTAAGTATGCGGATTTCTTGCACTTGGCTCATGGATTGGAGGGCTACTTTGATTACGAGCAGGCTTTGCGCGTTGCGAAGGCCGAGAATAAGCCTTTGTTCCTTGACTTTACAGGACACGGATGTGTGAATTGTCGTGAAATGGAGCAGAGTGTATGGTCTGATCCAAGAGTTATTGAGATATTGACAAATGAGTATATTATTTGTGCTCTATATGTTGATGATAAAACAGTTCTTCCTGAGTCAGAGCAGTACACAGGTAAGGATGGTAAGTTGAAAAATACTCTTGGTAAGAAGAATGCAGACTTCCAGATCAATAACTTTGATTCAAATGCTCAGCCAAACTATATCCTATTGAACAGCCGTCATGGAGAGGATGAGAATCTTCGCCCACATGTAATGATGCCTGCTCGTGGTTATAATTTGGATGCAAATGCTTTTGTAGAGTTCTTGAAAGCAGGAGTAGAGAAGTATAAAGCTGCTAACTAATCAGATTACATAAAATAGGAGAGGGGGTAATGCTCATTTGAGTGTTACCCCCTCTTTTACTACTTCAATTTATGGCTGTTTTGGTAGCGTGTTACAATATAGCTGGTGAATATTGGGAAGAATAGCATGCCGCCTCCGGAGAGAATTACGGCAAGAAGTTGCCCGGTTTTTGTTACCGCAAATATTGGTGCACCAACGGTGGTAGTATTCATTAGTGCCCAACCAAACATTGCATCCCAATAGCTGTGTATTTGAGGGTTTATATTAAGTTCTGCTTGATAAAATATCAGACTTCCATAATATGTTACTAAAATTAGTGTAGCCGAGTAGGCAATCAGAAGTGAGAGACTCTTTTGAGGTATCATCCACTTTATGATTAAAAATAGAGCTGCAATACCACGAATTGCAGGAATTGTGTAGAAGAAGAGATGTAACTCGTGATGTATATCAATCTTAAGCCAATTTACAATGCTTAAGAATGGGATTGATACAATAAACAGAGGTAGATGAGTTATAAAGTAGTAACCTCGCCTATCTGAATGTATCCACTCGTATATAAGCATATAGAGAAATACAGAGCAGATTATAAGTTGAAATATTCTGATAAATTTCTCTGAAAGAAGAGTTGGAGCAAATGTGTCTACTGAGATTTGGATAATTAGTGCAATACTGGCAATAAGTACAACTCTGTATATCAATTTTCGCTCCAGACTGCTTGAAGTGTGTTCTTTCATGGTATAATGTTTTAAATCATACCATATTACGTAGATAGAGTAAAAATGTTACCCCTTCTTGCATTCAATAATAACCTTCTGGTTTTCTGTTGTTGTGGTGGCAAAGAGGTATATATCCCCACCTTCTGCTATTTTTGTGCTTTTGCGTAATTCTGCCACACTAAGGGGAAAGTTTCTAACGGTAATATTTGCCTTTGGAAAGAGTTGTTTGGCCCCTTTTGCCCACTTTGAGGTAAAGATATGGGTTTTGATAACATGGAAAACCCTTCCAGGAAACTCTGTTATATGTTGGTCTGATGTGTATAGATGACTATTTCTGCTTAATGGATTTATATTGTATTGTCGTGCCAATTGATTAAAGGCTCCGCTCTTCATTATAGATGCGTTAGGCTCATAAAGGTACTCCATAGTAGCAGTAGCATACTCGGTGAAGGGAGTGTATTCATCTGTACGAATAAATTCGTTTTGTTGTACGTTGTTATTGGAGTCGAAGTTTATAGTTATAATTCTGATAGCATTGGTATTCCCCTTTTCAACTACCAGAAGAATCTCTTTACACTCATTCTTAACCGATACAATATGAATTTCTGAAATTTCCGGAATCTCTCTGCATACTGCAGATATATCTGCCATTGGAGAGATTTTGACAATCAAACGCTTGCATCGGCTTAGTAGTTCCTCTTTTATCTCTAAAATGTTAGGCTCATAATCACTTAATGAGAAGAGACGTTGTAAGTTGTTACCACGGCGAGCAGGGTCAATATAGAGCGTATCTGCATTTATCTCATTAATTACTTTGCGAAAATCACTGTTGTGCACAGTTATATTATAGCGTCCTAATACTGAGAAATTGTGTTTTGCTGCCTGACAGTATTCCGGGTAACGTTCATAGTAGTTTACCTGTCTTGCGAGAAGGGAGAATGCAATGCAATCTACCCCAAGCCCTCCTGTCAAGTCGCAGAGGGTTTCGCCAATAAACAGGGTTGCTTTATATTCCGCTGTTATTTCAGAAGAACACTGTTCTGTGGATAGTTTTGAGGGGTAACGCAACTCATTGTTAGTATACCACTTTGGAAGTTTATCTTTGATGGCACGGCGTGCATGTATTTGTGTTACTGCAACTGGCATATCAACATCGGGAAAACTTTTTTTATTGAGTAAAAGTTTGTCGGTGTTGTCGTTCAAATGTTCATTTGCAAAGTTATATGTCCTATCCAGATTCATATAGCAAAGTTAACTGATTATCAGATATTGCCCAATAGTTCAAGCAATTAAAACTTAAACTATTGTGCATTAGGTATAAAGGAGATGGATGATAGTAAATAGTTCTCTTGATCTTTTCTAAATACTTATGGTTAATAATCTGTAATACAGTGCCTTAGATTTAAGTAAGGGGAGGTTGAGTAAAAATGGTTTTATTATGTTTAATTATTTTGCTAAATTAGTATATATGCGATGTTTGAGGGTAGGGCAAGAGGTGCAAAAAAATGGTAGATTGAACTAATAAAAACATATTTTTTATGGATGAGAATTTTTCATACCGATTGAGGTCAATGATTAGGACAAGAGAATTGTCTTGTTATAAGCTTGCAAAACTCAGTAAAGTTTCAAAAGGAACTATATCAAATTATGTAAATGGGAGAATAACCAAGCCTGATATAGTTGTAATTTGTAAGGTATGTATAGTATTGAATGTCTCGCCGTCATGGATTCTTCATGGTTCCGGTTTGCCAACACTATGTGAATCGGATATTAAGTACATGAGGTATAAGGTTAAGAATCATATGTCTCGCGCAGAGCTTGAAAAGATTAGAAATAGCGTTAATAGAGTGATAGATGAGTTGATTTTGATGCATGAAAAGTATAAGGCTTTAGAGGAGTTTCTTGGTGAATTACAGAAACAACAATCTATTTAATGGCTAAAACAGTAATAATTCAAATTATGTGTTATCTTTGCAGTTTAGATAAGAAATTATAAATAATATCAATATGGCAACAGAACACATTAAATGTTTGATTGTAGGTTCAGGACCTGCAGGTTACACAGCGGCTATCTATGCATCACGTGCAAATATGAGTCCGGTACTATATACCGGTTTGCAGATGGGAGGTCAGTTGACAATTACAACTGAGGTTGAGAATTTCCCTGGATATCCAAATGGAGTACAAGGTCCTCAGTTAATGGAGGATTTGCGTGCTCAGGCAGAGCGCTTGGGAACAGAGATGCGCTTTGGAGTAGTTACATCTGTAGATTTTTCTGTACATCCATTGAAGGTTACAGTTGATGAGACTACCGAGATAGAGGCTGATACCGTAATTATTGCAACAGGTGCTACTGCGAAGTATTTGGGATTACCGGGAGAGGAGAAGTTCCGTGGAATGGGAGTAAGTGCGTGTGCAACATGTGATGGATTCTTCTATCGCGGTAAGAGAGTTGCTGTCGTAGGTGGTGGAGATACTGCATGCGAGGAGGCAACATACTTGGCAGGTTTGGCAGAGAAGGTATATTTGATTGTACGTCGCGATGTTTTGCGTGCATCTAAGGCTTCGCAGGATAGAGTATTCAAAACTCCAAATATTGAAATTCTGTTCGAGACTCAGACAGTTGATTTGTTGGGCGATGACTCAGGTTTGACAGGAGCACAACTAATCCACAAGAAGGGTACAGAAAACGAGAGCTTTAGTGAGATTGCAATCGATGGCTTCTTCTTGGCTATTGGTCACCATCCAAACTCTGAGGTATTCAGCAAGTATATCAATGTTGATGAACAGGGTTACATTATCACCGAGGGAAAAACTTCATTAACTAATGTTCCCGGAGTATTTGCTGCCGGCGATGTTATGGATCCGATGTATCGTCAGGGTATAACATCGGCAGCTGCAGGATGTCGTGCAGCTTTGGATGCTGAGCGTTATTTGGCTTCATTGAACGACTAACGAATTGTCACCATTGTAGCGCCAAATCCATATTGCTTGAATGAGGCATCCTGATGGTTATGGCGCTTATAGGTGGTTTGCAATAACCACATTATGCGTTGGCGTAATATGCCTTCGCCTTTACCATGGATAAATACAATTTTCTGACCTTTACGGAGTTTGTATTTCTCCATGGTTTTTATAAATACCTCCATTTGAAATTCAAGGATTGCTCCGCTATCCATTCCAGCTGTTGTCTCTAAAAGAGCCTCTGCGTGTAGATCAATCTCTACTATATTGGGATTTACCTCTTTCTGCTCTTTTATGGCAGTCTTTACCTTTTGGTCGTTGTGTAATTTGAAATTAAGCTCCTTAATAACCTTCTTGTCCGGTACAATTTTTATATTTGCCGTTGTTGGTTGAAGTTCATCTTGTTGATTGAAGACAACCTCTGTTTTTTCACTACACTCTTTTATCAGGGCAACATTTTTGAAAAATTTGCTCTGTTTGTACGCTCCGGATTTGCAAATAGATGTTGGAGACAATTTTATTGTGGCCTCTGCTGGCTTGGCCCATGTTTGACTGCGCTTTGTGTATAGCAGATATTGCACAATTATGGTTTTAAGTTTTGTCTCAATATCTTTTAAATTGTATGTACCTAGTTGCAATATAGAGTTTGGATCAATGTTTCCTGCTGACAGACCGTTGTATGTGTCATTGTATAGTGTTGCAACAGAGTATAGAGCAGTTTGTGCAGTATCATTGACAATGTATAGGTCGAAACGTGATGTTTGCAGATTGTTATAGTCATCGGGAACTAAAGCAATGAAAACGGTGTTTGTCGGGGCAGTGTTAATTGTTGAGTTTTGAGCATCGCTTTGGGTTATAGTTGTGGCCTCGCCTAAAGTGCTTTTGGTAACAACCAAATCATTTACAGAAGCGGGAATTTCAAATCCATATACATCGCAATAAACATTTACGGTGTTTGCATCAATGATGCTTGTCACTTTTCCATCAAGTTTCTCGCTAAGAAAACTAACCTCGTCGCCAATTCTAATCTGCATTTTGTATCACTTTTTTATTAGAATTACAAAGGTAATACTTTTTCTCTTTTCATTTTTCGCTTTCCCCTTTTTTGTATATCTTTGCGTCATAATGGAACATAGGGAATATTCTGATAACGAGATAGGTTTTTTTGCCAAATCGTCAATGTTTGAGACACCGACGGGAGTGTCCGAGTGTCATATAATGATAGAGCCTTTGGATAAATGTCTCTCTATTGAGAAGACTTTGTCTGTATTGGACGAGGGCTTAAAGGTTATTCTTGATGCTGAAGAGTTGGATGGTTATAAACCAGTCTTCAAAAGATACTTTTTGTCTGATATTGTAGCCCAAAGAAAATTGATAAATACTTCGGGCGATGCCGCAGTTTCTATCATTCAGCAGCCACCTCTTGATGGTAGCAAGGCTGTTGTGTGGGTTTGGCTTATGAAGGGTAAGGGATTAAGTTGTGATGATGGCGTTGTTAAGCACAAAAAGTATACCTACCGCTTTGATACTTCGTTTATGTCAAACAAGATGGATTCCCAACATCAGATGGCTCAGATTTTTCAGGAGTATAATGAGTTGTTGAAGCATAAAGATATGTCTGTGGAGCGTAACTGTATGCGTACCTGGATTTTTGTGCGTGATGTTGATATTAACTATTCGGGTGTAGTGCAAGCTCGTAAAGAGTTGTTTGAGGAGTGGGGATTGACTAATAATACTCACTATATTGCAAGTACCGGAATTAATGGAGTATGTGAGAGATATGAGAATTTGGTCTCTATGGATGCTTATGCCATTGAGGGGTTGGAGGACAAGGATATTCAGTATCTTTATGCCTATGACAATCTTAGTCCGACCAATCTTTATGGTGTAACTTTTGAGCGAGGTACAGCTTTGCATTTTGACAATAGAACCCAGATACTTATAAGTGGAACAGCAAGTATTGATAGCCGTGGAGCAATTGTGGCCCCGGGAGATATTGATGGTCAGATTGAGCGTATGATGGAGAATGTTGATGCGCTTTTGTCTGAGGCGAATGCGACAGAGGAGGATATTGCACAGATGATTGTATATATTCGCGATATTGCCGATTATGACACAGTGAAGGGCGTTTTTGCTTTGAGATTCCCGGACACTCCTATGGTTATTACTTGGGCTCCTGTTTGTCGTCCCGGCTGGTTGATTGAGGTGGAGTGTGTTGCTTACAAATAAGGTGAAAGGTAAGAGGTGAAAGGTAAGAGGTGAAAGGTGAAAGGTGAGAGGTGAAAGGTGAAAAAAAAGGTTGAATTTGCTCGCAAATTCAACCTTTTTTATAATTCCTAATTCCTAATTCCTAATTCCTAATTCCTAATTCCTAATTTTTCGCCGATGCTCCGCTGGTCATGTCGGTTGGAATGTCTGTTGCAAATTTTAGGTCTATGCCTTTATCTGCATTTCTAACTTCGTAACCCTTTTCATCAATCTTCCCCTTAACGAATTCTGGAATATTATATGATTTCATTAAACGGTTATTGTGTGAGGGATCCTCTTGTGGAAGAAGGAATGGACGTCCCATTTCGCCCTTTTCATCAATGTAACCAATGTATAGGCGAGTGTGTAATCCTTCATCTCTTCTTGAGCTGAATACTACCCAGCGGCTGTTGCTGCTCCATGAGTGGTAGCTCTCAACATCGTTGCTGTTCCATCGTCTTGCAATTGTGTTTTTGCCTGTTGCAAAGTCATGTAGCCATAGGTTGGAACTTTTGTGCCATATGTGGAAATTTCCGTAGTTTCCAACGGTAAAGAGTAGATATTTGCCATCGGGAGAGACTCTTGGCAGAGTTGCACTCTTTTGGATATCTTTGTATATGGTATCAACTTTGTTGCCAAATTCACGAGTTTCCGGATTAAAGTCAATAGCGCATAGTGCGTATCTTACTTTGTCTAGATTGTGAGGCATTTGGGTTGAGTCTGCACTACAGAAGAATAGTCTCTTACCGTCGGGTGAGAATGTTGGGAAGGTTTCGAATTGTGCCTTGCTGAATAGTTGGGGCGCAGTAACCATTTCATGCTTCTCCACATCGTATACTACTACATCTGATTTGTAGTCAAACACTTCAATCTTATCTGGATTTCCAGTGTAGAATGTCTGTTTTGTGTCGTTTACCGAGAAGGCAATATATTTGTTGCTTGGATGCCATGATGGGTATACTAAAGCAGATATTGTTTGTGGTGTTTTCGTGTTTAGTTTTTCCATTTTGCCATCTATCCATATGTATGTTCCCGCATAGTCAGTGCTTCTTACGTGGAAGAGCATGTTATTTGCATCGCGATTTCCAAATGAGTGGCAATTCATACATGAGAAATCGGTATTCTTATTCTCAATAATGGCACTCTGTTTGAAGCTCTCCAGGTCGCGTTGGTATAGTCCCATCTCGCTCCATTGTTGGAAACCAGGCTCAATTAATCTGTATGCAATGTATTTGTCTATTGGTTCGTTGGCAACCTTAATGATAAAGTCTCTGTATGCTTCGCCTTTATCATTTACAAATGTTACATATATCTGCTCTCCCTTGTTGGCCTCCAATAAATCATGCCATTCAGATTTGTTGAATTTTACCTTATGGTCTTTGATTTTATAGTACAGCATCTGGTTTGATTCCTTCGCATACAGTCTTACAAAGCCACTCTCAATGCTGTCTGTTTGCATGTTTAATGGGGCAATGTTGTATGGAACTGTTACTCCCATATAGTTGGGGTATATTGGGCATGTTTTGTTCAGTTCGCTCTTAATAGTGTAGTTGTTTGAGCACGCAATAGTGCTCAAAGCAATAGCAAATATATTTATTATAACTTGTATATTAATTCTCTTCATGGTGTGCAATCTTAGTTGTTTGGTATCTCTGTTGTGGTTGTTTGCTCAATTTTTGGTTGATTTTGTTGGGCTTTCGCTCTTTGTGTCATAGTCTCTATGTAGTGCCAATAGCGACCTTCGTTTTGAGAAAAAACAGCCTTTGCTCCCATTGGATTTGAATTTCGCTCTTTAATAGCTTGGGCAAAGTTTTGGTATGCGTTTTGCAAATCCGTACTTACCTTGTAGAAATTCCAAAATACTGGATATTGGTTGTAGGCGATAATTAATCCCTCTTGAATTGCACCGTCAAATGGAGGCATAAAGTTTCTGCTCTGTACCCCCTCGGTAATAATCTCTCGGAATGCAGGAATTGCTCCTGCTGAAAGAGTCATCAAAGATGCAAAATCAAAGGTCGATTTGTGAAGTGGGTTAATCTTGATAATCTCTTTTAGTAGAATCAACTCATTTGTCAAGGCCATTACAGCATTGCCTTTAATGATACATTTACGCTTGGCGTTATAGTATTTACTCTGTGCAACAGCTTTGTCGCTCAAGAATTGGCGTTGTTGAGTTGCCCACTCTTTATAGTATATTGTATTTTCAAGAGCTTCAATGTACTTCTTGGCAGTCTTGTAGTTTCCCATGATAATCTCGCTCTCTACGAGTAACTTCATGAACATAGATGAACCACGTGGTCCACTCAACACATTTCCTTCGTATGCTGTTTGGCCTGATTTTGCAATGAAACCCATTTCACTGCTTACCTCGCCCCATAAAAATGCAATTGGGAATGGAGCATCTGCCCAGTTTGTTAGCAGAGATGTGTGACCATTTGGAGAGTATTTGAAGAAATCTTTAACTAAACGTCCCTCTCTATATAGAGACAGGTTGATATAGTTGCTCTCAATAATACTTTGAGAGTCTGCATTATTATAAAGGTCAAGTAGCTCTTGATGTTTGCTTTGAGTGTAGAGGTAGTGAAGTTTTGCCCATAAATTATACTCCTTGAAGGTAACGTTTTGGGTGTATTGAATATCGGGTTTGAACCATACAACAGCTCCCATAATAACAACAAGAAGGGTTTGCAGAGAGATATTTAGCCATCTATTTTCTGTAATAAACTCTCGATTTTTGGTAATTAAGCCATAAAGAGCAACTACAATTGAAGAGTACCAACCCACAACTATCAATGGTTGTGCATCTCTTAATGTTTTTAGAGGAAGTTTTATCATTGTATGGTTTATAAAATGGTCCATAGAACCAATGAAACCGATACGTACTCCAATTACTCCAAATAGAAGATAAACCAATAGAGGAGTTGTATTCAATACAATGTTTTTTGCTGAACACTTCTCATTTACGGCAATTATGATGGTGAAAATAGGTAGTAAAATTGCCGGAGCTCCACATAGCCAGAACAGTAGAGGAGAGATTAGCATTGTACCTATATAACGATATCTTGTTGGAATATTTACAACTGCCCAGCTTCCAATTGTTGCAATGATGAATTGTGTTATAGGAAATGCAAATTCACCAATTATAAGCGAGTAAATAAGTGGTATAATCGGAACAATTGCCAACGGAGTAACCCCTTTAGTACACCCACACTTTTGCAATATTGATTTGAATGCGTAGATGGTTATAGTTAGAAGTAGGGCAATTATCATTGTTCCCAACCATGGTTTATGGCAGAATTGTATAATAAATTCACTGACCATTTGGGCAAAACCCGCATTGTATTGACAGTTGTCAATAAAATAGTTCCAATCATTCTGGAATAGTTGTAGTTGCTCTTGCAAATAGAGCATGTATCTTCCTCCGAAGAATAGAATTGTCCAAATAGCTCCAAATAGGAGTATCGGGGTAATAATTTTAAATGCTTTTTTCATTAACTCTATAGTTTTTGTGATGCACCAGAGGTAACATCGGTTGGTATGTCTGTTACAAATTGAATTTGAATTGCTGAATCGGGATTTCTAATTTCATAACCCTTGTATTCAATTTTATCAATAACAAATTCCGGAATGTTATATGCTTTTCTGAATTTTTTATTGAAGAGAGGATCTTTTTGTGGTAGCATAAATGGCACTCCTAGTTTCCCATCCTCTCCTATGTATGCAATGTATAGTCGAGTGTGGACTCCATCATCTCGTTTAGAGCTAAAAACAACCCATCGACTATTGTCACTCCATGAGTGGTAACTATCGACATCGTTGCTGTTCCAACGACTTGCATTATAGGTTTTGCCATTTTTCATGTTGTAAATCCATAAATCAGCACTTTTGTGCGATATGTGGAAATTGCCAAATTTAGCAGCTGTAAAAAGTAGGTACTCTCCGTTTGGAGATATGCGAGGAAGGGTTGCACTCAATCTTTGATCTTTGAATATGGTATCAACTGTTGTGCCCAACTCACGAGTCTCGGGGTTAAAGTCAATTGCGCATAATGCATACTTTACATCGTCATATTTTGCAGGCATGGGTACTGTGTCTGCACTACAAAAATAGAGCTGCTTGCCATTGGGCGAGAATGATGGAAATGTTTCAAATTGAGCTTTATTAAATAGTTGCTCGCTTGTTATTAATTCATGTTTCTCAACATCGTATATAACTACATCGGAACGAGAATCATATACCTCCATCTTATTGTTGCTATTAACATAGAATGTTAGGCCTGTCTTATTGACGGAAAAGGCAATATATTTGCCGCTTGGATGCCATGATGGATATACAAGTGGAGATATTGTTTGTGGCGTTTTTGTGTTCAACTTATCCATCTCTCCTTCGTGCCAAACATAAGTTCCGGCATAGTCGGTCATTCTTACGTGGAACATCATTTGGTCCGTTTTACGGTTGGCAAATGAATGGCAGTTTACGCATGCAAATTCGCTGTTTTTACTCTCAACTACAGTATGCTCTTTAAATGTTTCTAAATCTCGTTGGTAGATACCCATCTCTCCCCAGTGTTTAAATGCCGGAGCTAATAGGCGATATGCAACATATTTGTCAATAGGTTCATTGGCAACAATCATTACAAATTGTTGGTATGAAACTCCATTTTCGTCAACGACAGAGACATATAGTCTATTCCCTTTTGTCTCCTGTAGGATACGACTCCAATCTTTAGGGTTGATATCTATTTTATGATTAGAAATCTTGGTCTCTATGTAGTTCTTTGTGACATTTGATTCGAATCGTACAAAACCTGTCTCTACACTGTCAACGTAAAAGTTGAGAGGGCAGATATTGTATGGAATAGTGATTCCTTTGTAATTTGGGTATATGGAGCATCTTTTTGTGCTCTGCTCTGTTATGGTAAAGTTATTGTTACAGGCCAAACAGATAATTCCAATGAATAATAACCTAAATAATATTGGGGGTTTCATATCGTTGCAGTATTTGTATTAATTGCTTGGTAATTCTTGTGATGCTGTTGGTTCTATATGTGCTCTTGAGCTACGTGCATCCCGAGTGCGCAAATAGTGCCAATATCTGTTTTGATTTTTTCTGATAATTGTTTCTTGATTTAATGTATTAGAGCCATTTGTTGTGGCCTTTTGGTACTCAACAAATTCGTTTATAAGCGAGGTCTCAATTTTGTACGCTTTGTACAGGGCAGGGGCTTTCTGGTAAGCCATTACCAAACCCTGTTGAAATGTTGGGTGGAGAGGAACTTTGATTTTTCCTGTCGAGATACCAATGTTAATGACACTGCTAAGTGCTTGTAGTTGGCCGGCAGCCATTGTCATTATGCCAGCAAATTCATATGAGTTCTTATGAGTTGGATTCTTGCGGATAATGTTTAGTAGCATATCCAATTCGTTGGTATTTAGAATTAGGTGATGTGTTGGGTATAGACAGTTGCGTTTTGAGCTATAATATGCATCGGACATTACAGCTTGGTCATTTAGATATTTACGCTGTTTTGTGGCCCAATCTTTGTAGAATATAGTCTTTTCCAATACTTCAATATATCGTTTTGCCACTTCGTAATTCCCCATTACAATTTCAGCTTCTGCCATAAGTTTTGTAAAAATTGCTGAACCTCGAGGACCGCTAAGCATCTCTCCTTCATAAGCACTTTGGCCTGATTTGTATATGAACCCAATTTGGCGACAAACCTCACTCCATATATATGCTGTCGGAAGTGGAGAGTCGGTCCACTTCATAAGTAGAGCATATTGATCCCTTGGGGCATATTTGAAAAAGTCAGTTGCTAATTTGCCTTGTTGCATTAGCGAGAGGTTAATATAGTTGCTCTCTACAACATATGTAGGCTCTTTTGATTTATATAGCAATAGTAACTCCTCATACTCTCCTTGAGTATACATGTAGTGTAGTTTCATCCAATGGTTGAAGGTGTTGAAGTAGATGCCGGCAGAGTATATATGTTTAGGTATGCACATAAGAGTTGTTGAAACACCAATTATGAATATGGTGGCAGTGGCTATGGCGTGTGCCTTTTTTTTGCACATAGAGAGGGCAATAACAAGAATGGGAGTGATGTACCATCCGACAACAACCATAGGCTCATAATATCGTAAATCGGCAACTAACGGTTTTGGAGTTACATAATTTAAAAACCAATTAAGCGAGCCAATAAAACCGCAATATATACCAACATATCCAAATAGTAGATATATTACTAGAGGAATGGTGTTTATTAGTATGTTTTTCAGGCTCCTATCTTTTTGAATGGCAAGTATTAAGCTGAATATCGGCAATAGAATGGCCGGTGCTCCACATATCCAAAAAAGAATGGGCGATGCAACCATGGCTGCAATCCATCGGTGCTTGTCGCAGACTCTTAGTATCGGCAGCGTTGCTATGATAGCTATGAAATATTGAATGAATGCAAAGGTACCCTCGGCAATAATAACAACATAGAGTAGAGGGATTGTGGGGATTATGGCTGCTATTAGAGCAATGCCTCTATTAATCCCAAAGTGTTGCATGATGGAGCTGAAGGCATATATTGTGGCAATGATAATTAGTGCCATAATCATTGTTCCCAACCATGGAATGTAGAAGAACTGGACTATAAATTCACTTATCATTTGTGCAAAACCGGTGTTGTATTCGCAGTTGTCAATGATATATGCCCAATCATTCTGAAATAGTTGGAGCTGCTCTTGTAGATAAAGCATGTATCTTCCTACAAAGAGAAGTATTGCCCATATTGCAGCAAACAGAATTACCGCAGTTATGATTTTGCTATATTTTTTTATTGTAATCATCTTTTTAGTTCAGGTATGTACACTAAGGCGCAAATATAGTAATTTTTTCATGACTATGATGTACCTATGTATATAAGTATCATTCCTATTAAAATCAATAACAGATCGAATAGTTTTGTCTTTAAATTTTTCTCTTTAAACAATAATGCTCCGGCCATAAATGAAATTATCACGCTGCTTCTGCGAATTAGTGATACAATTGAAATCATGCCTCCTTCTGATAGTGCGTAAAAGTAGACAAAATCGGCAGCAGTCAAGAATATACTTATGAGTGGAATGCCCCAACTCCAATGAAATGGAGTTGTATTTTTGCGTTTGGGGAACCACATAACCATAAGCATGATGCCCATGATAATCAGTTGGTAAAAGTTGTAGTATACTTGGGTTGTGATTTTGTCTATCTCTGCGTACTGAATGAGGTATTTGTCATATAAACCACTTGCCGAGCCGGTAAGAACCGATAGAATCATTAACCATATCCACTTGTTGCTCTTAAAGCTTATGCCATCTTTTTTACCTGATATTGAGAGCAGATATATTGAACTTAGTCCTAGAATTACGCCGCTCCATTGCCAGCCATTAAGGCGCTCGCCGAAGATGATCAGGGCGGCAATAAGAGTTACAAGGGGTTGTGTTGCTTTGATGGGCGAGGTTAGTGTGATTGGCAGGTGTTTTATTGCGAAGTAGGCGCTAATCCACGAGGCCAAAACGATAAACGCCTTTCCTATAAGCCATGGTTGATCACTCCATTTGAATGGAGGTGCTTGGAATATAGTGCCTTGTAGAGCATCGGTGCCATATGATAGAAAAATAACGGGAATGAATAGAATACAACAAAAAAGTACATTTAAAAACAGCACAGGAATAACTGCGTTGTTTGTAAGTGATTGCTTTTTTGAAACATCATATAGTCCTAAAAGGAGTGCAGATATAAATGCTGGAATAATCCACATAGTGTTCGGTAAATTAGGTTTTATATTATCTCAGCTACAACAAAGGTGCTTCCTCCAATGTAAATCATGTCGTTGGGCGAGGCCTGCTCTTTTGCTGCATTGAATGCCTCTGTTACAGTAGGGTAGCAGTTGCCCTTGAGTGAGAATTTTTTGCCAATCTCCATTAGTGAAACCTCGTCCATGGCCCTCTTGATCGATGGTTTGCAGAAGTAGTAAACGGCACTTTTAGGCAGCATTGATAGTACAGTCCGGATATCTTTGTCGTTCACCATGCCTATGACAATTCTCAAGGTTTCGTGTTGGTGGGACTCCATCTGTTTGACAAGATGAACAAAGGCTCCCGGATTGTGTCCTGTATCGCAGACGGTGTAGGGTTTCTCGTTTAGAATCTGCCAGCGTCCCATTAAACGGGTATTTGTTACAACTTTCGCAATTCCCCGTATAATTGCATCCTGTTTAATGTTGAAGCCTCGCCCGTTAAGAGTGGCTATGGCTTGCAGGACGGTTGCAATGTTCTCGGTTTGGTATGTGCCTGAAAGTTCGCATTTTAGGTTACGGAAGTTTTCCCCTTGATTTGAGCAGTAGTTATAGCTCCCGTCGCAATTTTCAGTGTAACTCCACTCTTTTGATGCAAAAGTTATGGGCGAGGCCTCGTCGATAGCTGTTTGCTGTAGTACGTGAGCATATTGTGGGTTGTGACTGCCCACAACAACCGGAATGTTCTGTTTGATAATACCGGCTTTTTCTGTTGCAATCTGCTCTAATGTATTGCCAAGTAAAGCTGTATGGTCAAGTGAGATATTGGTTATTACCGATAACTCGGGAGTAATTACATTTGTAGAGTCAAGACGTCCGCCAAGTCCTACTTCGATGATAGCAATATCGACCCCTTCTTCTGCAAACCAGCAGAATGCCATGGTCGAGGTCATTTCGAAGAATGATGGGTGAAGATTTTCGAAGAATTCACGATTCTCCTCCACGAAACGGGTAACATACTCTTCCGGAATCTCTTTGCCGTCTATCTTGATTCTTTCACGGAAATCTTTTAGATGTGGCGAGGTGTATAGAGCTGTTTTGTAGCCTGCTTCCTGAAAAATTGATGCCAACATGTGCGAAACCGACCCTTTGCCGTTGGTTCCGGCAACATGAATACACTTATATTTTCTGTGTGGATGGCCGAATCTGGAGTCCAAAATTGTAGAATTCTCTAAATCGGCTTTGTATGCAGATTTTCCTTCTCTTTGATACATTGGGAGTTGGCTGAAAAGCCACTCTGTGGTTTCTGTATAGTTCATTTTTTTAATGCTATCGTAAAATTTGTGGACAAAATTAGTATAAAAAACAGGTCAAGTGTACATTGGAATAGAAAAATAGTTATCTTTGCGGTTCAGTTTGTAAAAGATTGAGAGTAATGGTAAATATCAAATTTCCTGATGGTAATATCCGCGAATTTGAGAGCGGAGTTACAGGATTGGAGATTGCTAAGGCAATCAGTAATAAATTGGCAAAAGAGGCGCTGTCGGTTTCTGTTAATGGAGAGACCTGGGATTTGACACGCCCTATAAATAATGACGCAGAGATTAAGTTCTATACATGGGATGATGAGGAGGGACGTCACACATTCTGGCACACCTCTGCTCACCTACTAGCCGAGGCTTTGCAGCAGTTGTATCCAAACACAAAGTTCGGAATTGGTCCTGCAATCGAGAACGGATTCTACTACGACGTTGATCCTGGCGAGGGTGTGACATTGACCGATAAGGATTTGGATGTAATCGGAGCTAAAATGTTGGAGCTTGCTCGTCAGAAGGAGCAGATGGTACGTATTGATGTGCCAAAATGTGAGGCTTTGGAGCACTTTGGTTCAATTAACGAAACCTATAAGGTAGAGTTGATTAATGACCTTGAGGATGGTACAATTACCTACTACAAGAATGGTACATTTACCGATTTGTGTCGCGGACCACACTTGCCTGATACATCATATATCAAGGCTATTAAGTTGACAAGTCTTGCTGGTGCATACTGGCGTGGAGATGAGCACAATAAGATGCTTACTCGTATTTATGGAATCTCTTTCCCTAAGCAGCAGATGCTTACAGATTGGATTGCTATAATGGAGGAGGCTAAGAAGCGTGACCACCGTAAGATTGGTAAAGAGATGGAGCTTTTTGCTTTCTCAACCAATGTAGGTCAGGGCTTGCCATTGTGGTTGCCAAAGGGAACCATGTTGCGTGACCGTCTTGAGACCTTCTTGCGTAAAGTACAGAAGCAGTATGGTTATCAGCAGGTAATCACTCCACATATTGGAAATGTGAATCTTTATAAAACTTCAGGTCACTACCAAAAGTATGGAAAGGATAGCTTCCAGGTAATCACCACTCCACAAGAGGGCGAGGAGTTTATGCTAAAACCAATGAACTGTCCTCACCACTGTGAGATATTTAAGACAAAACCTCGCTCATATAAGGATCTTCCAATCCGTTTTGCAGAGTTTGGAACCGTATATCGTTATGAGCAGAGTGGAGAGTTGCATGGATTGACTCGCGTGCGTGGATTTACCCAGGATGATGCGCACTTGTTCTGTATGCCGGAGCAGATCAAGGATGAGTTCAAGAAGGTAATTGATATTATCTTTATCATCTTTAAGGCTTTGAATTTCTCAGAGTTTACCGCTCAGGTATCTTTGCGTGATCCAAATAATACAGAGAAGTATATTGGAAGCGATGAGAACTGGGAGAAGGCTGAGCGTGCAATTATCGAGGCTGCCGAGGAGAAGGGATTGAAGACTGTTGTTGAGTATGGCGAGGCTGCGTTCTATGGTCCTAAGTTGGACTTCATGATCAAGGATGCAATTGGTCGTAAGTGGCAGTTGGGAACAATTCAGGTTGACTACAACTTGCCTGAGCGTTTCGGATTGGAGTATACCGGTGCAGATAACTTGAAGCACAGACCGGTAATGATTCACCGTGCCCCATTCGGTAGTATGGAGCGTTTTGTTGCAGTGCTTATTGAGCATACAGGAGGTAAGTTCCCATTGTGGTTAACACCTGAGCAGGCAATTATTTTGCCAATCAGTGAGAAGTACAATGAGTATGCTCACCAAATTGCAAATGCAATGAATATGGCAGATGTGAGAGTCTCTGTTGATGATCGTAACGAGAAGATAGGAAGAAAGATTCGTGATAACGAGTTGAAGAAGATTCCATATATGCTCATCGTTGGAGAGAACGAGGCTGCTGCCAATAGTGTCTCTGTTCGCCGTCAGGGTGAGGGAGATAAGGGAGTTATGAGCATTGATGAGTTTATTAAGTTGATAAACGATGAGGTTGATGCTCAAACAAAGAGTTTGTATAGTTTTTAATAAAAATAGTAAGGAGGTTTAATTAGCAAAAAAGAATGGTGGAGTTTAACAAAGGCCGCAACAATCAAGTGGGAAAAGAGCCACAACACAGAATTAATGAAATGATTCATGCTACACAAGTACGTGTAGTTGGTGATGAGATTGAGTCTGCAGTCTATCCTTTGCGTCAGGCGTTAGCCATGGCCGATGAGATGGGATTGGATTTGGTTGAGATATCACCCAATGCAAATCCCCCAGTATGTCGAATTATCGACTATAGTAAGTTTCTTTATCAGTTGAAGAAGAAACAGAAAGAGATTAAGGCTAAGAGTGTAAAGGTGGTTGTAAAGGAGATTCGTTTCGGACCTCAGACTGATGATCACGATTTCAATTTCAAAGTGAAGCATGCTCAAGAGTTCCTGCAAGAGGGTGCAAAGGTGCGAGCTTATGTATTCTTCAAAGGACGTTCTATTTTGTTTAAAGATCAGGGAACAGATTTGCTTACCCGATTCATAGCAGCATTGGAGGACTATGGAAAGTTGGAGTCTGAGCCAAGACTTGAGGGTAAGAAGATGTTCGTTATGATTGCTCCAAAGAAATAGAGAAGGTCTGAGCGATAATGTCGCCTGTAAGTATATATTAACTATCTAAATTGAAGAGAAGATGCCAAAAATGAAGACCGTAAGTAGCGCTAAAAAGCGTTTCGCTATTACCGCTACTGGTAAATTTAAAAGAAAACACGCTTTCAAAAGTCACATTTTGACTAAGAAAACTACAAAACAAAAGAGAAATCTTACCAACTCAGCAACCGTTCACGGAGATAACGTAGCTTCTGTAAGAGCAATGTTGTGCATGTAATTGGTTCAAACTAACTTAATTTATTAACCCGGATGAGAGTATTAAGTTCGTTGAGAAACGACGCTTTCATTCAAAAAACGAAAAATTATGCCAAGAGCAAAAAACGCGGTGGCTTCAAGAGCCCGTAGAAAAAAGGTTTTAAAAGAGACCAGAGGATACTTTGGTTCAAGATCAAATGTCTGGACCGTTGCGAAAAATACCTATGAGAAGGGATTAACATACGCATTCCGTGACAGACGTAAAAAGAAATCCGAGTTCCGTGCATTGTGGATTCAAAGAATCAACGCTGCAGTGAGAATGGAGGGAATGTCTTACTCTCAATTTATGGGATTGGTTCACAAGATGGATATCGGTATGAATCGTAAGGTTCTTGCTGATTTGGCTATGAACCAGCCTGAGGCTTTCGCAGCTATTATCGCAAAGGTAAAAGCACAAGCTTAAGAGAATTTGAAAAACTTACAGTGACCTTTATAATTAAGACCGGCTTAGTGCCGGTCTTTTTTTGCCTAAAAATAGGTGCTATTGGTGAAATATTTCTAAATTTGTACTTTTAGAAAATATAAGTTTGGATAGAGTATGAAAGTAGCACTATTGGGATATGGAAAGATGGGGCAAATGATTGCCGGAATCTTGGAGGAACAAGGACATGAAGTTGTTTTAAAGGTTGATATAGACAATAGAGATATAGTAACAAATGAGGAGTTGAAGATGGCAGACGTGGCAATTGAGTTTTCAATGCCGAAGGTTGCTGTCGAGAACTATAAGTGGTGTTTTGATTGCGGAGTGCCGGTAGTTTCAGGAACAACGGGCTGGTTGGAGCGTTGGGATGAGGTTATCAACTACTGCAATGAAAAGCAGGGCGGATTTTTCTATGCATCGAATTACAGCATTGGAGTTAATATCTTCTTCCATCTTAACAAAGTATTGGCAAAGGTTATGTCCAATTTTAAGGAGTATGGAATTACGCTTGATGAGACTCACCATGTTCATAAGTTGGATGCACCAAGCGGTACTGCAATAACGATTGCCGAGGGAATTTTGGAGAATCATGATGGGTATGCTAAATGGGCATTGAATGATGGAAAAGAGATTTTGGAAAGCGAACTTCCGATAACTGCTCATCGTATAGGAGAGGTGCCCGGCATTCATAAGGTGACATATAAGTCAGGAGTGGATGAAATATCTATTGAGCACTCTGCATACTCTCGTGAAGGTTTTGCTAAAGGGGCTGTAGCTGCCGCTCAGTTTATGGTAGGAAAGAGCGGAGTGTTCTCGATGGATGATTTGTTGAAATTTTAATGGTTTACAGTATGCTTAAACATGTAAAACCTGTAGCTTGGGTTAAATTTTCGATAGTAACGCTTTTGTATCTGCTATGGGCATTGTGGGCTCAGAGTTGGTTGATGTTGATATTGCTTCCTGTTATATTCGATTGGTATATAACCAAAAAGGTGAATTGGACCTTTTGGAAAAAGCGAGGAGTTAAGAGACAGACAAAGACAGTGGAGTGGGTTGATGCCATTATCTTTGCAGTTGTTGTTACCACTATAATCAGGATATTTTTATTTGAGGCATATACAATCCCAACATCTTCGATGGAGAAATCGATGATGGTTGGAGACTACCTGTTTGTGAGTAAAGTGGCTTATGGTCCTAAGATTCCAAATACCCCAATCGCTATGCCATTTGTTCACAATACAATGCCTTTTACCAAATCAACAAAGTCATACTCTGAGTTGATAAAGTGGCCATACAAGCGAATTGCCGGTTTTGGTGATGTGGAGAGAAATGATATTGTTGTGTTTAACTTTCCTACAGGGGACACTGTTATTATAGGGGCGGAGAATCCCGATTATTATGCCCAGATGCGAGGTTTGGCGGACTACTACAA
Organism: Bacteroidales bacterium; assembly: GCA_015061245.1. Taxonomy (GTDB): domain Bacteria; phylum Bacteroidota; class Bacteroidia; order Bacteroidales; family Marinifilaceae; genus RGIG9079. The sequence continues at coordinate 34,905 of SUWY01000007.1, forward strand.
TATATCTCATAGTGAGGCTCGTAAATTGATACATGAACGTGCTGAGGTTATTGCACGTCCGGTAGATAAGCGTGAACACTATATCAAGCGTTGCGTGGGTTTGCCGGGAGATACATTAACCTATGTAGATGGTCAGTTGTATGTGGATGGACAAAAGGCAGAGAATCCTGAAAATATGCAGTACAACTATATTGTAAAGACCAATGGAACCCCGCTAAATAAGATGCGTTTAAAAGAGATGGGAGTCTCTTACGATGATATGAGCGGAAATACCGGTTCAGTATACAATTTGCCATTAACAGGAGAGATGGTTGACAAGTTAAAGAGATTTACAAATGTGAATAGTGTAGAGCGAGTTGTTTTGAGTGAGCCCTCGCCCGATGTCTTCCCGTTTGATACCCTAAACTTTAAGTGGGCAACCGATAATTTCGGGCCATTGTATATTCCGGAAAAGGGTGCTACTGTAAAGTTGACTCCGCAGAATATTGCTCTTTATGAGAGAATTATAGGAGTGTATGAGGAGAATGATTTGAAGATAAAAGATGGAGTTATCTATATTAATGGAGAGCCTGCTGATTCATATACATTTAAGATGAATTACTATTGGATGATGGGAGATAATCGTCATGGCTCTGCTGACTCTAGATTCTGGGGGTTTGTTCCTGAGGATCATGTTGTAGGAAAGGCGTGGATTGTTTGGTTCTCGCTTGATAAAGATAACTCATTCTTAAAGGCAGTTCGATGGAATCGCCTTTTTAAGGGTGCAGATAAGTTGTAATTAAATACCCATTGATTATGAGTAGAACATATATCTTTATGGCCGATGGTTTCGAAGATTTGGAGGCCCTTTCGGTTGTTGATGTGTTCCGTAGAGCGGAGCAGGAGATTGTAATGGTATCAATAAATGATACATTGAGTGTAACAAGTTCGCATGGTGTGACCATCCAGGCAGATGCATTATTGAGTGATATTGATGCAAGTGATGCGCTTTTGTTGGTTTTCCCGGGAGGAATGCCCGGAGCCAAGAATTTGGCAGAGTGTGAGCCATTAATGCAAATTATGCAGCGCCACTTTGATGAGGGTAAGCGTATAGGTGCAATATGTGCAGCTCCTGCATTGGTGTTGAGTAAATTGCAGTGCGATGAGAAGATGCAGATGACTTGTTATCCTGGATTTGAGCCGATGGCAACAAATGGAGATATGGTTGATGAGGGTGTTGTTATTGATGGTCGTGTAACAACTGCACAGGGCCCTGGTTTTGCAGTCGATTTTGCTTTGACTTTGTTGGCGCAGATAGCATCGCCTGATCATGCAGAGCAAGTTGCAGAGGGAATGTTAATATGATATTTAATTATATAGAGTTGCCCGAGGCTGCATCGACAAATAGCGTTGCAGCTTCGGGCAATTTTGCTTCCAATAGTGTGATTTTTACCATGTGTCAAACTGCAGGTAGGGGTTGTGGTAAAAATAGTTGGGAGTGTGAGCCCGGTAAAAATATTGCCATGACTATGGTTATAGGAGATGTTGGAGTTGCTGTTCAAAGCCAATTTGCAATATCAATGGCAGTAGCTTTGGGGTGTTATGACTACGTTTCACAATATGTGGATGGGTGCTCGGTAAAGTGGCCTAATGATATTTATGTTGGTGATAGAAAAATTGCAGGTATTCTTATTGAGCACTCTGTTGCGGGGGCGACCTTATCGCGCTCTTTGTGTGGTGTAGGTCTGAATATTAATCAGGAGGTTTTCTGTTCCGATGCCCCGAATCCTGTTTCGTTAAAGCAGTTGACAGGCATTGATTATGATGTAAGGAGCGAGTTGCATAAGTTGGTTGAGGCTATAGCTCTTCGGTTGTTATGCGCTTCAGATTATAATGCTTTACGGAACGATTTTATGGCTCATCTATATCGCAATGGCGGTCTTTATGGATGGCGTGATTCTGATGGCGAATTTGTGGCTGCTATTCATGGGGTTGATGATTATGGCCGTTTACAACTTCTTCTTTCTGATGGTAATATCCGCACATACGGATTTAAAGAGATACGTTATATAGGTGCTCCGAATAGTTTTGATAAATAGATACATTTTCAAGGAATTTTTATTACCTTTACCCCAATAATGGTGTTTCTATGGAGCAAAATAATTATACAGAAGATTCGATACGAACTTTGGAGTGGGCGGAGCATATACGCATCCGTCCCGGTATGTATATTGGTAAATTGGGCGATGGCTCAGCCCCCGATGACGGTATCTATATTTTAGTAAAAGAGGTTGTCGATAACTCTATCGACGAGTTTGCTATGGGAGCCGGTAAGGAGATTCGAGTTGCAGTGGAGGAGCGTACAGTGACTGTTCGAGATTTTGGACGAGGTATCCCATTAGGTAAGGTGGTCGATGTCTCATCAAAGATGAATACAGGAGGAAAGTATGACTCATCGGTATTCCAAAAGTCGGTAGGTTTGAACGGTGTGGGTATTAAGGCTGTAAATGCTTTGAGCGAGAGTTTTGAGATTCAATCATTTCGTGATGGTGAGACCAAGTATGCCCGTTTTTGCCGTGGTGTATTGGTAGAGGAGCGTGATATAGAACCAACAACTGAGCCAAATGGAACTAAAGTTACATTTATTGCCGATAAAGAGATCTTCTTGAAGTATAGATATATGGTTGAGTATCTGGAGACAATGATGCGCAACTATGCATATCTGAATTCAGGATTGACCATGAATTTTAATGGTCAGAAGTTCGTTTCGCGTCATGGATTGTATGATTTGCTCTCAGAGACAATGGATGAGGAGGGATTGTATCCGATTATCTATTTAAAAGGACATGATATTGAGTTGGCTCTGACTCATGGTAAACACTATGGTGAAACTTACTACTCATTTGTTAATGGACAGCATACAACGTTAGGTGGAACCCATCAGGCTGCCTTTCGTGAGGCAATTGCAAAGACAATTAAGGAGTTCTATAAGAAGGATTTTGATATGTCCGATATTAGAACTTCAGTTATTGGAGCAATAAGTATTCGTGTTCAAGAGCCTGTGTTTGAGTCGCAGACCAAGACAAAGCTCGGTTCTAAGTATATGGCGCCCGTAAAACCGGAGGATCAAGATACAACAACTACACCTACAGTCCGTAACTTTATTATGGATTTTGTAGCGCGTGAGTTGGATAACTATCTGCATAGAAATCCCGATGTTGCCGAGGTACTGCTTAAAAAGATTCAAGATACTGAGCGTGAGCGTAAGGCAATGAGCGGAGTGCAGAAACTTGCACGTGAAAGAGCGAAACAGGTAAGTTTTGTAAATAAGAAGTTGCGTGATTGTCGTGTCCACTACAATACAAAGAATGAGTTGGCGAATGAGTCATCGATATTTATTACCGAGGGAAACTCTGCAAGTGGTTCTATTACAAAATCGCGCGATGTAAATACTCAGGCGGTATTCAGTTTGCGAGGTAAACCATATAACTCTTACGGTCAAACCAAGAAGGTGGTTTACGAAAATGAGGAGTTTAATATGCTTCAGGCTGCATTGAATATTGAGGACGGTCTGGATGGATTGCGTTACAACAAGGTTATTATTGCTACCGATGCCGATGTTGATGGAATGCACATCAGACTATTGCTTTTGACCTTCTTCTTGCAGTTCTTCCCCGATTTGATAAGAACCGGCCATGTATATATTTTGCAAACACCTCTATTCCGTGTTCGTAACAAGAAGGTTACAAAGTATTGTTACTCAGATAGTGAACGTGAAGAGGCGATTAAAGCATTGGGACCTCGCCCGGAAATCACACGATTCAAAGGATTAGGAGAGATTAACCCCGATGAGTTCCGTGGTTTTATTGGCAAGGATATTCGTTTAGAGCCGGTACGCCTGAGCAAAGGTGAGGCGTACGATGATATTCTTGAGTATTATATGGGAAAGAATACTCCTGAGCGTCAGGATTTTATTATAAATAACCTCTATATTGAGGAGGATGAACTTCGTTAGTTAATGTTATGGCTGAAGATATAGTGATAGAAGAGACAAAAGATGAAGAGGGCGGTAAGATGCGCTCTATTAAACGTATTTCAGGCATGTTCGAGAAGTGGTTTCTTGACTATGCCTCGTACGTGATTCTTGAACGTGCAGTGCCATACATCAACGATGGATTGAAACCTGTACAGCGTAGAATTCTTCATGTAATGAAGACGCTCGATGATGGTCGTTTCAATAAAGTGGCGAATATTATTGGATCTACAATGCAATTTCACCCTCATGGTGATGCCTCTATTGGTGATGCACTTGTGCAGTTGGGACAGAAGGATTTGCTAGTCGAGTGTCAGGGTAACTGGGGAAATATCTTGACAGGTGATGAGGCTGCTGCTCCTCGATATATTGAGGCCAGACTATCGAAGTTTGCCCTTGATGTGGTATTCAATAACAAAACAACACAGTGGAAAGCATCGTACGATGGACGTAAGCAGGAGCCTATAACTCTGCCTGTAAAGTTCCCATTGTTGTTGGCTCAAGGTGTTGAGGGAATTGCGGTGGGATTGGCATCGAAAATTTTGCCTCACAACTTTAATGAGTTGATAGATGGTTGTATTGCCTATTTGAGAGGTGAGGAGTTTGAGTTATATCCCGATTTCCCGACAGGAGGTGCCATTGATGTGAGTCGATATAACGATGGATTGCGTGGAGGAGTTGTTCGTGTGCGTGCCAAGATAGAGAAAGTTGATACCAAGACATTGAAGATTGTCGAGGTTCCTTTTGGTAGAACCACACAAGCCTTGATTGATAGCATTCAAAAGGCTAATGATAAGGGAAAGATAAAGATTAAACATATAGATGATAATACTGCCGCCGAGGCTGAGATTGTATTGCAGTTGGCTCCCGGAGTATCATCGGACAAGACAATCGATGCGCTATACGCCTTTACCGATTGCGAAATGTCAATCTCACCAAACTCTTGTGTGATTGATAATGAGAAACCTGTATTCTTGGGCGTTTCGGATATATTACGTCGCTCAACCGACGAGACTGTTCGTTTGTTGAAACTGGAACTTGAGATTCAGCTTGGTGAGTTGCAGGAGGAGTGGCACTATGCAAACTTGGAGAGAATCTTTATCGAACAGCGAATCTATAAGGATAAAGAGTATGAGGAGGGAACATCGGTTGAGAGTGTTATTCCTCATGTTCGCAAGCGTTTGGAGCCATTTGTAGTTGACTTCATACGTGAAGTTACCGACGATGATATTCGAAAACTCTTCGAGATAAAGATGAAGCGAATCTTCCGTTTCAGTTCAGATGAGGCTGACCGTTACATTAAGGGTATGGAGGATGAGATGAAGCAGTTGAAATACAATATCTCTCATATTATTCCGTACTCAATAAAGTACTACGAGCGAATCAAGAGAATGTATGGTGCAGGGCGTGAGCGCAAGACAGAGATTCGTAACTTTGAGAATATCGAGGCTTCAAAGGTTGTCCTCGCCAACGAAAAACTCTATATAAATCGTCAAGATGGTTTCGTAGGAACTGCATTGAAGCGTGATGAGTATATTTGTGACTGTTCTGATATCGATGAGATAATCATCTTCCGTAAAGATGGAACATATTGGATTACGAAGGTTGCCGATAAGATCTCTGTTGGTCCGGATGTGATACATGTTGCTGTCTTTAAGAAGAATGATAAGCGTACAATCTACAATGTGATATATAGAGATGGTCGTGGAGGAACAACCTATGCAAAGCGTTTCTTTGTTACAGGAGTAACTCGTGATAAAGAGTACAACTTGACTAAGGGAACCAAGGGTTCTAAGATTCTCTACTTTACGGCAAATCCGAATGGAGAGGCTGAGCAGGTTAAGGTATTCTATAAGGCGACAACCAACCTGAAGAAGCTTTTCCAGATGTACGACTTTGCAAAATTGACAATTAAGGGAAGAGCATCGTTAGGAAATCAGGTAACCAAATTGGATGTACATAAAATCAATATAGCCCAAAAGGGAGTCTCTACTCTTGGAGGTAGAAAGATATGGATTGATACCGATATTTTGCGTTTGAATAGTGATGAGCGAGGTCTCTATATTGGAGAGTTCCAGGGTGAAGATATGATTCTTGCTGTCAATAAGAACGGAACATTCTATACCACAAACTTTGACCTTACCAACCACTACGAGGAGGGGTATTTGCTATTCGAGAAGTTCGATGCAGATAAGATTTGGACTGCAGTTCTATATGATGAGGCACAGCAGTTCTACTACATCAAGCGTTTCCGTTTTGAGCCTACTGCCAAAGTACTCTCATTTATAGGCGAGGATGCAAAGTTGATATATTTGTCGAGCGATAAGCGCCCAAGATATGAAATTGTATTTGGAGGCAAAAATGAGGGCCGAGCTCCGGAAGTGATAGAGGCAGAGGAGTTCATCGGAGATAAATCATTCAGAGCTAAGGGTAAGCGATTGACAAGCTATGTTGTTGATAAGATAAACGTACTTGAGTCTGTAGTATTACCAGAGGATGAGGAATCATTACAAGAGGAGGATGCTGAGATTATAGACGAAGAGGCTGATGCTCAGAATGAGTCGCAAATGTCGCTTTTTGATATTGATGAATTAAAAAACGAGGAGTGATGAAGAGGTTCCTGGTTGGTTATATGGCAAGTGGTAAGAGCCGTTATGGTAGAACATTGGCGGCTGCCGAAGGTGTTAGATTCTTCGATCTGGATAGATATATTGAGGAGCGTGAACATAGAACCATAAATGAGATATTTCGCGATAGTGGCGAGGCTCACTTCAGAAAATTAGAGAGCAGATATCTGCATGAGTTGTGTGAATTGTATGAAGATTTTATATTGAGTTGTGGAGGAGGTGCTCCATGCTTCAATGATAATATGGAGTACATGAATAGTCAAGGTGTTACCATATTTTTGAATCCATCAATTGATACAATTGTGGCCAGATTAATTCGCGGAAAGTGGAAACGTCCTTTGGTGGCCAAACTGAGTGATCAGGAGTTGCGTGAATATGTCGAGAAACATTTGGCAGAGCGTTTGCCGTATTATAACATGGCAAAGGAGCAAGTTAAAAATGAAGATGAGAATTAATTATGGATACACTGGATTGTATATTAAGCAGAAAAAGTGTTCGTAAATATACCGATCAGGTAGTAAGCGAGCAGGATGTATTGACTTTGTTAAAGGCGGCAATGGCAGCGCCAACAGGTAAAAATGTGCGTCCCTGGGAGTTTATTGTTGTTCGTGACAGAGCTATACTTGATGCGATGGCTGAGGAGTTGCCATACGCTAAAATGCTATCAATAGCAAGTGTGGCAATCGTTGTTTGTGGCGATGCAAGCAAATCTGACTATTGGTATGTAGATTGTTCTGCTGCAACACAGAATTTGCTTCTTGCTGCTGAAAATATGGGATTGGGAGCAGTCTGGACAGCTACATATCCGTACGAAGATAGAATGGATGTATGTAAGCGCTATTTAAACTTACCGTCAAATATTTTGTCTTTATGTGTAATACCTGTTGGTTATCCTACAAAACCATTTGTGGCAATGGATAAATTTGATACAGCAAAGATTCACAACGAAAAATATTGATTATGAGTGAAATGCGTGTCTCTGTAGATAAGGTTTTTCGACTTTTCAAGGAGTTGAACAGGGTGCCACGTCCATCGCGAAACGAGGTTAAGGCAACCAATTTCCTTGTGAAGTTTGCAAAAACCAGGGGAATGGAATACGAGACCGACAGTGAGGGTTGTGTTCTAATCAGGAAACCTGCAACAAAGGGTTGTGAATCTATCGAACCGATAGTTTTGCAGTCGAATATTGATATGGTGTGTCTTGCGGCAAAAGGTAAAAAATTCAATCCTTGTGAGGATCGTATAGAGACCTATATTGATGGAGAGTGGTTACGTTCCAATGGAACCTCTATGGGGGCAGATAGCGGAATAGGTGTCTGTATGATGCTGGCTATTCTTGATAGCGATGATATTTCTCATCCGGCTTTGGAGTGTCTTTTTACAACCAACAAAGAGGAGGGTATGACAGGGGTTGCTAAACTCTCGCCCGATTTTATAAAAGGACGCAGAATAATCAACCTTGATTCTGAGGATTTTGATAAGATTACAGTGGCATCGGCTGCTGCATATCTTCAAAAAATAGTACTTCCATATACAAAGGAGGCTGCTCCACATAACTATCGTTTTTATGATTTCAGATTTTTTGGAGGAATAAGTGGACACTCTGGAGTGGATATAGTTCGTGGACGTTCCAATGCCTTAAAGGTTGTAGGTGAATTTTTGCATGCGTGTAATATCAGAATAGGAGATATTTGTCTCTGTTCTATTTCCGGAGGCGAGGCCTCGAATACAATCCCTGCAAATGTTGAGGCTGTATTTGGAATGGAGATGGGGAGTTGTGCTCTGTTTGAGAAGATGTTTGGGGAGTATAGAGATGCAATAAAGGCAAGATTCTCTGAGACAGATCCCGATGTGGATATGCAATTGGTAGAGATTTCCGCTCCCGAATATGTGATATCTAAAAAAGGTTCAGATTCGCTATATAATTTGTTGAATACTCTACCTTTTGGAGTTACTGCAAAGGATAAAGAGTTGTCAAGTGGAGTAGTATCATCGAACAATATCGGAGTCTTAAGAACTGAGGAGGAACAATTCATATTGCTCGATTATGCACGAACTGCCCATACCGACGATGTAGAAAAATGGGCGGCTCAGATAGCAGAGATTGCAAAAGAGGCAGGAGCAAGTGTTGAGGTTCTGATGGATGCTCCGGCGTGGAGTGCAAAGCCTGACTCGGAGTTAGTTGCATTATGTTCAGAGGCATTTAAGGAGGAACTTAATATTGAACCTGAGTTATTGACAATGCACTTTGCGTTAGAGTGTGGCTACTTTGTTAAGAAATATGAGGAGTGCGATATTATATCTATAGGTCCAAGAATTTTGGATATCAACTCGATTAACGAAGCTGTTGATATTAAATCGGTTGAAGATACTTGGATAGTTTTGCTCTCTTTGTTAAATAAACTAAGTAAGTGCTAATATAGAGCCAGTTTATTTGTTGGCTTTCTCAAAAAGTTGTAACTTGCGCACTTAATTTATAAAAGCAATATTATGAGTACTGCGAAGTTGTTATTACACTGCCCTGATAAACAGGGAATTATTACCGATATTACAAACTTTATTACTGTAAATAAGGGTAATATTGTATATTTGGATCAGCATGTAGATTATACTGAACATATCTTTTATATGCGTGTTGAGTGGGAGTTGGATGAGTTTTTAATCCCACGTGAAAAGTTGGAGGATTATTTCTGTACGCTCTATGCACAAAAGTATGATATGCGATTTAAGATATACTTCTCTGACTATAAGCCCAAAATGGCAATTTTTGTCTCTAAAATGTCTCATTGTCTATATGATATGTTGGCACGTTACGTGGCAGGCGAGTGGAGTGTTGAGATTCCATTGATAATAAGTAACCATCCTGATATGCAGTCTGTTGCGGAGATGTTTGGCATACCGTATTTTGTATTCCCAATAACCAAGGAGAACAAAGCTGAGCAAGAGGCAAAGGAGATGGCTTTATTGGATGAGTATGGAGTTGACTTTATTGTTTTGGCCAGATATATGCAGGTTATATCGCCTGATATGATTGCAAAATATCCAAACAAGATTATCAATATTCACCACTCATTCCTTCCTGCATTTGTAGGAGCGCGTCCATATCAGGCAGCATACGATCGTGGAGTGAAGATTATTGGAGCAACATGTCACTATGTAACAAATGAGCTTGATGCAGGTCCTATTATTGAGCAAGATGTATGTAGAATTTCTCACAAGGATACAGTTACCGATTTGGTGAATAAGGGTAAGGATTTGGAGAAGATTGTGCTGTCAAGAGGAGTGCAGAAGCATATTGAGAGAAAGGTGCTTGTATATAAGAATAAGACAGTGATTTTCGGATAGTATAGATTAGAGAATAGATTAGCGGGTTTCAAGGCTTAAAGTAGCTTTGAGACCCGCTTTTTCGTTAAAAATGTTTAATAAGGGGATAAAAAGGGATATTTTTTTGTGAAAACGTTTGCAATAGTGGAGAGAAAATATTTTTTTTGTAGAGTGAATGAGGTGAGAGGTGAAAAGTGAGAGGGGAAAGGTGAAAGGTGAATAAGGGGAGAGGGGAGAGGTGAATAAGGGAAAAGGTGAGAGGTGAAAGGTGAATAAGGGGAGAGGGAAGAGGTGAGAGGTGAAATTTTTTTTAGAAAGGAGGGAGATATGAAGAGTTTTAGGTTAGTGGTGATGCAGTGTGTGTTGGCGGTTTGTAGTGTGTTTTCGGTAGTTGCGCAGAGTTTTGAGCAAGAGGTGTCAAGTAAGTTTTTCGATTATGTAGAGTCGAGCCGAAATGAGAAGGTTTTTGTGCAAACTGATCGAGACAGTTATCAACCCGGCGATACAATGTTTCTTCGAGGTTTTCTTTTTAATGCAGTTTCCAATAAGCAGGTAGATTACAGCCGTTATATCTATGTAGAGGTTGTTGATAGAACGGGAGTTTTGTATTGGCGTGAGAAGATAGCGTATAATACTCAGGACTCTTCGTTTAATGGTTATTTTGCTTTGGCCGATAATCTGTCGCAAGGAGAGTATTTTTTACGAGCCTATACCTATTGGATGCAGGATCAGGGTAATGATAAGTTCTTCTCGAAACGTTTTTATATCATAAATCCTTTCGATCATGGTATTAGTTGCAATATGGATATTCTGAATGACCGTAAAGGTAGCAGAATATTAAAAATCAATTTTGTAAATGACCAGGGGGAGCGCTATCAAAACATAAAGTTCAACTACTTTATTCCCGGCGAAACTCCGGATAGTGTTGTAATGACTGCTAATACGGGTTATAGTGGTCAGACAGAGATTCGTATTAATGATCCCAATTCCGACCACATCTGGGTTGCTTTTTCACACGATGTACCTTGGAGTTTTGAGCGTTATTTTAAACTTCCATCTGCCAAGAGCGATTTTGATGTCCAATTTTTCCCGGAGGGAGGAGCGTTGATACAGGGCGCTAAGCAACGAGTTGCGATAAAGAGTATTGGTCGCGATGGATTGGCTGTCAAGGTTGATGGTTATATCGAGAACAGAGCAGGGAAAAAGGAGTGTAATGTAGCTCTTAATGAGCTTGGAATGGGAAGTTTCGTAATTGAAACCTCGCCCAATGAAAAATATACAGCGGTATTGACTACCGATGATGGAAATACAAAGAGGTTCTTGTTACCAAGTGCCGAGAATTCAAATGTTTATGCCATTCAACTTGTTGCCAATGGAGATAACATTGTATATAATGTATTGACAAGTCTGGATGCCGATTTATCTGATAAGTATATCTTCATTAATAGTCGCGGAATGCCGTTGGGTGTTTATCCGGTTACACAGACCATGGGCAAATCTTTGAATTTTAGTACAGCTCCCGAGGGCATTTTGAATTTTACTTTGATTGATAAGAGTGGAGTGGTGTATAGTAACAGAATGTGGTATCACCATAGTGGTAAGAGAGAGAGTTTTGCTCTTGAATCAGGTGAGTTTGTGAACCCAAGAACGGAGAGAACAGTTCAACTATCATTAAATGATGTTCAGCAAGCAGATATTGCAATTAGTGTAATTTCGGATGCTCACACAAAGCATTTGTCAACCACAACCGATGTGGAGACATACGTTGAGTTATCATCGGATTTGAGTGGTTATGTAGAGAGACCTGAGTACTATTTTACTAATGTAAACAGAGCGAAGGTGGTGGCATTGGACAACCTGCTTTTAACTCAAGGTTGGAGTAGATTTGATGTGACAGATATAATTACAGATAACTTAAATACCAATTCTCCTTTCTATATTGAGCGAGGTCAATCAATAAGTGGAGTGGTGAAACCATACATTGTTAATAAGGCAAAGTTTATTGCGAATGCAAAGATAGAGATAGTTGGAAGTGATGGTAGCTCGTATATGACTTATACAGATTCTGTAGGCAGATTTGTATATAATGATTTGGCTTACGAAATAGGGACCCGTTTTGTTGTTGAGGCAATGTCGAATAAGGATAAGTCGAATGTAGAGTTGACACTTGACGAACCTATATTTTTAAATCCGACGGTGAATACTCCGATAGGATTGTGTAAGAGCGATGTTAGTTTTTATGACAAATATGGAGTTGACTATATCTTCTCGACCGATGGCTCAAGAGTTCAGACCTTGGGTGAGGTTCGTGTAGGAGCAATGAGTCTTGAAGCTATGAAGAAAGAGTTCTGGGCAGATTTTGAGGAGCATGATTCTCGTATGAATTTTATGCTTGGATATACCGATGTTGAAAGTTATGGATATGGCCCCGATGGTAATCCACGATATTATCAACAGTTAGCGTGGGCCGTGGAGCGAGGTTTACGTTATTATACCCCAACGGGACGGGCGGTGCCAAAACCGGGAGAGTCAAATAAGGAGTTCTTTTATAACGGAACAATTGAATCGATATGGGGAATGGATGCAGAGTGGATTAAACGTTGGAAGAATATTGAGTTGAGCGGAAGAGCAATGAATGGTGAGGCTGCAAAAATGGTTATAGGAACACTTAACGATGATGCTTTGGAGTATGTCCAAACCCGTTTGAATAATCAGATGAAGGGGTTGACCTCAATGCAGAATATGTTGGATATTGTGGGGATTGATGTCAATAATATGTCTATACCTATAGAGTATAATTACAATATTCAAACAGTTGTTCCATTTGCTCCTCAGAAGCAGGGCGAGGTTCACTTCTATAAGCCAAAGTATAGTGTTCCTTTGGATAAGATGATTAATGATCCTATCGATGCCAAAGCAACTCGTTACTGGAATCATAAGGCGATTGTAAAGAGTGGCGAGCCGTTCAAATTCACCTTCCCGACAGCTGCAGATTCTCATACCTATACAGTTGTGGTGAATGGAGTTGATGGCGAGGGTAATCCTATAAGCGGAGTGTGGACGGTGGAGAATTAAAACTCCCCTCTAATTCTCAATCGATTCGATAGTTATTTCGGGGTGCGATTGCAAGATAAGCAACAGTGAGTTGTCGCCTTGCAGTTTGCGCCCCTTGATTGTCATGGTAACTTTATATATATCGACACTCTCATATCGGTGGTGCTCCATGCTGTAGTTTACCACCATGTAGTGTTGGGCTGTCAATTCATCGGTAAGCTTTTTGCCGCTCTCAAGCTGTTTGGTAGAAAAGGTGATGATAGAGCTGTGAAGACCATATTTTTTGAATAACAGACTTAAGAGTTCTAAGGTTGCCAATGTAAGTGCAGCAGCAATGATCGCAATTTGATACATTCCGGCACCGCACGCAAGTCCGATGGCTCCTGTTGCCCATATTCCGGCAGCAGTTGTTAAACCTCGTACAATATGCTTTTGGAACATTATTGTTCCGGCGCCAATAAATCCAATTCCCGAAACAACGCTTGCTGCAATACGGCTTGCATCCCACGATATATGTCCCGGACCACTGCCGGGAAGAGAGCTATTCAGGCCATATTGCGAAACAACCATAAACAGAGCACTTCCTAAAGCTACCAGGGCATGCGTTCTATATCCGGCCTCTTTTGCTCGGAATTCGCGTTCCAGTCCGATTAAAGCACCAATGATTGCCGCAATAATCAGTCGTAATGTAAGTTCTAATACTCTTTCGTCCATAATTGTCCTGTTACCTTTAAATAGTTCAAATGAGCCAATTGCTCCTCTATGCAACTACAAATATAGTCATTATATGCCTTTTGCCAAACCGTTTGGGCTTCAAGCAGGTCGCTTAAAGGCTCCATGCCGGCTTTGTAGTGATTGGTGCTAACACGAAGGTTCTCATCAGCTTGAGTGATGGCGCTTTTGCACATGGTTTTAAGTTGTGAGGCCTCGTCTATTCTATTTAACGCAACTTGAATGTTTAGGTTTATCATGTCGTTTGCATGTGCCAACTCCAATTCGGCAATCTTTATCTGCTCCTTTGCCTGTTTTACTTTGTTTCGCCCCTCGCCCCAATGGAATATAGGAATTTTAAGGGTGGCAATTGCGCTCATTGAGCCACCATTTAGCAACCTTTCACTTTCGGGTATCAGTGTTTTTGTAAAGAGAGTTGTTCCTTTGAGGGTTAATGCATTTGTGTAGCCATATCCAACCGTTGCAGCTGCCGATGGTAGATAGTCGCTCCTTGTGAATTTCAGACTCTCTTTCTGTAACTCAATACGTTTGTTGAGTATTGCTATCTCGGGAATCTCGGCAAAAGTGTAACTGTTATTAATCTCGGGAGTGTCATAATTCTCTATTCCCTCGGTAAGGGTGATATTGCTGTTAATGTCAACTCCAATTATTCTGCATAGATTCATCTTTGCTACCTTAATGCCATTATAGGCGCGGTGTTCATTTAAGGAGGCTTGGTTAAGTTGTACCTGAACCTTTAGAAGATCGTTTTTCGATTTCATACCTACCTTTTCTGCTTTTGTAACGTCGTTGAGCAGTTTTGTAAGGGTCTCTTTATACTTGCTTGCAACTTTGGCAAGCTCTGTGGCCATTATACAGTTCCAATAGGCTTGATCACACTCTACGATTATCTCATCTTTTCTCCTTGCTTCGTTAATTGAGTAAATCTCACTTCCAATCTCAGCCATCTTTGTACCACTGATAATCTTTCCTCCCATATAGAGAGGTTGAGTTACCGATACACTTGCATTAAATGAGTTCTGTAATCCAATGCCGATACCCATTGATGGAATTGTAAGGCCTTGGGCTATTGGAAGATCGGGAGTTGCTGCCTCTAACTCTTCGGAGTTATGCAGATAGAGTGCGTTTGCACTAATGTTGGGTAAAAAGTTACTCTTTGCCTCTTTTACAGCCAGCTCGGCTTCTCGCGTTTGGGCCTCTGCAATGGCAATCTGTTTGTTCTGTTTTAATGCCATATTACGGCAAGTTGCAATATCGAGCTCTTGTGCCTTAAGCGATATTGTAAATAATATGGTAACAATGAGTATTGATAGTTGTTTCATTGCTTTTTGCTGTTATCAATTTTGAAAAATAGTGAGTACAAAACAGGAATAAAGAGTAGGGTGATAATTGTGCCTACAAATAGTCCTGCCATAATAGTTACGGCGAGTGAACCGAATAGTTCATCACCAATAAGGGGTATCATACCTAAGATAGTTGTAAGCGAGGCCATCATTACCGGACGGAATCGGCTTGATGAGCTGTCAAGCAGGGCTTGAATAGGCTCTTTTCCGCTATTCAATTCCAGAATGATTTCGTCCATAAGGACAACGCCGTTCTTAATCATCATACCAATCAATCCCAATACGCCTACAATTGCCACAAAACCAAAACTCTTGCCTGATAGCAGTACTCCAAAAACAACTCCCACAAGTAGCAGCGGTACGCAGCATAGAATAATTGCAGGTTTCTTGAAGTCTTTAAATAACATTATCAGAATTGCAACCATGGCAACAATTGCCAAAGGGAAGTTTCCGAATAGGTATTGTGTCGATTGCTTACTTGCTTGATACTCACCTTCCCAGCTATACGAATATCCTGTTGGAAGTTCAATCGCTTCGATTGCCGGGGCAATGGCTTTACGCGCACTTTCGGCAGTATAGCCTGAGGCCGGCTCACATTGAGCTCTCATAGCTCTTACACCATTGTACCGAATAACTATTGGTTCCTCCCATTTGATGTTTATTCCCTTTACCGCTTGGTTTAATGGGATGGTTCCTAAAGTGCCGGCAAGAATATCCTGTTCGCTGACGCTACCGGTGAATAGTCCGGTCAGAGTCTCTTTGTTAAGATTCTGCAATGGAGGCATAGTGCTGAAGATGGGAGTATTATCAAGCTCATTAATCGGCTTTCCCTTGCTATCCACGCTCTTTAGGTAGATCGAGTACCTCTCTTTGCCAATATAGAATGTTCCGGTAGGGATTCCTCCATTGGCAGTAAGAAGCGATAGACCTACATCTTTTCTGCTAAGTCCGGCTCTGCGAGCTGTAGGCTGATTATAATCAATCTCAATGACGGGTTGCATATTTGACCAATCATTACATACCAATCTGGTGAATGGAGACTCATTCATAATCTGTTCTGCCTGCCGGGTAAGTTGTTTTAAAACAGCTGGATCGGGACCTGAAAACTTAACCTCAATGGGGAATTTTTTATACATCAGATTGTATCGTTTAACCCTTGAATAGGCATCGGGATAGTGAGTTGTTATGTAGTTTTGAATGGTATCAATATGTTTGACTAACTCCTTAGGCGATGTAAAATCAACAATTAGCTCTCCATACGACAATGAGGGGGTAGCAATACTACGAACTAAATTGTATCGGCTTGGTGTCCCTCCAAGCGATATTGTCACATTTGTGATATATGGTTGCTCCAATAACCATGCAGATACCTCTTTTAGCTCTCTCTCAACCTTTTGTGGCGATGCGCCCTCGTCCAATTTGTACTCAATATAGCACTGCTCGTAGTTCATATCGGGGAAGAACTCCTGTGGAATGAATCTGTAGCAGTATATGCTTAAAGCTACCAGAGCAACTGCACAAAAAACGGTACTCTTTTTGTGTAAAACGGTGAATTTCAATATTGAGCGAAGCAGTTGGTAGGGCTTGCTATTGTATAACTCAATATCCGATTTAACTTTAACCTGTTTCAACCATCGGTCGGCCATAATAGGAACATGTGTTAAGGCCAAAACCCAGCTCAATAGCAGGGAAACTGCAAGTACTATAAACAGGTCACGAACATAGACTCCTGCAGTATCGGGTGATAGAAATATAGGAAGGAATGCCAAAATTGCAATCAAGGTTGCTCCGAGCAGAGGCATGGCAGTTTTGTTGCCAATTGAGGTTAGTGCTGCTTGGCGAGGCTTCCCTTTTGCCAAATCAACTAAAATACCATCGATAATCACAATTGCATTATCAACCAGCATACCCATGGCGACAATCAACGAGCCTAATGATACCCTTTGCAGAGTTCCATCGAGAGTTCCGAGAATCATGATAGAGCCAAAGATAATTACAATCAAACTGATTCCTATTATAACACCACTTCTGATTCCCATGGAAACCATAAGGATTATAATAACAATGGCTACCGATTCTAACAGATTTGTCAGAAAAGTGGTAAGGGCATTAGTAACTCTTTCAGGTTGAAAGAATATCTTATGAAACTCAACCCCTGCAGGAATTCTTTCACCCTTTAGCTCTTCAATCTTCGACTCAATGGCACCGCCCAGTTTCGTGATATCGGTATTGCGCTGTGCTGCAATTGAGATTCCTAAAGCCCTCTCTTCATTGTGGAACATCTGGTTACGGGCAGGCTCCTCATATCCCGATGTAATATCGGCAATATCGCGTAATCGCAGTTGATCATCTTCGTGGCCTTGAATCAGAAGATTACCAATATCATTTACATTTTTATATCGGTCATTAACCTTTATCTTGATACGTTTGTCGTCAGTCTCATAGTAACCTGCATATACTGTGCTGTTTTGACCGTTCAGCGTGTTAAGCACCTCGGCAGGGTGGACTCCAAGGTTGGCCATTCTATCTTGGAGAATGGCTATGTTTATTACAGGAGTTCGCTCGCCATAAATATCTACCTTTGATATGCCGGGAATGTTCTGAAACTCCTGTTTTGCCAACTCGGCATAATTTCCCAGTTCGGTATCGGAAAATCCCTCGCCCGTAATAGCATAGAACATTCCATAAACATCACCAAAAGCATCTAAGACAACCGATTCTCCAACTCCGGCGGGGAGTGATGCTTGTATGTCGTTGACCTTTCTACGCAATATGTCATAGAACTGCTCCACCTCGTTTGCCGGGGTTGTAGTGACAAGCTCTACGTTTATTATAGACAAATCATTCATCGAGCGACTCTCAATGCTGTTTATATTGTACATTGAACGAATGCTCTTTTCTATAGGGTCGGTAACCTCAAGCTCAACCTCGTGTGCAGATGCTCCGGGGTAGGTGGTAATCACCATTGCCTGTTTTACCTTGATTTCGGGATCCTCAAGTTTGCTCATGTTGTAAAAGGCAATAGAGCCACCTACAACCATGACCAAAACTATAAAACGAATTAGCAGGTTGTTATTCAACGCCCATTTTCCAAGATCTATCATAACAAACCTCCAATATTTGTTGAACTACTCTCTTTTAACGGAGTGACCTTCTCGCCATCTTTCAGGCTATTAACTCCGGCCGATACGACAATATCGCCCTCGTTCAAACCGTTTGTAATAAGGACCATAGAGTTTCGGTCGATAGAGTCAATGTTTACTTTTCGGGTTTCAACGGTCGATGATGTAGGATTGTATATCATTACGTATGTTGCCCCCTCTTTGTTGAATATTGCAGAGAGTGGAATTTGTAAACGTTCTTCAGATTCGTGTCGTTGTGTAATCGTTACATTTGTACTCATTCCGGGGGTAATGTTTTTGTCACTCTCTTTGAATTGAAGCTTTACATTGTATAGCTGATTCATATTTGCTTTAGGCGATACTCCGATTAACTCCAGTGGGAATACTCTGTTTGGCATAATGTCGAAAGTGCAGCTATATGAATCAAAATTATCTCTTTGAGTGTAACTCTTTATTGGAATGTTTATGGTTACCTGGTTAGGTGAGTTGCCGATCATGGAGATTACTGCCATGCCTGCCCCGACAGTCTCATTCTTATCGAAGATGATCTTTTGGATATATCCATCGAATGGTGCTCGGAGTTTTGTGTCGTTAAGAGCATCTTGGTGTGCTTTAAGTTTTGCAGTGATTTGCTGCAATCCGTACATAGCTTTCTCATAATCATTCTCTGCAACGCTGCTATCCTGATATAGCGAAATTACTCTTTCTGCTTGCCCCTTTATCGCATTATACTCGGCAGTTGTAGCTTTTAATTGAGTTTGATAGTCGCGAGGGTCCATTATGGCAATAATATCGCCTTTTTTGACAAAATCGCCCTGGTTGACGGGAATCTCTTCTATGGTTCCGGCTACTTTGAATGCGATATTTATATCTTTCCCTGCCTCAACTTTACCGGGGAAAGTTAGCTCCTCTGCTCTGTTATAGAGTTGTGCCGTGTCGATTTTTACACTCTTAATGAGGGGCACTTGTGCATGCTTTTGGTTGCATCCTGTGCTGATACATAGAAGGATTGCAATTACAGGTGTGTATGTCTTTCTCATGTGGTTAATGTTTTTATGTTCTATTGTACACACAAAGTTCATAAATTATATAGGCAAAACCTTGGGCAGATTTGGGCTATTCTTGGTTTAAAATACCTTTTCTTTAGATGTTTTAAAAAGTAGTATTTATACCACTATGTTTATATGCACTTTGTGATACTTTTGTTGCACTATGTTTGATTGGAATGGGGAAAATAATTGAGATATTAAATAGGGATATACACTTTAGCGAGGGGTTGAATAGCTGTATGAATTGTGGTGTTTGTACCGCTGTTTGTCCAGCGGCAGAGTTTTATAATTACGATCCGCGAATGGTTGTGGATACTGTTCAAAGAGGCGATGAGGCTGAAATAGAGGAGCTTCTTAAGAGCAATACAATTTGGTACTGTGGAGAGTGTATGTCTTGTAAAACCCGTTGCCCCCGTGGTAATACCCCGGGAGAGATTATTATGGCACTGAGAGCTGCTTCGATAGAGACCGGTCTTTTTGTTGAGTCGGAAAAGGGGCGTCAACAATTTGCTTTGAAACGTAATATAGCCGATTCTGTGCTTAAAGTGGGTTATTGTGTATCTCCCGATATAGCTGTACCCGAGAAGCATCCGGAACAGGGACCTATATGGGAGTGGATTTGTGCAAATAAGGAGCGGGTGTATGAGAGGGTTCATGCAAATTATGATGGTAATGGAGCCGGAGCGTTGAGACATGTGGATGAGGCCTCGCTCGATGAACTCAATAATATTTTTCAAGTTACTGGGGGCGCCTCTTTTATGGATGCAATTGAGAATTTTTCCGTAAAAAAGGCTGAGCAACTTGGGATGAGTGTTGATGAGTATTTGGATGAAATATCTACACAGAATAGTGGAAATCACGGTAGGTAATTATGATAAATGAAGGAAAGAAAAAGGTTTGGGATCTGTATCAAAAGGAGATTGCCGACAATAAATATTATTATGCTCGCAGTTGCATAAGGCAGACTTTTTTTCCTGCTTCTGAGTGGGCTTTTATTGATATATTGAGAAATAGGTTGGGTAAAGATATATTTGATGATCCTAAACATACAACGTGTTCCGGTATAGGATATCACTCTGATGTGGTGCCTTTCCAGACAACCATGACTGTCATTGCCCGCCATTTTGCTTTGATGACCGAGGCCGGTTATGAGAATATAACACCTTCGTGTATAACATCGTTCGGCATATATACCGAGGTGTTGCATGCGTGGGAGGAGCATCCAGAAATTTTGGAGCGTGTACGAGAGGATTTGTATAAAGCTACAAAACGCGAGTTTAATGTTCCAAAGAATTTGGCCCACACCTCTGATGTGATATATAAATTTAGAAATCAGATAGCTGCTCAAATGACAAATCCCTTGGTAGATGTCCATACAGGTAAACCTTTGCGCGTAGTTGACCACATAGGGTGTCACTATGCTAAGATGTTTCCATCAAAGGGAGTTGGAGGTGCTGAGTTTCCGGCAGTATTGAGTGGCATGGTAGATGCCTGGGGTGGTGAGTGTATCGACTATCCTGAGCGCAGACACTGTTGTGGCTTTGGATTTAGAAACTATTTGGTACAGGCAAATCGTGGTTACTCTGTTGCAAATTCCATGAAAAAATTGGAGTCAATGGAGCCGTACGAGCCAGACTTTATTGTTACGAATTGTCCGGGATGTGGTATGTTTCTTGATAAGTGGCAGTACACAATTGGAGAGATGAGTGGTAAGAGTTATGGTAAGAATGGTTATGGAATTCCGGTTTTGACCTACGAAGAGATGGCAGGCTTGGTGTTGGGATATGATCCTTGGGATTTAGGATTACAGATGCATCAGGTTGCTGTAGAGCCATTGCTTGATAAGATGGGAATAAGTTATGATCCCGATAAAAAGTATTGCGATGCTGAAGGAAAATTAATATCACTTCCAAAGCGTCCAACAGGAATAAGGAGTATATGATGAAAAGCGTTGTGATAATAGGCGGTGGAGTTGCCGGATGTAAAGCGGCCGTCGAGCTTGCAAGTATAGGATATAGAGTAACTGTTGTTGAGAAGGAGTGCAGTTTAGGTGGAAATCTCAATAATTGGGATAGACTTTTTCCCGACGGGAAAAGAGCATCTTGCTTGGTAGATGCGCTAGTTTCCGATGTCGAGAAACGTGGGGTTACTGTATTGACCAATGTTGAACCTGAAAAGGTGGAACTAATTGATGATTGTTATAATATTTTGTTGAGTGATAAGGGGTTGCTGAAAGCTGACGCAGTGCTTATTACTACCGGTTTTACCACTTTCAATGCTCAGCGTAAGGAGGAGTATGGATATGGTATCTATAGGAATGTTATAACCTCGGTCGATTTGGAGAATATCTTTGCCGCCAATTTGTTAAGTAGAGAGATTGGATGCGTTGGAATGGTGCATTGTGTTGGTAGCCGAGATGAGAAGTGTGGTAATATGTATTGTTCCAAAGTATGCTGTATAACTGCCGTAAAGCAGGCAATAGAGTTGAAACAGATGCTTCCAAATGCCGAGATATTCTGCTTCTATATGGATATGAGAATGTTTGGGCCTGGGTACGAAGAGTTGTATCGTGAGGCTCAAGAGCAATATGGAATTAAATTTGTCAGAGGAAGAGTCTCGGAGGCGAGCGAGGATTCTGAGGGCAGAGTGGCAATCAAGGTAGAGGATACTCTGGTTGGCAGACCAATGAGAATGAAACTTGACAGATTGGTGTTAATGGTTGGAATGGAGCCCTCGCCCGGAACTAATAGATTGGCAAAATTGTTTGGTGTGGAGATGAGAGAGAGTGGCTTTATCAGAGGTGTAGATCCTCATATGGGGGCCAATATAACCAATGTAGATGGAGTGTTTGTGGCTGGGGCGGCAACATCGCCGATGAATACAACCGACACTATAAATGATGCGTGTGCAGCGGTTTTGCAGATTGATAAATATCTGAGAAAATAGTATTTGTATGGTATCTTTTGGATTTTCAATTTTACCGACTCGAGCAATTGAGTATGATAAGAACGATAAGGGTTGTGCTGATTATGTTGCATTGCATGTGCCCAGCTCTTCTGCCTGTATAGGGTGTGGAGGTTGCAGTGCAACATGTTCGGCAGGGAATTTTACCGAATTTAATATAAGAAAAATTCAAATGCTCATGAAACGCGGTGAGAATCAATTGTATATGGAGCAACTGCATAAATGTATGCTTTGCGGCAAGTGTCTTGCTGTGTGTCCGAGAGGCGTGGATACCCGTGGAATGATATTGGCAATGATTGAGTATATGCGCAAAAAGTAATTTCTCATGTTTACATTTACATCACCTAATTATGAACCGTTTGTGTGGCCATTCTCTATAGGAATGTCAGCTTTGCTTGTCTATATAACCATTAAATATATAAAGTGGATATATGAGTTTGATAAAGCCAATAGAGTAAAGATTCTGAAAGGACTCTTCTCGTTGGGAACACTTCGTTCCGTTAAAGAGATATTTTTAGAGAGTTTGGTTCACAGAAAGATATATAGAGAAAATCCCATGCTGGGATATATGCACATGTGTTTCGGATTGGGGTGGGCTCTGCTCATCATTGTGGGCCATTTGGAGTCGTCGATATATCAGGCAAGTTGGGCAAATACTCCCTATTACTCAATATTTTTCTACTATTTTTTGCCTGCCGGGGCCGATTATTGGGGACACGAGGTGTTTGGATTCCTAATGGATTTAATTCTGCTTATGATATTGAGCGGATTGTTTATCGCATGGGGTAAGCGCTGGTATAGCAGAATAGTAGGAATGAAAAAAACAACCAAGCAGCGCCCCTATGACAGATTGGTAAAAGGGGTATTATGGTCTATATTCCCGCTTCGATTTTTGGCTGAGAGTATGCAATCGGCTATTACAGGTCATGGTAGTTTTTTGACTCACTCGACAGGCGAGTTTTTTGCATCATTTCTACCGGTTGAAACATTATCATATCCTTTATGGTGGGCCTATTCGTTATCGTTAGGAATATTCTTTTTATTGATACCAGGTTCCAGATATATGCATATACCAACAGAAATGGTATATATTTTCTTAAAGAACTGGGGAGTGAAGCTTGATGTAAAGTTGGGCCCGAATGGAGAGTTAAAAGGACTTTCAAAATTTGAAATCTATTCATGCTCACGCTGTGGAATATGTCTGAATCAGTGTCAGTTGCTCTCTTCGCTTAATAATCAATCAACCCAACCGGTATATTTTTTGCGTAAGGTGCGAGAGGATGTTGAACGTGGTAATGATATCAATAATTGTCTGATGTGTGGACGTTGCGAGGAGATGTGTCCGGTTGATATCGATTTGAATGCACTACGCATGATGCAGCGACAGGACCATTCTGTGGTTACAGATGAGACATACTCTTATATTACAACTAATAAAGAGTATTCAGGATGTGCTAAGGTTGCATATTTTGCGGGGTGTATGGGGCATTTGACCCCAGGAGTTATTGCATCGATGCGTAAAATTTTCAATAAGGCGGGAGTTGAGTACCATTTTGTTGATGAGGGAGGTGGCGTGTGTTGCGGAAGGCCGTTGCGATTATCAGGAAACAGAGCAGCAGCCGACGTTCTTATGCAAAAGAATAGTGATCGGATAGTGGCCACAGGAGCAGAGATACTTGTTACAAGTTGTCCAATATGTTATAAGAGTTTCAAAGAGGAGTATGCGTTGCCAATCAAGGTTATGCACCATACAGAGTATATTAATATGTTGATGGATTGTGGTGCTTTGAATATTCGCAAAGGTAAAGAGCGTTTGGTATTTCACAATCCATGTGAGTTGGGGCGAGGGTGCAATGTTGTGGAGGCGCCGCTGAGAGTATTGGATGGTGCCGGCGAGATTGTGGCTACCGAGTTTGATGGCAGAGCATCGCTTTGTTGTGGAGGCTCATTGGCAAATACGGTTATCTCGCCAATTGAGCGAGGTAGAATAGCTGCCGATGCACTGAGTCGATACACATGTAGTGATCCGGATTGTGTTGTCACAGCTTGCCCATTGTGTAAAAAGAACTTTGCTAAGGTGAATCAACCTGTTCCGATTCGCGATATTGCTGAGGTTGTTGCTGAGAGGTGTTGAAGGGTGAACAGTGAGGAGTGAACAGTGAGGAGTGAACAGTGAGGAGTGAACAGTGAGGAGTGAACAGTGAGGAGTGAACAGTGAACAGTGAGGAGTTAGGAATTAGGAATTAGGAATTAGGAATTAGGAATTAGGAATTAGGAATTAGGAATTAGGAAATGTCTTGTCCTAAAATAGGTTTACACATAATATGTAAAATTTGTAAATGTTATTTAGGATGATTCAGGAAGTTAATTAGGAATTGTATATTTAAGTATGAAATACTCTTCTCCGGTTTCGGCTGTAGCGTAAATTGCATTTTCTGATTCTACAACTTGAAAGCCGGTGATCTGTTCTTTATAAAGCAGCTCTTTTACAGGAGTGCCACTATAGTCATAAACATATATCTTTTGATACTCGTTTGTATCTCTTTGCCATGCTTTCTTGCTTAGTATATCTGCGTGAGTTGCTCCTTTGAATGCAGCGTATATATATTTTGATGTGGTATGGATTTGATTGAATCCCAATTTTGAGAATGACAAAAAGGCTCCGTTAATAGGTTTCCCAATTTCGGGTGGACCTAATGGGCCAATCGATGTTATTGTTTCCTCTTTATCCTCGCTATAAATATCAAGCTGCTCTCCAAATTCTGTTGCCAAAATAAGGACATTTTTATTGTGGCTGAATGATAATAGAGATTGCCATACTCCTCCTGACATATCGTTATACATGGTATCTGTTATTTCAGGTAGCGGCATAGTTTCTTTAGTAATATTTCCCTTGGAATCTAATTGTTGTAAGCGATATTTGGAATTGCGAATGGGGAGAATCCATATATTCTCATAATTATCGACAGTGAAAGTAGAGTAATAAGTTCCTGTAGGTAGTGGAACTATTTTGCATGGTATGGTATCGCCAATATTGTACACATGTATCTTCTTCAGTGCTTCTGTAAAGTCATCAATGTATATTTTACCGTTGTTAATATGTAGATTCATTGGGTATAAAATTTCATTCTCTCCTCGCCCTTTTCTTGCAAATGAGTACCAATATTCTAACTCCGGAAATTTATATACATCGTAAAAACATCCTCCTGTAGTAGGTATGTCTTTAATAATCATTGTTGTGTCGAAGATATAGATTTTTGGAAATCTGTATATGTGAGCAGAATCAATGTGTAGAGGCTCTCCCTTGATTATATGTTGAATAGGAAATTCAGAGTATGTTTGTTCTGAACTATCTGTGCGTCCACACCCCTCTATTAGAAGAGTTGAGAAGATTGCGAATATAATTCCGAGTATAAAATTCATGATAATCATTTTGTTATTTTCTGCAAAGATAGTGAGAAAATGTTAAAGATGGGGAGTAGGTGTAGTTTTTTCGATGTTTCTTTGGAAGTATTGGGAATTTAGTGTAATTTCGCAGTGATTCTTCGGGGCAGGGTGTAACTCCCTACCGGCGGTGATAGTCCGCGACTCCTGCAATAGCAGGACTGAATCGGTGAAACTCCGATACCGACGGTATAGTCCGGATGATAGAAGAGTTAGAAGGCATTGGGAGTAATGTATCCCGGTGAAAAATGTGTGTTAGTTGCCCCGAACGTAGAGTTCGGGATTTTTTGTTTTAATACACAACCTATTCGGCTCCCCTGCAGAAGCAGAGTAGAGATATGGCAACAGAGAACGATATAAAGTATATGCAAATGGCAATGGAGCTTGCCGGAAACGGACATGGATTTGTTCACCCGAATCCATACGTAGGGGCTGTTATTGTCAAGAATGGCAAGATTATAGGTAGCGGATGGCACACCTGTTATGGTAAACTTCATGCCGAACGCGAGGCCTTTGCAAATCTTACCGAGAGTGCCGAGGGAGCAACAATGTATGTAACCCTTGAACCATGTTGCCACTACGGAAAAACCCCTCCATGTACCGAAGCAATCATTGAGAACAGAGTTTCTAAAGTAGTAGTAGGTCTGCTTGACCCCAATCCCAAAGTTGGTGGAAAGGGAATAGAGATTTTAAGAGCTGCAGGAATAGAGGTGGAGTATGGCTTGTTGCAGGATGAATTAAAGGAGCAGAACCGAATATTCCTTAAATATATCACAACCGGCATGCCCTGGGTGGCAATGAAGAGTGCCATGACTCTCGATGGCAAGATTGCTACACACACAGGTGATTCAAAGTGGGTTTCCGGAGAAGAGTCGCGTAACTATTCGCAATGTATGCGTAATGAGTTTGCTGCAATCCTGGTAGGAATAGGAACGGTACAGGCTGATAATCCAATGCTGAATTGCCGTTTATGCGGTGCAACTCACCAGCCAATCAGAATTATTGCCGATAGTGGAGCACATATAGCTCTTGACAGTGCCATTGTTCAGAGTGCAAAGGAGTATAGAACAATCGTGGCTCATACATTTAAGGGCGAGGTCTCAAAGTTAAACCAATTGCGCGATATGGGGGTAGAGACTCTTCTTTGCGAGGAGTGTAACGGTCATATAGATGTAACAGATATGCTTCGTAAGCTTGGAGCAATGAAGATTGACTCTGTTATCCTTGAGGGAGGTGGTACGTTGAACAACTCATTTGTGGCGGCAAAGGCTATTGATGAGGTGTATGCATTTGTAGCTCCGAAGATTGTTGGTGGCAGCGATGCAAAGACTCCGGTTGAGGGCGATGGTGTTGATATGATGGCTGATGCGCTTGAACTTCACTGTATTCGCGTTGAGCGTTGCGGTGATGATGTATTGATACGGGGAAGGGTGAGATAGTTAGGAGTGAACAGTTAGGAGTTAATTAGGAATGAGGAATGAGGAATAAAATAAATACCGCTTTATAAGTCCCCCTTATTAGTGCAGGCGAACTTGTGAGCCAAACGAAGGGGGATTTAGGGGGTTGGTAGATGAAATTAATATATAAATCTACTAAGAAAGATTTGATAGATTGACAAATAATGTAGACTAAACCGACGAGTTTAGCATATCACATATTTAGGATTTATATGTTTACAGGAATTGTTGAGGAGATAGGAGAGGTTAAGTCGATTAAGAGGGGAGCAAGGAGCTTTACTCTATGTATAGCTGCGGAGAAGGTGTTGCAGGGTACTCGCATTGGTGATAGTATTGCTGCGAATGGAGTGTGTTTGACAGTAACCAATATTGGTGATGGATGCTACTATGCCGATGTTATGCCCGAGACAATGCGTTGTACAAATTTTGCATCGTTGAGTGTTGGCTCGCCATTGAATCTGGAGCGCGCTTTGGCGGTGGGTGATCGTCTTGGCGGACACATTGTATCGGGTCATATTGATGGTACAGGAAGAGTGGCAAACCTTGAGCGCGATGATAATGCAATATGGGTTACAATTGCGGCCTCGCCCGAAATAATGAAATATATTGTGATGAAGGGCTCAATAGCTATTGATGGTGTGAGCCTTACTGTTGCGTATGTGGATAGTGGAACTTTTAAGGTGTCGATAATTCCGCATACTCAGGAGGAGACCACTTTGACTAGAAAAAAGGTGGGCGATATTGTCAATCTTGAAAACGATGTTTTGGCACGATATGTAGAGAAGTTGATGCAGAGACAGAGTGGAGGATTGAGTTTGGAGTTTTTAAAAGAGAATGGATTTTAAAATATTCATAAAGATATAACTATGGATAAAGAGTTGAAATTTAATACAATCGATGAGGCTTTACAGGATTTGAAGCAGGGAAAGATTGTTGTGGTAGTTGATGATCCTGATCGTGAGAACGAGGGCGACTTAATCTGTGCAGCGCAGTTTGCAACTCCTGAAAATATTAATTTCATGGCAACTTATGCAAAGGGATTGATTTGTATGCCAATGAGTTATGAATATACAGTGAAGTTGGGATTGGAGCAAATGGTGGCGCACAATACCGACAACCACTGCACTGCATTTACAGTCTCAATTGACCATATCAATACAACTACAGGAATTTCGGCATACGAGCGTTCAATTACTGCAATGAAGTGTGTTGAGGATGGAGCAAAGGCAATTGATTTCCGCCGTCCGGGCCACATGTTCCCGTTGGAGGCACGTCGAGGAGGCGTGTTGGAGCGTATGGGACACACCGAGGCAACCGTGGATTTGATGAGAATTGCAGGGTTGAAGGAGTGTGGTTTGTGTTGCGAGATTATGCGCGAGGATGGAACTATGATGCGCACTGAAGAGCTATGCGAATTTGCAAAGGAGCATGACTTGAAGATAGTTACTGTGACCGATTTGATTAATTATCGTCGTCATACCGAGCGGTTGATGGATAGAGTGAGCGTAGCTGATTTGCCAACAAAGTATGGCACTTTCAAGGCTTATGGTTATGTAAATCGCATTACTAAGGAGCATCACGTTGTTCTTGTTAAGGGCGATGTCTCAACTCCCGAGCCTGTGCTTTGTCGCGTACACTCGGAGTGTTTGACAGGCGATGCCTTCGGTTCTTTGCGTTGTGACTGTGGAGAGCAGCTTGCCGAGGCGTTGCGCCGTATCGAGAAAGAGGGTAGAGGTGTTCTGCTCTATTTGCGCCAGGAGGGTCGTGGAATTGGTTTGATAAACAAGTTGCGTGCATACGAGTTGCAGGACGAGGGTATGGATACTGTTGAGGCGAACATTGCTCTGGGATTCAAGGCCGATTTGCGAGAGTATGGTACAGGTGCGGAGATATTGTCAGATCTTGGAGTTCGCAAGATGCGTTTAATGACCAATAACCCGTTGAAAATTAAGGGACTTGATGGTTATGGATTGGAGATTGTATCTCGTGAACCAATTGAAATGACCTGTAACGAAAAGAATGAGTTCTACATGTACACCAAGTATGCAAAGATGGGACACATGCTTCATGTTAAGGATTTAAAAGATGTTAAACCAAGAAAGTGTAACAAATAATAAATAACAATATTATGAAAGTAATGGAAGGTAACTTGACCAGTGCAGGTCAAAAGATTGGAATTGTGGCATCGCGTTTCAATGAGTTTATCACAGGAAAATTGTTGGGCGGTGCAATTGATGCTTTTGTTCGTCACGGAGGTAACGAAGAGGATATTACAGTAGCATGGGTTCCCGGAGCATTCGAGATTCCGTTAATTGCCAAGAAGATGGTTGAGAGTGGAAAGTATGATTCAGTTGTGTGTCTTGGAGCTGTTATTCGTGGTGCAACCCCTCACTTTGATATGGTTGCTAACGAGGCTACGAAAGGAATTGCAACTGTAGGTTTGCAGTGTGGTGTGCCTGTAATCTTCGGAATTCTTACAACTGATTCAATTGAGCAGGCTGTTGAGCGTGCAGGTACAAAGGCAGGAAATAAGGGCTTTGAGGCTGTTACCAGTGCAATTGAGATGGTAAATTTAATTCGCAAGGTTTAAGAGAGGTGAAAGGTGAGAGGTGAAAAAAACTCTTGAGCGTTGAACTCAAGAGTTTTTTGTATACCTATACGATTAATGTTAGTATGCCAGTTTAACGTTATCAATCCAGAATATGGCATCGGGAGCACCAATATAGGCTCCTCCGTTTCCAGAGGTGAATATTAGAATAAGATGTGTAGGCTCTTTTGTTCCATCCCACTCAATCTCATGGATAGGAACGTTCTCGCCGGCACTGTTTATTGCATAGAAGCACTCTTCAGTTTCGTACTTGTCATTTAAATCAGCTGCTTTATCAAAATCGGCCTCTTTGGAAATGTCTCCGTATTTAATAGGTATCTCGTAGTTGTTTTGCCACTCCTCAACATCCTTTTCTAACGCTTTAAAACCGGTTCCTACACGAGCAGCATAAATTTCTCCATTCTCTTCCCAACGGTGTTGAAGTATTGCATACACCTCTGCGCGGTTTTGGGTCCCCATGTTCTTTGGCTTTCCAAATCCGGTAGCACCGGTTCTGTATTGCTCGCCACCAACCTTAACTTTGTAGTCGAAAATCAACCCTGTTGGGCGCTCAGTAAATGGAATACCTCTGGCAATCTTACTTTGTGGATTATCTGCGCTCCTTACAGGCTCTAATGTTTCACCTGTGTATATGGTTCCTGTTGCAAGTACATTAAGATTCATAAATCCAAGAACCTTAACATTCTCTATTCGAGTCTCCATTCGTGCGCAATATCCTCCATCGCGCTCCTCAGGAAAGATAGTGGTACTGGCCTTATATATTCCTTTGACATGAGCCATTACCGATGAGTTGGCCCATGGAGTTGCTCCATTTGGTTTAAAGGGTTTATTATCTTTTAACGTATCTAAGTCGATTACTTCGTAGGTGTATTTGGTCTTTCCTCCAATAATTCCCGACTCTTCTACCTGATGTACCATCCACTTGTCAAAGTTGCCGTATGGCAATGGTTTTATTACTCTATTGCGCTGAATGTCAGTTGTATCTTGTCCAAATGCACTACTACTATAAATTAATGTAGCTGCTAATATCCCCCACCTAAATACTGTACTTCTCATTGGCTGTTATTTTGAATTATCTCTTTACAAATTTACAAAAAATTAAAACTACCTTTGTTGGCATATAGCGAGCCTGCACATAAAAGGAGTTTTATACCATTTTTAGGAAAAAATGGAGAATTACGCCCAATTACTTAGGCAACAAAGCCCAAGCAAAAAGTGTGCCGAAGTCGTTATTTATAAAAGAAAAACTAACAAAAATTAAAATTATAGAAGAATGAAAAGATTTATCTATTCACTAATGGCATTGGCCATTGTTGCTTGTTCAAAACCGATTCCTAATGAGCAGGTGACCGCATTTTATGAAGAGTTACAACAGGTGGTTGGCGATTTTAGAATCATGCAGCCTGATATGGAGCAAAGAGTGACTCAAATGCTTGATTCCAATGAATTCAAATTCAGTGATCTAAGCTTTGAGCAGCTGCAAATGA
Source organism: Bacteroidales bacterium (assembly GCA_015061245.1). Taxonomy (GTDB): domain Bacteria; phylum Bacteroidota; class Bacteroidia; order Bacteroidales; family Marinifilaceae; genus RGIG9079. The sequence goes on from SUWY01000007.1 coordinate 66,128, forward strand.
GTAGAGATTATAGGGCGTTTGTTCGTTCTGCCGTAGTTAAAGAGGCAATTAATCAAGCGTTGCAGAAGTATATTGCTCAGAATGACACAATCGGAGCAAGAGCTGCAGTGTTAGCGTGTTCATATATAGATAAGGGGCATGCCGAGACTAAAGCATTGCAGGCTGTTGCTCACCCCGCATTTGCGCAGCTATTGCAGAATCCTAATGATGCTGAAGATGCTCTTATTGCCGGAATTGCCTATATGGGCGAGGTTGAGCAGAGCCAGGTTATGGGAAAGTTGGTTGAGGTGTTGACACCAAATGTACCTAAACTGGATGATAACGGTTTGAACAAGGCCATGAGAGTTTTCCAGACTGCAATTAACGATACAAATGTTACTCCGGAGCAATTAGAGGCTTTGAGAGTGGCGTTGGTTGATCGTAATACAAAATTTAAGGCTGATGGCGAAGCTGCTAAAGATGGCTCAATCATTTCGTATGGAAAAGATTACGATGCTCTTTTGAATTCGGCCATTGCAAAGGGAGAGTTGATGAATTGTGTTGCACCCGAGATTAACTTCTTGTGGAGCACCAAAAAGGATTTGAAGAAACTTTCTGATCTTAAAGGTAAGGTTGTTGTTGTCGATTTCTGGGCTACATGGTGTGGACCATGTTTCCGCTCATTCCCTAATATCAGAGCTTTGCAGGAGCGTTATGAGGGGTATGACGTGGAGATTGTAGGAGTAACAAGCTTGCAGGGCAGACATGTGCGTAGATTTGAGGATGGTCGTACCGAGAGTGTTGATACTCGTAACAATCCTGATGAGGAGTATAAACTGATGAAGGAGTTTATGAAGAATCACGACATGACCTGGACTGTTGTATTTAGCGAGGGCTCATGTTTCGATAAAAATTACGGAGTATTTGGAATTCCCCATGTTGCAATCATTGATGCAGAGGGTGTGGTTCGCTATAATGCACTTCGTCCATACGAGGCTCCGTTCCACGAGGCAGAGAAGATTGATGCCCTTTTGAAGGAGGCTGGTAAAAAGGCACCAAAAGATCCGATGAGCACCGAGAACTTTGCAAAATAGGTGTTCAATTAGGAATTAGGAATTGACAGAAAATGAGAGGAGTTTGGGTAGTTTTATTGGTTGTTTTGTTAGTGGGGTGCAAAAGTGTGCCCTCGTCGCATAACGGTGGGTATGTTGATCTCAATCTGAAAGATATGCCCAATGTAGATATTCTTGCGACTAACGGAGAACCTGATAGTTGTGAATTTATTCCTCTCGAAACTAATGAAAAGTGTTTGATAGAGTGGATAGATGAGATTGTGGTGACCGATTCAATTATAGTGCTTCATGGTCCGTTTGCGATGCAATTGCACATATTTGATAGACGAGGCGCGTACATTAATACAATCCATGCCGGACGAGGTCCCGAAGAGCCATCGACTTTGAGAGTTTGGTATGTAGATACAGTGAAGGAGAGAATCTCGAATCTTGATCTATATACCGGAAGTTGGATGCACTATACCTATAGAGGTGAACATATAGAGACGATACCAATGTCCGATTCTCTCTATAAGGAACTTAAACCGGAGTGCATAGCAGATATCAAACCAATCGATAGTGACCATTTTTTGGCAGTATATTCTGATTATCCCGATATTGAGTATAAGTACTATTTGTTGTCGCGAAAGGATATGAGTGTTGTAGATTCTTTTGTGAAGACAAGACATTTTGAGGGGTTGGAATTTCAAGCCAGTACATTATCTGTTGTAGGAGTTGATGAGGTGTTGACCTTTGCCAACAAGTCAGACACCATTTATGGTTTAAATGATAAAAATGAGATTCTACCTAAATATGTGGTACATGGGGATAGAAAACCAATAACCCCTGAGGTGTATGATAAATTCCTTGGTATGGCTGCAAGTGATAGAGTTTTTGGACTTTTCGAACAAGGTTACTCTATGGGTATAGGTATAATGATGGCTACCAGGAATCATCTATGCTTCTATATTAATGGTTTGGGGCAAGATGGCTATAGGGTTATTGGGAATACCTCTACAAACAGTTTTACGAAGGTTCTATATAACAATGAACGCGAAGTAAGATCATACTATACAGGCGCATTCCGTGGAGCTACCGATGATGGCTTCATAGGATTTATATCGCCAATGGAGCTTTTAGAAGATAAAGATAAGCCTTTTGTGCAAAATCATCCCCAATTGCGTGAGATATGTAAAACTCTGAATGAGGATGATAATCCGATAATCGGAATATATTATGTAAAATAAAGGAGTTACTTGCGTAACTCCTTTAGCATAAGGGCGGCAAAGCGCGAAGAGGCGTTTGGGTCGCCCATTTTTTCTGTCAACTCTTTATACTCTTTCAGCTGATTTGTGCGGAACTCTCCGTCATTGAGAATTTTACAACTCTCCCTATATAGATTCTTTTTGTTGAGTTTATGCATTAGTAACTCCACTACGGTTAATCTATCCATTATCAAATTGACCAGTGAGATATATTTAACCTTAACGAAGATTTTAAATAGTGCATAGTAAAGAGCTCCTCCCTCGCCGCTATAACATACAACTTGCGGAGTGTGTAGAAGTGCGGTTTCAAGGGTAGCAGTGCCCGATGTAACAAGGGCTCCACGACTTAATGAAACTATCTGGTAGGTTTGACCAAAGATAATTGGTAGCTCAAAGTCTTTGAAGTAGGGTTTGTAATCTTCCGGAGTCATACTTGGTGCTCCGGCAATAATAAATTGGTACTCAGGGAATAGAGGAACCATCTCTAACATTTTGGGAAGCATATTCTTCAACTCCTGTTTTCTGCTTCCGGCAACCAGGGCAACCATCGGTTTGTTGGGCAGATTGTGGCGAGCAATAAACTGCTCAAAGGTTAGCTCCGGTTCAGGACGGTTGGCAATTGCATCGGTCAGTGGGTTTCCTGCATAGAAGACATTGTTGTAGCCTCGCTCCTTATAAAAATCAACCTCGAATGGGAAGATAGCAAACATAGCATCGACATACTTCTTAATCTTCTCGACACGCTTGGTATTCCATGCCCATATTTTTGGTGAAATATAGTAGAATGTTTTGATTCCTACGCCTTTGCAGAACTTTGCAATACGCATGTTAAACCCTCCGTAATCGACAAGTACAACAACGTCGGGGTTCCATGCTTGCAAATCATTACAACACTCTTTTATATTGCGCTGAATGGTGTTTAGATGCGTAAGTACGGTAATGAAACCCATAATTGCGGTCTCTTTATAGTGGCGTACAATGGTACAACCGGCCTCAGACATAAGGTCGCCTCCCCAACCACGAAATTCGGCAGTTTTATCCTGTTCTGCCAATGCCTTAATCAAATTGGATGCGTGTAGGTCTCCCGAGGCCTCGCCCGCAATTACATAGTACTTCATAGTTTTGCAAAGATAGTCAAAAGTCATTAATTTTGCTCGTTAGTACAAAAAATAGCTGATTTATGAAATTAGAGGGGTGCAGAGTTGCATTTGAGACACTTGGTTGTAAATTAAATTTCTCTGAAACATCGTCAATACGAAGAGATTTGGAGGGGCAGGGGGCTGTTACTGTGAATCGAAACGAGCAACCGGATTTGATTGTTGTCAATACTTGCAGTGTTACCGACATGGCGGAGAAAAAGGCGCGTCAAATGATTCGTAATATCCACAGAAAGAGTCCGATGGCTAATATTGCCGTTGTAGGTTGTTATGCTCAGTTGCGAGCAGATGAGCTTATGGCGATGGATGGTGTTGTGTGTGTTGTTGGTGCCAAGGAGAAGATGCACCTATGTGAGAAGCTGCAGGAACTTCAACTCCCTGAGCGTGAAAGTCACGGATGTGAAATATTTTCGGTTAAGGAATTTGATGGAGCCTACTCGTATGGCGACAGAACCCGCTCGTTCCTTAAGATTCAGGATGGATGTAACTACTTCTGCAGCTACTGTACAATTCCATACGCCCGTGGAATAAGCCGAAGTGCAACAATAGAGCAGGTTGTTGCCGATGTTGACGAGTTGGCTTCAAAAGGGGTAAAAGAGATTATTTTAACAGGAGTAAATACCGGAGAATTCGGTGTTGCCAACGGCGAGTCTCTATTGGAGTTGATGCAGGTGTTGGATGCCCGAAACGATATTGAAAGATATAGAATTTCGTCAATAGAACCGAATCTATTAACCGATGAGATTATTAAGTTTATAGCAGAGTCAAAGCACTTTATGCCACATTTCCATATTCCTTTGCAGGCAGGAAGTGACGAGGTCTTAAAGTTGATGCGTCGCCGTTATGATACGGCACTCTTTGCAGAGAAGGTTGCCACAATCAGAAAATATCTGCCTTTGGCATTTATCGGTGTTGATATTATTGCAGGAATGCGTGGAGAGACCGATGAACTTTTTGAGAAGAGTGTAGAGTTTGTTAAAAGTCTTGATATTTCCAAGCTTCATGTGTTCCCATATTCCGAACGTAGCGGAACAAAGGCATTAGAGATTCCTTATATCGTTCCTCAACATGAAAAACATAAGAGAGTAGAGCGATTGCTGGAGGTTTCGAATGTTAAAATGTGTGAATTTGTCTCTAAAAATATAGGTCAAGTACATCCGGTTTTATTTGAAAGCAAGCAACAGAACGGAATGATATATGGATTTACCGATAACTATCTGAAAGTGGTGACGTTATGGGATAAATCATTGGTTAATATGGTTGTTACCATGGAGTTAACGCAAGAAAATTTATTGGTGGACGATGACAATCCTCTATAAATTGACTAAATTTGCAGATAGTTATTGCACCCGTATAAGGCGGGTGTTTAATTTTTATGGCAATGAATAGATTTGAAAAATTTTTAGACAAGATTTCTTACAAATGGGATTCCCTTGCAACTGAGTGGGAGTACAAGCAAGAGCGTGTAAATGGAGGAGTTATATTATTGGTGGTAGCATTTATTACTTTGATAATAGCTAATTCTCCTCTAAAGGGGTGGTATGATGAATTACTCTCAAAGCCTTTGATGTTGGTGATTGGAGATTATAATCTTCTTGCTTCTCATCATGGTTCGATGACCTTTTTGGATTTTATTAACGATGGTTTGATGACAATCTTCTTTTTCTCTGTAGGTTTGGAGATTAAGCGAGAGATTCTGGTAGGAGAGTTACATTCGTTGAAGAAGGCAATGTTGCCAATTATTGCTGCTATAGGAGGAATGTTGATTCCTGTAGCGATCTTTTTCGCTTTAGCTCCTACAGAACCCGACTTTATTTCCAGAGGATCGGCTATACCTATGGCAACCGATATTGCTTTCTCTTTGGGAGTGTTGTCGTTGCTGGGAACCAGAGTGCCAAAAAGTTTGAAGATTTTCCTGGCTACATTGGCTGTTGCTGATGATATTGGTGGAATATTAGTGATTGCAATTTGTTATAGTTCAGGTTTGGAGTGGAGTTACTTCTGGTTATCGTTAATTCCATTGTTAATTTTGTATGTAGGAGGTAGAATGAGGGTATACAGTTGGTTGTTCTATATCTTCTTTGGTTTTTTGACTTGGTACTCTTTTGTTCATTGGGGAGTTCATGCGACAATTTCCGGAGTTGTAGTTGCCTTTATGATACCTGCTCACCATAGAGAGGATGTGGAGATGGTAGTTGATAAGGTGAAGAATATTTTGAAGAATTTCCCTGCCAAAAAGCATGACCACATTCCGGTTGATATGCTTACACGTTCTGAAATAAAACTACTGGTGGAACTCGAGAAGACTGCAGACCATGTAATTAGTCCTTTGCAACGAATAGACAAGGCTTTGCAACCTATAATCAATATTGTAGTAATGCCTATTTTTGCTTTTGCAAATGCCGGAGTTGCTATAGGAGGCCTATCTTTAGGTGCAATTGTTGGAGTCCCATTGGTTGTAGCCGTTGCTTTGTGTCTGGGTAAAACTATAGGTATCTTTTCATTTACAATGCTTTCTGTTAAGAGTGGATGGTTACATTTGCCCCACGAGATGAATAAAAAGAATTTGTTAGGAGTTTCAATGCTTGGAGGTATTGGATTTACCGTATCTCTATTTATTGCAAACTTGTCATATGGAGATTATAGTGCTGATATTTTGAACCAAGCTAAATTTGGTATAATTTGCGGTTCAATTGTATCCGGAATATTGGGATACTACGTACTAAATAAAGTATTACCTAAGAGTAAAAGTTAATATGCAAAATAGAGTAAATCCCCTTTTGGCACCTTTTGTTACAGATCGTAAGGTGCCATGTTTTGATAAAATAGTGAGTTCTGATTTTAGCGAGGCCTTTAAGGTTGCCCTTGATAGAGCATATGCCGAGGTTAATGCCATAATTGAGTGCAGTGAGGAACCCTCGTTCGAAAATACAATAGAGCCACTGGAGTATGCAGGGGAGTTACTCGATACTGTCTCAACAATATTCTTTAATCTAAACTCGGCATGCACATCGCCGGAGATGCAGGAGATTGCGCAACAGGTATCGCCCGATTTAACACGTTTCTCAATGTATGTCTCAATGAATGAGAGACTTTTTGAGCGAGTTAAGAGAGTTAAGGAGCGTAATGAGGAGTTAGATTTAGAGCAGGCTAAGTTGTTGGATAACACCTGGACAATGTTTGTCCGTGGAGGCTCTAATCTTGAGGGTGAGGCTCGTAAAAGATTTCAGGAGATTAATGAGCGACTATCACTTCTCTCATTAAAGTTTTCCGAGAATAGTTTGGCAGATACCAATGCTTTTACTCTGAATATTACCGATGAAGCTGATTTGTCGGGGCTTCCCGATGGAGTTAAACAAGCAGCTAAAGCCGAGGCTGAGGAGCGAGGAGTTGAGGGTTGGGTATTTACTCTTCATGCGCCGAGCTTTATGCCCTTTATGAAGTATGCGGATAATCGCGAGTTGCGTGAAAAGCTATTTAAAGCAAGAAACTCAATAGCTTATCATGGAGATGAGTATGATAACTCGGAGCTTATTAAGGAGATTGTAAATTTGCGTTTGGAACGTGCAAATTTGCTTGGATATGAGAGTCATGCAAAATTTGCCCTTGAGCGTAGAATGGCTGAAAATCCAGAAAAGGTAAATGAGTTCCTGAATAATTTGCTAAATGCAAGCCATCCTGCTGCAGAACGAGATAAAAGCGAGGTTGCTGAGTTTGCCAAGAGTCTTGGCTTTGCCGATGAGTTGCAAAAGTGGGATTGGGCATACTACTCAAATAAGTTGAAGGTGGCAAAATACTCATTAGACGATGAGATGTTGCGCCCATATTTCGAGCTACATAAGGTTATTGATGGCGTATTTGGTTTGGCTACAAAACTTTATGGATTGACCTTTGCCGAGAGAAACGATTTACCTTTGTATCACGAGGATGTAAAGACATTCGATGTTTTTGATGCTGATGGCTCTTTCCTTGCAGTTCTATATACCGATTTCTTCCCCCGTTCAAATAAGGATGGTGGAGCTTGGATGACTGAGTATAAAGGACAACAGATTAAGAACGGAAAAGATATTCGCCCGGTAGTCTCGTTGGTTATGAACTTTACAAAGCCGACAGTTGATAAACCATCATTGTTGACTTTCAATGAGGTAACAACATTCCTTCACGAGTTTGGACACGCCCTTCACGGTATGTTGTCGAAGTGCAAATATGGCTCTTTGGCAGGAACAAATGTGATGCGCGATTTTGTTGAGTTGCCGTCGCAACTTATGGAGAATTGGGCTTTTGAAAAGGAGTGGCTTGATAGTTGGGCTGTTCACTACCAGACCGGAGAAAAGCTCCCTATAGAGTTGATTGAGAAGATTAAGCGTTCTGCTCATTTCCAGAGTGGCTATCTGTGTGACAGACAGTTAAGTTTTGGAATGGTTGATATGGCATGGCACACTTTAACAACTCCTTTTGTGGGCGAGGTTTCAGATTTTGAACAAGATGCAATGAGTAGAACCAATCTTATGCCTAATGTTCATGGAACTTGTTTCTGTACCGATTTCAGTCACATCTTTGCCGGAGGTTATGCTGCCGGTTACTATAGCTATAAGTGGGCTGAGGTTTTGGATGCCGATGCTTTTGCATATTTCAAGGAGCGTGGCATTTTCAATAGAGAGGTGGCAGAATCATTCCGTAAAAATGTCTTGGAGCGAGGAGGAACGGAGCATGCAATGGTGTTGTATAAGCGCTTCCGCGGTTCCGAGCCTACAGTTGATGCATTGTTGAAGAGAGAGGGGTTACTTAGGTAAAAAGTGAAAGGTGATATATAACAAAAAATGAGCTGCGGGAGCTGCTCATTTTTGTTATATCACTGTGCGGACAAATGGTGCGGCATCGAGACCGATATATTCACCGGCGAGGTATTTATAGTAACCTGCAACTGCAACCATTCCGGCATTGTCAATAGAGAAACCAATTCGTGGAATAAATACATCCCATCCGCGTTTTTGAGCCTCTTTACGTACAGCTGCTTGCAACGCACTATTTGCAGAGACTCCTCCTCCAATGGCAATCTGTTTTATGCCTGTCTGTTTAGCTGCCTTTTTAAGCTTGTTCATCAGGATATCAACGACAGTCTCTTGTAGTGAAGCGCACAAGTCGCATTTGTTCTCTTCAATGAAGTTTGGGTTTTCTGCAAGTTGATCGCGCAAGAAGTATAAGAAGCTGGTTTTAAGTCCGCTAAAGCTGTAGTCCAATCCAGGGATTGTTGGTTTGTTGAATTGGAATCGAGCTGTTCCCTCTTTTGCCAACTTATCAATTACAGGGCCACCGGGATAGGGAAGTCCCATAACCTTTGCACACTTATCGAAGGCCTCGCCCGCTGCATCGTCAATGGTTTGACCGATCATCTCCATTTTCAGGTAGTCATGCACCACTACAAGTTGTGAGTTTCCTCCGGATACAAGTAGTGTAAGGAATGGAAATGACGGGTGTTTGCTCTCGACATTTGGCTCCTTGATAAAGTTTGCCAGAATGTGTGCTTGAAGGTGGTTAACCTCGACCATAGGAATCTTGTGAGCCATAGCAAAACCTTTGGCGAATGATACTCCTACAAGCAGAGAGCCCATAAGGCCCGGGCCTCGGGTAAAGGCAACTGCATTAATATCTTTTGCTTCAATTCCGGCTTGCTTAATTGCTTGATCTACAACAGGAACTATATTTTGTTGGTGGGCACGGCTTGCCAACTCCGGAACCACTCCGCCATACGCTTCGTGAACCTTTTGACTGGCAATAACGTTACTCATAACAACACCATCTACAAGTATTGATGCAGAGGTGTCGTCGCATGATGACTCTATACCTAAAATGATTATGCTCATATTCTGTAATTTGGCTACAAAATTATAAAAAAATCGAGTGAAAACACTACCTTTGTGATGAAAAGGGGAAAGGTTTTGAAACGCTTTATAAATATATTTTGGGGTCTTTTTGTGGGACTCATTCTAACTGTGGTAATTACTTATGGATTACTACATCTCCCCATTGTGCAAACCGGAATTGTAAAGGCCTTTACCTCAATACTATACTTTGGCAAGGGGGTTGATATTACTATTGGTAAAGTTGATTTTGTTCCAATACGTTCGTTAAAGATTCAGGATCTTTTGGTTCGCGATTTCAAGGGCGATACTCTGTTAGCATCGAATGAGTTGGAGTTACAGATTGGTAGTGTCAATTTTGTCAAGAGGGATATGCAGATATCCGAAGTTATCTTTACCGGAGCTGAGTTTGTTGTTTGGCGTGATGCAGACACAACGGCAACCAGTAGGACAAATATTTCACGTTTGATTGATAGTTTGCGAGGAGGACCTAAAGTGGTTGATACCGCTAAAGTAGAAAAACTACAAAATGCAAAACGTTGGTTTGTAAATTTGAACAGAGTAGAGATTCGAGACTCAAGATTCCGTTACGTTAATAGCTTGTATGTACCTCGCGATTATGGAGTTAACTGGACTGATATAGATTGTCTTCATTGGAATGCAGAGTTGAGTAATATCCATTTGGGCGATACCTCAACTTTCTCCGTAAGAGATATGAATTTCATTGAGAAGAGTGGCTTGCAATGTAAGAATATTCAGGGCGATCTGCACTTTATGAAGGAGCATGTTATGGTAACCGATGCCCGGATAGCTTTGAAGGAGAGTGATGTGAGTTTGAGTAGAATTTCATTCCAATGGGATTCTCGTAATAGAAAGTCGTGGGGAGACTACTGTAAAAAGATATTCCAGACTTACTTGATAAATGATGGTTCGTATGTCAATTTCCGTGATATCGCCTACTTTAACGGTAAGTTGAGAGGTATTGAAAATACTGTCTATGTAAGTGGTGTAGTGGATAATACTATTGACAGGTTACAAGGAAGAAACCTTAAATTGGGAATAGATAGAGATACCCGTTTCAGAGGTTCATTTAAAACTTATGGATTACCATACGTAGATACAACGGTTTTTGATATAAATATTGTCGACGGTTTCTTCTCGCCACATGAGTTGGCAACGGTATATTTGCCGTGGTTCACGAGATATATTCCTGTGCCCTCGCCCATAAAGAATTTTAAAATTATTCGTGGCGACTTCTTGAACTTCGATGGAACATTCACCGAGTTTGATGTAAAGGCACGTACCAGTACCAATGGCTTCAAGGGTGATATATCGGTCTCAATGGGACGCAGTGAGACTCGAGGAATTGAGATTAGCGATTTTTGGGGTGATTTTAGTATGAGTCAGATAGATATGGGAATCTTGACCGGCATTGAGGATTTGGGCGAGGCCTCGCTCTATGGAGAGTTCTCGGGTGCAAGAGATAGCCTGAATATCTATACCGGAGTACAGACTGAATGGCCATATATTGAGTTGGGCAAGGATAAAATACAGAACTTGTCTGCCTATATCATGTTGGACAACAATGTAAATCATATCCTGGCGCAGACCGATGATAACGGAGTATTTGCCGATGTGGTAATGACAATAGAGAGTGATTACAGTAAATCAAGTGCGGCATTTGATTTTATCTCAGCTACGGCATCGCTCTATGTCGATGATTTGGAACGATTTGGCTACTCTATTGCTGATAGTGTTGAGAGTATCGGAGTAAATGCAAAGTATCTTTCGGCAGGAACTGATAAAAACAGATATGATCGTCTCTACTTATCGGATTTAGGGTATATGAATAGTCGTGGAACTATCCTTGTTGATACTCTTTTGGCTGAGGTTCAAACAGATGGAACCAAGCAGGAGATAATTTTGAATTCAGAACCATTGTCATTGTATGCAGCGGGAAAACTGTTTGATATATATAACAAGAAGTTGTGGAATAAACTTTATGCCCAGTATCTTCCGGCATTAAATCCTACTGCTTTGACAGAGCGTCACAGAGTTCAGGGTAAAATTTTTGATGAACTTGATTTACGGGCGTACCTATTAGGAATGGATATTGATACCATTGTACAAATTCTAAATCCCGATTGTTACATTGAGAACAATTCGATGATAAGGGTTGATTTTACAAATCGTGATTCGCTTGTTCTTGCAATATCTTCCGATTCATTGAAGTGGGATATGGTTCAAGCCAAGGCGTTGGATTTTAATCTTAAAGGCTCTGCAGATAGTCTGTATGCAAGACTTGATGCCGAGAGTATTAAGATAGATACAATGGTTTCAATGTTTAACGTTATGAACGAGACCTCGGCTATTAATAACTTTGTTCGTAACAGGCTCTTTTGGGGTAATTGGGGAGAAAAGAGTTATTCGGGAGATTTGAGGTTCGATCTTGACTTCAGTAGAGATATTCACGATGGAGAACTGCTTTCACAAATGCAACTCTACGATGGAGTTATGGTCTTTGGCGATAGCGTGTGGAATGTGGCTGCATCGCAGGTGGCTATGCATGGAGAGGAGTTGACAGTGAACCACTTCAAGATAAATAAGGGCGATGCTTTTGTGCATCTCAATGGAGTGCTTGGCAAGGAGGATGGTAAACGAATGTCTGCCGATGTCAATAACATATCTCTGCGTAGATTGTCTATGTTTGTTCCCGGAATGCAGAGGGCAAACCTCTTTGGAATGTTGTCGGGAAATTGCGTAATCTCGGATTATCAACCAGGTCAGGATAACTATTTTGAGATAGGCCTTCAATTGGACAATTGGGGTATAGGTAAAGATACACTAGGAGTTTTAACGCTAAACTCAATATGGGATATAGAGTCGCAAAATTTGATATTGCGCGGTGAGAATCGGTATGATAGAAATATTCCATTCTCGCTCTATGCTACATATAGTCCTGAAAGTGATTCTCTTGATATGGAGGTGCAGCTCCAAACAGTCAGAATCAATAAGTTGAATGAATATTTTGGCGAGTACATTACAGGTAGTTCCGGAGGAGTTTCGGGTGAGGTTATGTGTGTTGGAACATTGGATAATCCACAAATATTTGGCTCTATCTATTTGGATTCGGTGCAGATGATGATAAATGCACTTGGAACCTCGTTTATGATTAATGATAATTTGTCAATACAGGGTAATCGCGTTGATTTCGATAACTTTATAATGCATGATGTAAATGGAGAGTTGGCCACGATAAATGGTTATTATGAGTTGTTAGATAATCGATATGATATTGCATTACAGACAGATAGATTCACCGTAATGAATACTAATTCATCATATAACGATAGCTTCTACGGTAGATTATGTATAGGTGGATATGCTCATGTTGACAACTTAAATGGTGAAACGAATGTGGCAGTTGATTGGGTAACTGCAGGAAGTTCGGTTCTATATCTACCATTGGAATCAAGTGTAAATGATGATGCAGGAATATTGACCTTTATAAAACCGGAGGAGGAGATTGTCGTTGCAAATCAGGCAGCAACATTTAGTGGCTTAAATCTGGATGCCAATATAGAGGTGAGTGATAATCTTGAAGTGCAACTTATTTTTGATCCGGCCATTGGTGATATCCTGACCTGTTCCGGCGAGGGAAATTTAAAGTTCACTATTGACCAAAATGATAATCTTGGAATGTCGGGAGAGTACAGGGTAGTAGATGGAGATTATCTATTTACACTTGGCGGAATTTGGAATAAGCACTTTATCCTGGAGCAGGGTGGAACGATTATATGGAATGGAACTCCTTACGATGCAACACTGAATTTGAGTGCAGAGTACAATTTAAGGACCTCGCTATATGAGTTGTATGCTTCGGCAGGAAATTATGATCAAAATGATAATTCAGATATTCGTAGAAAGGTGCCTGTGCAGTGTAAATTGACTTTAACTGACAGATTGACTAACCCTGTAATTGGAATGGATATTGACTTCCCGACCCTTGATAATCATACCAAGAGCTATATCAAGAATATGTTCTCAACTCAGGATGAGATAAATAAGCAGGTCTTTTCGTTGATGGTTATGAATAAATTTACTGCACCGGATTATTTGGCAAGCAGTTCCATTGCCAATCAGGCTGGAGCCGCAGGAATCACAACGTTGACAGAGCTGGTAAGTACAAAGTTATCGAAATGGATATCTAAATTCTCAAACAACTTTGATTTGGGAGTAACCTATAGAATGGGCGATGAGATAACCAGCGATGAGTTAGAGTTGGCTTTGAGTACCAGTCTCTTTAATGATAGAATGACCATATCGGCAAATGGAAATGTCAATATGAATAACAATAGTGCGGCAATGGTTAAGAATGAGAACTCTCAATTAGCCGGAGACTTTGATGTCGACGTAAAATTAAATAAGCAAGGATCGCTCCATTTGAAGGCCTATTCGCATACCGATGAGAAGATATTGTACTATAGTACCGAAACCATTCAAGGTATAGGTTTGTCATATCAGTCTGAGTTTGATACCTTTAGAGAGTTGATTAGGCGTTATGCCTCATTCTTCAAAAAAAGAGAGAAGAAAAAATAGCTTTATTTAATAAATATTATGTATATTTGTAGCATAAATAAAATATGCTATGCTATTTACTCGTGAACAGATAACCGGACTCTATTATCTATCGGTAGGAGTTTTTTTGCTCTTTATATTTCCAATGATTTTGGGGAGTGCCAAAGAGGAGGTGATATTGAAGGATGATAACTTTTATAGGGTAGATTCACTCTTGCCCGATTCGCTATTTGTTGCACCTACTCAGGCTGAGATAAGGAGAGCTAAAAATCCCCCAATTAAAATTAGAAAAGTAAGGGAACAGGGTGTTGTTGAACTAAACAGGGCAGATAGTGCGGAGTTGGTCTCCTTAAAGGGAATAGGTGGATACTATGCCTCTAAAATATTGGATTATCGTAGTAAGTTAGGTGGCTATTTTGATATCAGACAGTTGCGTGAATTGAATTTAACCTACTTTAATCTCGACTCTATGAGTAGATATCTACGAGCCGATACCTCGCTTATTGTAAAACGATATATTGGGGATTATACATTTAAGAATCTGCTTCGCCACCCATATTTGGATTATGAGACTTTAGTGTTGATTTTTGATTACAAAAGGGAGTTGACAGAGGGAGATACTCTCACTATAAAAAAGTTGAGTGCTGCAGGAGTTATCCGCAGCACCCAAGCTAAAAAGTTATCTTACTATTTTTATTGAGCTTTTAGGGCCTCAATCTCGTCCGGAGTCATTGGAACATACTTACCAAGACGGCGACAGCCCTCCTCGGTAATCAAGTAGTCCTCCTCGTTTCTTAAGCCGCTAAAGCTCTTGAATTTCTCAATCTCCTCGAAGTTCAAGTACTCGGCGAATCTCTTCTCGCTCTTCCACAAGTCAATCAACTCAGGAATGAAATATACTCCAGGCTCAACAGTGAATACGAAGCCAGGCTCCATTTCACGACCCAAACGTAGAGATTTATATCCGAATACAGTGCTCTTTGGCTTACCGCCGTAACCAACGTAAACCTCGCCCAAGTTCTCCATATCGTGAACATCAAGTCCCATCATGTGGCCCAATCCGCAAGGCATGAATAGAGCATGTGCACCCTCGGCAACTGCAGTATCGATATCGCCCTTCATCAAGCCTAATGCCTTCATGTCGTTAGCGATAGATGTACATGCAGCAACGTGAGCATCTCTAAAGTTTACTCCTGGTTTTAAGATAGAGACTGCAGCTCTGTGAGCGCGAACCTGAATATCCATAATCATGCGTTGCTGATCTGTAAAGCGCTCAGAAACCGGACATGTAGATGACAAATCTCCGCAATAGTGTGATGAAGTAACCTCAGCTCCTGCATCGATCAAAAGCAACTGACCTGCCTGCATTGTATTTCCATGGTAGTGGTTGTGAAGAGTCTGTCCGTTAATGGTAGCAATGATAGGGAAAGATAAATCTCCACCCTGTGATTGAGCAACCTCGATAATCTTTGCTGCAACCTCGTACTCCTTCAATCCCGGGCGAGCCATCTTCATTGCTGCAATATGCATATCTGCTGAGATATCAACAGCCTTCTCAAGCTCAATAATCTCCTCTGCGGTTTTGTGGTTACGCATATCGGCAACAGCCACAATAAACTCAACAGAAACTCCATCTTTCTGAGCTTCAGGAGCAATTCCCAAAAGGTGAAGAAGTTTTACATAGTGCTCTCCTCGATATGGAGGAAGATAGTGGATCTTCTGTCCCTTTGCAGCGGCTTTATCCAAATACTTCTTTAACTCTGCAACAGGAAGAGTCTCGTTGATACCAACCAATGCAGCCTTCTCTTTTGCTGTAGGCTGAGTTCCCATCCATACAATATCGTCGATGGTCAAGTCGTTCTCGAAAATAATCTCCTTGTCATTGTCGATATCGATGATTGCTGCCAATCCTGCATAATCTGAACCGAAATAGTACAAGAATGTTGAATCCTGTCGGAATGTGTATCCGTTGTCGGCATAGTTCATTCCCACCTCATCGTTACCCAAGAAGAGCAAAATACCACTCTGAACTCGTTTTTTCAACTCAGCTCTGCGCTGAATGTAGGTCTCTTTTCTAAACATAGTTTTGTCTGTTTTTTTTATTGTTTGTTGTTACTTTCAATCTTTGTCTATGTGATATATCAAAGTGTAAAGATAATCATTTTTTGTTTGTATTTAATGGTTGAAAGATTTTAATGTGAAAATTGTACATTAACTTCTAAATATTTTTGGTCTGTTAAATAATTTTTATTACTTTAGTTCCTTGAATAGAAGTGCAAATTAACAACAACAAACTATAATGAAAAAACAAAAACCTATGAAGAAATTATTGGGAGTTTTGATGGCATTGTTGGTGGTGCTATCATCTCAAGCACAGGACTATAAGGCTAAATATAAGGCCGTTGACGAGTTCGCAAGAAAGTATGGTGCAGGCTATTTTTATGGTAACATAAATTCGCGTGCAATTGCCAATTCAAACTCGTTTATTTACTCCGTAAACACTCCGACAGGAACAGAGTTTTATGTTGTGAATGGTGAAACAGGAGAGAAAAAGAGCGCATTTGACAAAAATGCAATGGCAAAAGAGTTGTCTGCAAAGACAGGAAAAGAGGTAAAAGTTGGTTCTTGGCCTTTTAGAGATGTTACAGCTGAGAATGAAACAACTCTATCTTTTGTCGTTGGTGACAAACAATACACTTGGGATACCAAGAGTAATAAGATAACAGGTGAAAAGGCATTTGAGGGACGTCGTGGACCTGGTAATGCAGGTGGATATTGGGGTTCAGTTCGTCGTGGAAACGAAAGAGCAGAGGGTATTCCTTCTCCTGATGGCAAGTATGTTGCTTTTGTTCGTGATAACAATGTTTGGGTTCGCGAGGTTGAGACTAAGAAGGAGACTCAGATGAGTTTTGATGGAAATCCTGGCGAGTATTATCAGCCATGGGTACAGTGGTCTCCAGACTCGAAGAAGTTTGTTGCTAACCGTTTCTTCCCTGCTTGGACACGTCAGTTGACAATGGTTCAATCATCTCCAAGTGATCAGTTACAACCAAAGATTGAGACTTACGACTATAGAAAGCCGGGCGATGCTTTGGATATCAGATATGTGGCTCTATTCACAATTGATGGTATGAAGAAGATTGAGGTTAAGTTTGATGAGCCTCAAATGCAGTACAGCATTGGCGGTGCTCGTTGGAGCAAGGATGGAAGTTACTTTACATTCAACTACAATAAGCGAGGACACCAACGCTATGTTGTATATAAAGTTGATGGAACAACCGGAGAGTGCAAGCCATTGGTAGATGAGAAGAGCAATACCTTTATATATTATAACATGGTGTATAGCCACTTCTTGAATGACAATGAGATGCTTTGGATCTCTGAGCGTGATGGATGGAAACACTTGTATCTATACGATGTTGAGAAGTGCGCTGTTAAGCGTCAGTTGACAAAGGGTGAGTTCGTTGTAAAAGATGTAATCTCGGTTGATAATGAGGCTCGTGTGGCATACTTGACTATAGTAGGAAAAGATGCTGGCGAGGATCCATATTTGGAGAAGGTATATAAGTTGAACATCGATAAGCGTGAGTTGATATGTTTGACTCCTGATAATGGAAATCACAAGGTTGTATTCAATCACGATAAGAGCTATTTGACAGACTTCTATTCAAGACCTGACTGTCCACCTGTATTTGCAATTCGTTGCGGAAAGACAGGTAAGCTTATTGCAGAGTTGGAGAAAGCCGATGTATCTAAGGCATTGGAGATGGGATGGCAGATGCCTGAGAACTTCTGTGCTAAGGGTCGTGACGGAGTAACCGATATTTGGGGAACAATTGTTCGTCCTGCAAACTTCGATCCAAACAAGAAATACCCAATCATTGAGTATATTTATGCAGGACCACACGATAATCACGTTCCAAAGGACTTCTCAATTGCTCCATTCAACTACTCAAACTTGGTAGAGCTTGGATTTATTGTGGTTGCAATCGACGGAATGGGAACATATAACCGTTCAAAGGCATTCCATGATGTATGTTGGAAGAATATTAAGGATGCAGGTTTCCCTGATAGAATTGCATGGATGAAGGCTGCTGCAGAGAAGTATCCATACATGGATATTGAGAGAGTTGGTATCTTCGGATGTTCAGCAGGAGGTCAGAATGCAATGGGTGCATTGTTGTTCCACCCTGAGTTCTATAAGGTAGGAGTTGCTGCTTGCGGATGCCACGATAACCGTATGGATAAGATGTGGTGGAATGAGCAGTGGATGGGTTATCCTATTGGACCTGAGTATGCTGAGAATTCAAATATGGAGAATGCTCATCTATTGCAGGGTAAGTTGATGTTGATTTTGGGAGAGTTGGATAACAACGTTGACCCGGCTACAACACTTCAGGTTGTAAATGAGTTGATTAAGGCAAAGAAGGAGTTTGAGTTCCTAATGTTGCCAAATGAGCGTCACACAATGGGAGGTACATACGGAGAGCGTAAGCGTCGCGACTTCTTTGTACGTCACCTATTGGGTCATGAGACTCCTGACTGGAATAATGATTAAACAAGTAAAAACAACATAAACAGAACACTATGAGAAAATTTTTAATGGCAGCCCTATCGCTCTTCTTTGCAGTGAGCGTTAGCGCACAGAGCGGATATCCATATTCGCCCGTACCATTCACTTCAGTAAAGGTTCATGACAATTTCTGGACACAGAGATTGGAGGCGAGCCGTAACGTAACAATTCCTTTGGCTTTCAGCAAGTGCGAAGAGACAGGACGTTACAAAAACTTCGACAATGCTGCAAGATATTTGCAGACTGGCGATACAGCTACAGTTGGAGGATTGTCATTCGACGATACCGACGTTTATAAGACAATCGAGGGTGCAAGTTATTTGTTGCAAACCTACGATGATCCAAAATTGAAAAAGTACATTGATAGTGTATTGGTAATTGTTGCATCTGCGCAGGAGCCTGATGGTTACTTGAACACTGCAAGAACTCAGAATCCTCAACATCCTCACTACTGGATGGGTGAGAAACGTTGGATTTTTGACGAGGATTTGAGCCATGAGTTGTATAACTTGGGTCACATGGTAGAGGGAGCTGTTGCTCACTATACAGCTACCGGAAAGCGTAACTTCTTGGATATTGCTATTCGCTATGCAGATTGTGTATGCCGCGAGATTGGTGATGGCGAGGGTAAGGTTACTGTAGTTCCAGGACACCAGATTGCAGAGATGGCATTGTCAAAATTGTACGTTTGCACAGGAGACAAGAAGTATTTGGATATGGCTAAATTCTTCGTTGACCACCGTGGAGAGAAGAGACTTGACAATGAGTACAGCAGATATTCAACTTTGAAACTTCAGCAGAAGTGGGAGAACGATTTCGGTTTGATGTCAATGCCTGACAATGTTTGGGAGTATATCAACGAGGATGGTTCTTGGAATATGGCTAAGGTTGAGCCACAGAAGAAAGAGGCTGAGGAGAGAATGGCTGAGATGATGAAGAACATGCCGGAGAATGGCAACCGTCCTCGCCGTATGAATTTCAACCGTAAGCGTTACTCAGATGAGCAGATCAGCTCTTCATTGGAGTATTGCCAATCTCATGAGATGATCGTAGATCAGAAAGAGGCTGTAGGTCACGCTGTTCGTGCAGGATATATGTACACTGGTATTGCTGACGTTGCTGCTTTGACAGGTGATAAGAAGTATATCGATGCTATTGATACTATCTGGGAGAATGTAGTTGGTAAGAAGATGTATATCACCGGAGGTATTGGATCTACCAATAGTGGTGAGGCATTCGGAAAGAACTATCAGTTGCCAAATATGACTGCATATTGCGAGACTTGTGCAGCTATCTCTAACGTATATTGGAACTTCCGTCTATTCTTGTTGCACGGAGAGTCTAAGTATATTGATGTATTGGAGCGTACACTTTACAATGGATTGCTTTCTGGAATTTCATTGGATGGTGGCGGATTCTTCTATCCAAACCCATTGGAGTCTATGGGACAGCACGAGCGTAGAGCTTGGTTCGGTTGCGCATGTTGCCCATCAAACGTATGTCGTTTCATCCCATCATTGCCAGGTTATATCTATGCATCACACGGAAACGATGTGTATGTTAACTTGTTCGTAGGTGGCGATGCTACTATTAAATTGGCTAACCGCACAGTTAAGTTGACTCAGACAACTAACTATCCATGGAATGGCGATATTGATATTGCTGTTAATACATCTGGTAAGTATGGAATTAAGGTTCGTATCCCAGGTTGGGTTCAAAACGAGGTTGTTCCAAGTGACCTTTATAAGTATTCAGACAAGAAGCGTCCATCTTACTCTGTAGCAGTTAATGGTCAGGTTCTTGATGCTGAGTTGGAGAATGGTTACATGTCAATTCAGAGAAGCTGGAAGAAGGGTGATAAGATTACAGTTCACTTCGATATGACTCCAAGACTTGTTCGTGCTCACGAGAGTGTTGAGGCTGATAAGGGTAGAGTTGCAATTGAGAATGGTCCTGTTGTATATTGTGCTGAGTGGCCGGACAACCCAGGATTCTCTGTAAGAAACGTTCTTTTGAACCAGAAGCCAAAATTCCAGGTAGAGTATAGCGATGCTCATATTCAGGCAGGTGGAAATGATTATGGTATGAATATCATTAAGACTACCGGTCAGACAATCGCTTATGATAAGGATGGTAATTTGCAGACTGAGGTTAAGGAGTTGACTTTGATTCCTTACTATGCATGGGCACACCGCGGACGTGGAGAGATGTTGGTATGGTTCCCACAAGATTTGAGTGCTGTAACAGCTACTCCAGCTCCAACCATTGCATCTACATCTAAGATTACCGGTTCTGTAAAGAATGCTCTTTCTGCTGTAAATGACGGACGTGTTCCACGCGGACAGCGAGACGGAGGTACCTCATATTGCCGCTGGAGTGACGGTGAGGGCGGTGGAACCGAGTGGATTGCTTACGAGTTTGAGCAGCCTGAGGAGGTTTCTAGCTGTACTTTGTACTGGCACGATGACCAGCCATGGGGACAGTGCGCTACACCTAAGGCTTGGAGAGTTTACTACAAGAATGATAAGGGTGAGTGGGTAGCAGTTCAGAACCCATCAGAGTATCCTGTAGAGATGCGTGTAGCATGTACAGTTTACTTCAAATCTGTTAAAACTTCTGCATTGAAGTTGGAAATTGACCAGCAAGATGGTAAATTTGCAGGAATTTATGAGTGGACAGTTGAGTAATAATTAAATAACAACTATAAACAAATTAACAGAACAAGAGTATGAAGAAAATTTTGATGAGTGCAGCCATTTTGGCTATGACTGCAGTTGCTGCAGTTGCTCAGACCGGTTATCCTTACTCTCCAGTTCCTTTTACATCGGTTAAGGTAACCGATACATTCTGGGGACAGAGATTGCAGGCTAGCCGCGATGTGACAATTCCATTGGCTTTCAGCAAGTGCGAGGAGACAGATCGTTACAAAAACTTTGACGATGCTGCTAAGCAATTGCGTACAGGTGTAGTGACTCCAATTAAGGAGGGAACTTTGTCATTCGATGACACCGACGTTTATAAGACAATCGAGGGTGCAAGTTATTTGTTGCAGACCTACGATGATCCAAAATTGAAAGCATATATCGATAGCGTATTGGTTATCGTTGCTGCTGCTCAGGAGCCTGATGGTTATTTGAACACATTCAGAACAATGAACCCTGAGCATCCTCACAACTGGATGGGACCAAAGCGTTGGTCAAAGGTTGAGGATTTGAGCCATGAGTTGTATAACTTGGGTCACATGGTAGAGGGAGCTGTTGCTCACTATACAGCTACAGGAAAGCGCAACTTCTTGGATATCGCTATCCGTTACGCAGACTGCGTATGCCGTGAGATTGGTGACGGTGAGGGTCAAGAGGCTCACGTCCCAGGACACCAGATTGCAGAGATGGCTTTGGCTAAGTTGTATGTATTGACCAAAGATCAGAAGTATCTTGACATGGCTAAATACTTCTTGGATAAGAGAGGTTATGTTGGTCCACGTCGTAACAGAAGCGAGTATAGCCAGTCTCACAAGCCAATCTTGGAGCAGGACGAGGCTGTAGGACACGCAGTACGTGCTACATATATGTACACTGGTATTGCTGATGTTGCTGCTTTGACAGGTGACAAGGAGTACTTCGAGGCTATCGATGGTATATGGGATAACGTAGTTGGTAAGAAGATGTATGTAACCGGTGGTGTAGGTTCTACAGGTAGCGGTGAGGCATTCGGTAAGAACTATGAGTTGCCAAATATGTCTGCTTATTGTGAGACTTGTGCTGCTATCGCTATGGTTTACTGGAACCAGCGTATGTTCTTGTTGCACGGAGAGTCTAAGTATATCGATGTATTGGAGCGTTCATTGTACAATGGAGTTCTTTCAGGAATCTCTTTGGACGGAGGTGGATTCTTCTATCCAAACCCATTGGAGTCAATTGGACAGCACCAGCGTCAGGCTTGGTTCGGTTGTGCATGTTGCCCATCTAACGCATGTCGTTTCATCCCATCAGTACCTGGTTATGCATACGCTGTAAAGGATAACAACTTGTATGTAAACTTGTACATGGCTAACGATGCTAAGATTAAGGTTGGCAAGAAGACAATCAGCCTTTCTCAGAAGACAAACTATCCATGGAGCGGTGATATTGATGTAACTGTTAACACAGCTGCTACATTCAACATGAAGCTTCGTATCCCAGGTTGGGCTCAGAATCAGGTTGTTCCTAGCGACTTGTACTTCTTTGCTGATGGAAAGAAGACCGGTTATAAGGTATATGTAAACGGCCAGGAGGTTGAGGCAGAGCTTGATCATGGTTATGTAAACGTTAACCGTAAGTGGAAGAAGGGCGATAAGGTAACCGTAAGCCTTGAGATGACTCCACGTGTAATCCGTGCTAACAGCAAGGTAATCGAGGATAACGGTAAGGTTGCTATCAGCAATGGTCCTATCGTATATTGCGCAGAGTGGCCGGATAACAACTTTGCATTCAGAAATACTATCTTCAACCAGAAGCCAGAGTTCAATGTAGAGTATAAGGATGCTCACATTAAGGCTGGTGGTAATGAGTATGGAATGAACCTTATCACAACAGATATCCAGACAGTTGGATTCGACGATAAGGGTCAGTTGAAGACTGAGACTCATAAGTTGACATTGCAACCATACTATGCATGGGCACACCGCGGAAATGGTGAGATGTGCGTATGGTTCGCTCAGGATTTGACAGCTACAACTGCAGTTCCTCCTGTATCAAAGACAACCGGTGCTAAGATTGGTGGAACAATCCGTTCAGGAAGAAGTGCTTTGAACGATAGATTGAAACCAAAGGGTGATGAGGATAGAACTCCTCCATATTGCCACTGGTGGCCAAAACAGGGCGGTACTGAGTGGATGTCTTATACATTCGCAGAGCCTGTAACTGTATCTTCATGTACTTTGTACTGGTTTGAGGATCAGCCTTGGGGTGGTTGCGGTTTGCCAGAGTCTTGGAAGATTTACTACAAGAACGACGCCGGAGAGTGGGTTCCTGTAAAGAATACTTCTGATTACAAGGTAACAGCACGTATCGGAGACCGTGTAGAGTTCGAGACTGTTACAACCAAAGAGTTGAAGCTTGAGGTTAACCAGCCTGGAAGACTTTCTTGCGGAATCTACGAGTGGGAGGTTGAGTAATATATTTACTTTACTAAACATACTAAAAAACTCTTGAGCTACGGCTCAAGAGTTTTTTATTTAATTCCTAATTCCTAATTTCTAATTCCTAATTTCTAATTCCTAATTTGAATAGGAGTGTACTCGATAGGTGAGGTTTTCTCTTTGTGCCACTCAGCCTCTTCCGGTGTAAGGTATGGGGTGATTTCGTCGTAGCATTTTTTGTGGTATGCGTTAAGCCAATCGATTTCATCGGCAGTAAGCATCTCAGGAATGATACAACTCTTCTCAATATAACAAAGAGTAATTGGCTCCTGGCAATACCACTCACCAAACTCGTTTGTACCCAAATCCAAACATACATTTAAATTCTCGTGGCGAACTCCCCACTCTCCTTGACGGTAAATTCCAGGCTCATCGCTGGTAATCATACCAGGCATCATTGGGTGCTCGGCAGGATCTCCAAATAGACGAATATCTTGCGGACCCTCGTGTACAGTTAGGAACTGACCAACTCCGTGTCCTGTTCCGTGTCCGTAGTTACGCTGGTATTTCCACATGTGCATGCGTGCCAAAATATCAAGGTTCTTTCCGTTTGTTCCCTTTGTGAAGACAATTCTGCCAAGCTCAATCATGCCTTTTAGAACCAAGGTGAAATCCTCTTTCTGAAGTTGTGAAACAGGACCAAGTGGAACTGTACGGGTAATGTCGGTTGTTCCATGTAGGTATTGACCTCCTGTATCCATTAATAAAAGTCCCTCCGGTTTAAGCATGCTGTAGTTCTCCTCGGTAGCAAAGTAGTGAGGAAGTGCTGCATTTTCTCCGTAAGCACAAATGTAACGGAAACCATCGCCCATACTTTCCGGTTGTGCCTTTCTGAAATCGCCCAAAACCTTCTCAATATCCAACTCCGATAGTTGGCTGACATCCTGCTTAGATAGCCAGTAGTAGAATTTTGTTAATGCAACTCCATCTTTACGGCAGGCATCCTTAAAGCCTTGTATCTCGGTTGGGTTTTTGATTCCTTTCCAAAGAATTAGTGGTGATTTGCACTCTACGGTTTTAAAACGACTGCTTACCTTTTCGTAAATTCCATAGTTTAGAGTTCCGGCATCAATCATAAAGATGTTGCTTTCATCAATCTCGTCAAGGGCAATTGTAACCTGATGATAACCTTTAACGCTGATATTATCTTTTGCCAACAATTCAGCAACTTCGGCAGGAACTTTTCCAGGTTTAACAAATATTGAGGCCTCGTCCATTCCAACAATTGCGTATGAAATGAAGACAGGAGTGAAGTTAATGTCACCGCCGCGTAGATTGAATAGCCATGCAATCTCGTCAAGACTGCTTAGTAGGGTGTAGGTTGCGCCTTTCTCTTGCATATAGCCACGTAGGCGCTCAAGCTTCTCTGCAGCAGAGCTTCCTGTGTATTTTACATCGAGACTCATGATTGGAGCCGATGGCATTTCAGGGCGGTCAAGCCATAATTCGCCAAGCAAGTCTACAGTATTTACAACCTTTACTCCCTTTGGCTCAAGCAGTGATTTTAGTTTTCTGATGATCGATGTTGGCATGCAGTAGCCGTCGAAGGCAAGTTTTTGTCCCTCTTGCATAGTCTCGGCAAGCCACTCAGGGTAATCCACTGCATCGGGTACGCGCAGTTTGTGAAGTTTGTACTCGGTGTTTCCAAGCTCGCGCTCGTACTGTACAAAGTAGCGGGTGTCGGTCCAGAATCCGGCGTGATCCTGGGTTATTACAATTGTTCCGAATGAACCGGTAAAGCCTGATATCCACTGTCTTTGCTTCCAGGTCTCCGGTAGATACTCGTCATCGTGAGGATCTGTTCCGGAAACAATGTAGGCATCGATTCCCTCGCGTGTCATAATCTTGCGAAGGGCCGCCAATCTCTCTTCAATAGTCATAATTGTATTTTTTTGTTTGTTATTCTCAATTTGCATCTGCAAGTTATAATTTTTTCTGCTAATAGGAATCTTTTTTGTGGTGATTTTTCATTTAATATTTATGTATTTGTTTTATTACTTGTCTATTAAAAAAATAGAGTTTATTACATAAATCTTTGCATATATATCGCTATATTTGTAGCGTTGTGCTTTAAATGTTGAATTTAAAATAATTAGGATATGCAAAAGATGATACTAAGAATTACTATGATACTGCTTATAGCCTTATCATGTTCGGATAATACAGAAATTGCCCTATGCTGAGATTGCCTTGTCACTAGTTTTCCATTTGCGGATTGTTAAAAATAGTTAAAATTAAAAAAACTCCACAAACGTTTGCATTAACACTTTTCTTGTTTTATATTTGTAGAAACTAAAATCTTAGAGCCATGAAAAAGTTATTTAATCTTATCGTTATGCTATTTATAGCATTTGGTGCTAATGCACAGTTCAAATATTTGTCAAATGGTCAGCTAACTTTTGGAAATATTACACCTCCTTATGGTTATGTAACAGCATGGGAGGGTAAAGGACATTATTTTCATTATAGCGGTAGTACTTCAGGTAACGCGTGGTTAAAATTCTATTTAGGAACTAATGGCCCCCGTATATCTGCCAATACATCATATATAAGGTTTTATGATACTGATACTGAAGTATATCATGATTTATATGTATCGTCAGTATACGAAACCTCTGATTTAAGATTGAAAACAAATATCAGTAATGTTCAATCTCCTTTAATTAAGACTTTGCAATTAAGGCCAGTTCAATATACGTTACTTAAATCTCATAGCGATAAAAGTACAAGTCAAGATATTGGATTTATTGCTCAGGAATTAGAGAAAATTATTCCTGAGGCAGTTACAACAGACGATAGTGGAAATAAACTAATTAACTATAGAACTCTTATTGCAATTCTTACGGGTGCAATTCAAGAAATGTCTATTCAGATAAATGACCTTACAGAATTGGTAAAGGTTTTACAAGCGCAAATTAATAACGGTAAATAAATTGTTGTTGTCCCCCCCCCTATGACTTTATCAAGTCGTCCGGGGTAATGAAAATAAGTGCTAACTTCGAGCGTAGTTTCCTAATTTAAGCACTATGTCAGAAGTTAGTTTCACCCAAGTCGTTCAACGGGGCTGTGGAGTAGATGTCCACAGGGACGAAGCAGTAGCCACTATAGTTGGCGAAGGTCTGAATACTGAACCCCGCAGTTACAAGACTTTCAGCAGTTCATTGACAGAATTTCCGAAAGAAATCAGGCCGTTTTTACTGGTATACTCATTTGGAGTAAGACCGAATATGAAACTGGTCTCAACGGCTAAGCGATCTAGAGTGTGAATTGATCCGTGTATCAAATTTTTATATTCTTAGCTATTGCCTTTTGGATCAATCGTCGCATTTGTAAGGTTATAAGTGCATTCTTTTGATTTGCTATGATACTGCGTAATAGTTTGATTAAGTTAAACTTATGTGTCAGAAATGGCGCTTTGAACGAAAATATTTACGTATGAAAAAATTATTTAGCATTGTAATTATAATGTTGGGGATGGTTTCATGTCAACATGACACCATTATTGTTGATAATGGTGCCTTAAACCAAGTGGATATTGTAAAATTGGATTCTCAGTTCCTTTCAAAATCTTACTATTGGAGTGGAGGGGAAAAGATATGTTTGACCCCAAATTATAATAAATATTATGTTGTATTATCAGAAGTTAGTAAAACAAAGTATTTATCTTATAATCGAGATGTTGTAGGGCTGTTCGGTTCTGAAGAATATAAGAGTAGACATACAAATATGCAATATGTCGTATATAATGTTTTAAATGATGATTTAAATGAATTTTCCAATATACGTTACAAAGCACCATATTATAGATTTGATGATGGAACAGAGTTTGCCATCACGGATATTTTTTCAGTTAAGTTGTTATTTCGAGAGGATATTGATTTTATGTATGAATTAGCTAATAAAATGCGTGTGTCTGTAATTGGTGTCAATAAATATGATCCTTTGTGGTTTTATATACAATGTGATAACAATTCTGCTCAAAATGCGCTAGAAATGGCAAATTATTTCTATGAAACAAAAAAGTTTAAGTTTGCAGTGCCTGAGATGATGATACCAATAAGTCCGAAAACAACTCCTAATGATCCTTTATTTTCTACGCAGTGGGCGTTATACAACAATCAAAATAACAATTATGATATAAATTATCTTGATATACAGGATTATGATATGTCTAATCTACCTAATATAACTATAGCAATAGTTGATTCCGGAGTAGATTTGGAGCATCCAGATTTAGATGTTAATATAAAAGAATCTTATGATGCACATACAAAAAGTCAAGGGCAGCTTCTTAGAGGGCCACATGGAACAAAATGTTCAGGAGTAATGGTTGCAAATACTAATAATAATATTGGAATTACAGGGATAGCAGATGGGGTTGGTTTTATGCCTATTTCGGTTCAATTTGCGCGTTATGCAAGTAACCCTGATGATTATTCAAGTACTGCTATTTTTGCTGAGGCCATACAATATGCACACTATAATGGTGCAGATGTAATTAATAATTCATGGTCCTCAAATTATTCAAATGACGACCGAAATGAGGCAATAAGCGCTGCTATTAAATATGGACGGAATGGTTTGGGTTGTGTAGTTGTATTTTGTTCTGGTAATGATTCTCTATCGACGTGTGCTTATCCGTCTAAAGATGTTTCTGAAATTTTAACTGTTGGTGCGATTAACAATAATGGTATGCGTAGCACTTTTAGTAATTATGGAGATTGTTTAGATATAGTTGCTCCTGGTAGAAGTATCAAGACAACTATAAATGGGCTAGAGTATGAATATGCAAGTGGTACATCATTGGCAGCTCCTCATGTTTCTGCTGTAGCTGCTCTAATTTTGTCTGTAAATCCTTATTTAACACAAAAAGAGGTAAGTGATATAATTGAAAAAACTGCGACAAAATTACCGGCATATCAATATTCGAATGTAACAGGCAGACC